>CAZMSZ010000006.1:0-12655 GCA_964569055.1 uncultured Planctomycetota bacterium | reverse complement strand
TCAGCTCCACAGCCCGGTGCTGAAGTAGCGCTCGCCGAGGTCGGCGAACACCGTCGCGATTCGCGCGCCGGGGCCGGCGTCCTGGGCGACGCGCTCGGCGGCGAGCAGCATGGCGCCCGAGGACTGGCCCAGGAACAGGCCGCGCGCGGCCAGGCGGCGGCAGCCGTCGAAGGCGTCCTCGATCGAGAGCACCAGGGTGCGGTCGATCACGCCCTCGTCGAGGATCGCGGGGCGAATGTCCTCGGGGCGGCTGAGCGGCTTGAGCCCCTCGATCCCGGGGAACGGGTCGGGGATCACGGCGATCACCTCGATCGCGGGGTCGAGCTCCTTGAGCCTCCGCCCCACGCCGGTCACCGTCCCGCCCGTGCCGATCCCGGCCACGAAGTGGGTCGGCGGGCCGCCGGTCGCCGCCTCGTGCTGCGCGAGCAGCTCGGCGGCGGTCGTCTCGTAGTGGGCGCGCCAGTTGTGCTCGTTGGAGTACTGGTCGCACAGGAAGGTGCGCGCCGGCTCCTCGGCGTGGAGCGCGTGGCAGGTGCGCAGCGCGTGGTCGTAGCCCTCGAGCGGGTCGGTCAGCACCAGCTCCGCCCCGTGGGCGCGGATCCGCTCCAGCCGCTCGCGGCTGGCGTTGCCCGGGACGACCAGGCGCACGGGCACCCCGAGCATGGCGCCGATCATGGCGTAGGCGATCCCGGCGTTCCCCGAGGAGCTGTCGAGCACCGTCCGCCCCGGGGTGAGCTCGCCCGCGAGCACGGCCTCGAGCAGCATGCGCATCACCGGACGGTCCTTGATCGAGCCGCCGGGGTTGGTCCACTCCGCCTTGGCGTGGAGGGTCGCGCCCGCGGGCAGGCGCGCGGCGTCGACCCGCAGGAGCGGGGTGTTGCCGATCAGGGCCAGGGTGGGGTGGCGCGCGATCAGCTCGGCGTAGCGCGCGGGCGGCGGGGTCACCAGCGCGCGCGCCACGCTCGTCACCGCGCGCCCGCCTGCGCCACGGCCGCGCCCGCCGCGGAGGGCGCGCGGCAGAACTGCTCGTAGTCGACGTAGCCGGGGAACGCGCGCCCCTCGCCGCAGTAGGCGCAGTCGGGGTCGCGCCGCAGCTTGAGCTCGCGGAACGTGGCGGCCAGCGCGTCGTAGCACAGGAGCCGTCCGGCCAGGGTCTGGCCCTCGCCGAGGATCAGCTTGATCGCCTCGACCGCCTCGAGCAGCCCGACCACGCCGGGCAGCACGCCGAGCACGCCCGCCTCCGCGCACGAGGGCGCCAGCTCGGGCGGCGGCGGCTCGGGGTACAGGCAGCGGTAGCAGGGCGCGCCCAGGGTGGGGGCGAACACCGTCACCTGCCCCTCGAACCGGTAGATGCTCCCGTGCACGTTGGGGATCCCCAGCTTCACGCAGGCGTCGTTCACGAGGTAGCGGGTGGCGAAGTTGTCGCTCCCGTCCACCACCAGGTCGAAGCCCGCGAAGATCCGCTCCACGTTCTCGCTGGTGAGGCGCTCCTCGAACCCGACCAGCTTCACGCCCGGGTTGGCGGCCGCCAGCGCGGCCTTGGCCGACTCCACCTTGGAGGTCCCGATCCGGTCGGTGGTGTGCAGGATCTGGCGCTGGAGGTTGCTCTCGTCCACCACGTCGAAGTCGACCAGGCCCAGCGTGCCCACCCCGGCCATGGCGAGGTAGATCGCCGCCGGGCAGCCCAGGCCGCCCGCGCCGATCAGGAGCACCTTGGCCTCGAGCAGCCGCAGCTGCCCGGCCTCGCCCACCTCGGGGATCAGGAGGTGGCGGCTGTAGCGGCGCCGCTCGGCGTCGCTGAGCGCGCGCGGGGTCTCGACCGGGAGGCCGGCCCCCTGCCAGCCGCGGTAGCCGCCCTCGAGCGAGCGCACGTTGCGGTAGCCCAGGCGCCCGAGCGACTCGGCCGCGAACAGCGAGCGCACGCCGCCGGCGCAGTAGACCACCACCGGCGCGTCGCGGTCGGGGACCTGGTCCTCGATCCGCATTTCGAGGTAGCCGCGCGGAATGTGGACCGCGCCGGGGAGGCGCCCCTGCGCCACCTCGTCGGCCTCGCGCACGTCGACCACCACCGGCGCGGCGCCGCCGTCCCCGCGGGCGCTCAGCTCGCCCTCCAGCGTGCGCGCGTCGACCTCGGCCACGCGCCGCCGCACCTCGTCGCGCAGCTGCGCGAAGGTCGGCGCGGGCTCGGCCCCGCCCGCGATCGCGGGCACGATCGAGAGCACCGCGCCGTCGCGCACGGCCGTATCCAGGCCGTCGAGGTGGCGCACGTCCTCCTCGTCGACGAACAGGTTCACGAAGCGGCGCAGCCCGCCCTGCTCGTCGAGCAGGCGCGCGCGCAGCCCGGGGTGGCGCGCCTCGAGGTCGTCGAGCAGCGCGCGCACCGAGTCGCCGCTCGCCCGCACGGCGTCCTGGTTGCCGGCGAGCGGGCGCAAGGGGGTGGGGATCCGGACCGTGGCCTGGCCCATGGCGTCGTCCTCCGGGGCGAGAAGGAATCGGACCGCGCGGGTCCGCTTGCTCGGCATCGTAGCCCTGGCTGCGGGCCGGACAAGCGAGGCGACTCAGCCGGCCGCGCCCTCGAGCGGGAGCGCGGCGCTCTGGCCCCCCGTGACCTGGTACGCGCGCACGTCCACCACGGCGCCGCCCCGCACCGAGACCACCACGTAGCCGTAGGTCGGCGGCAGCCAGGGCTCGCCCCACTGCACCTCCTCGGAGCGGGCGAGGTCGGTGGCGCTGAAGTAGGCGTCGTGCTCGGGGTGGGAGTGGTAGAAGCCGACCAGCGTCCACCCGGCCGCCTCGGCCGCGCGCTCGGCGGCGAGGCGGTCGGCCGGGTCGAGCTCGTAGCGGTCGTGGGCGCGGTCGGTGACGAGGTTGCGCGCGCGGAAGGCGCGCCGCGCGCGCAGGTCCGCGCCGTCGCGCTCGCCGAGCAGCAGCCCGCAGCACTCGTGGGGATAGGCCTCCGTGGCGTGGGCCAGGAGCTCCGCTGCGGCCTCGGGTTCCAACGCCAAGCGAGCGATCACCTGGGCGGCCTCGCGGCGCGCTGCTAGAGTTCGGCCCGCCGGCCAGCCGCCGGCAGGAGCGCACCATGACGCATCATACGGCCGAGCACGCGCCGGCGACCATGCCGCGGATCGGGGACGTCGCGCCCGACTTCCGCGCCACCACCACCGAGGGCGAGCTCTCCTTCCACGAGTGGAAGAAGGGCTCGTGGGCCATGCTGTTCTCGCACCCCGCCGACTTCACCCCGGTGTGCACCACCGAGCTGAGCGAGCTGGCGCGCCGCCAGCAGGAGTTCACCGACCGCGGGGTCAAGCTGATCGGCCTCTCGATCGACTCGGTCCACGCGCACCTCGCCTGGCGCGAGAACATCCGCGACAAGCTCGGGATCACGATCGGCTATCCCCTCGTCGCCGACCTCGACGCGGCGGTGGCGGAGCGCTACGGCATGCTCCACCCCGGCGAGAGCAGCACCGTCACGGTGCGGACCGTGTTCTTGATCGACGACAAGAACATGGTGCGGGCGCTGGTCTCCTACCCGCTCAACGTGGGCCGCAACGTGGACGAGCTGCTCCGCCTGATCGACGCCCTGCGCACGGCCGACGCCCACGGGGTGGCCTGCCCGGTGAACTGGCACCCCGGGGAGAAGGTGATCGTGCCGCCGCCCAAGACCACCGAGGAGGTGGAGCGGCGCAAGCAGGCGAACTACGAGAAGGTCGACTTCTACCTGATGAAGAAGAGCGTCTGAGAGAGGGGCAGGAGACTCCGTCGCCCCGGGGCTGCCAGTCCGGCAGGGCCGGCCGCCTCGACCCTTGCCGAGCGGGCCGTTCAAGTCATATCCTGGCGGACCGTTACGCGTCTGCGCACCACTGGCGCCGCCGTTGCGGGCGCGTCGTGCGAGGAGTTCGCCATGCCGACCTACGACTACGTGTGCACCGCCTGCTCCCATGAGTTCGAGCACTACCAGAGCATGAGCTCGGATCCCCTCACCGACTGCCCCGAGTGCAAGGCCGCCACGCTGCGCCGCAAGTTCGGGACGGGCGGGGCGCTGATCTTCAAGGGCTCGGGCTTCTACTGCACCGACTACAAGAAGCCCTCGCCCGAGAAGAAGGTCGCGCGGGCCAAGGAGGCGGCCAAGGACGTCAAGGCCAGCAGCGCCTCGAGCTCGTCGTCTTCCGCCAAGTCCGAGTCGGCGGCGTAGCGCGTGGCGCTCCCCGACGCGCTCGAGCGGCGCGAGCTCCTGTATGGCCGGCCGCGGCGGGCTCCCGACTACGCGGCGCTCGGTGACCGCTACCACGAAGCGGGGCGGCGGCTGGACGCGCTCGAGGCCTACTGGCGGATCCCCGACGAGGCCGCCCGGGCCGAGCGGATCGCGCGGCTCGAGAAGGAGGCGGTCGAGCACGGGGGCGCGTTCCTGCTGCTGCGGATCGCGACGCGCCAGCCGGTCGATCGCGAGAGCTGGCGCAAGGCCTCGGCGAACGCCGAGGCCGCGGGCAAGCTGCGCTACGCGCTGATGGCCGCCAAGGAGGCGGGCGACGCCGAGGTGATCGAGGCGCTCGAGCGCAAGCTCGGGATCGGGGTCGAGCCGGCCGAGGGACCGCCGCCGACCGCCGCCGAAGCCGACGTCTGGTAGCGCGCGGTCGCTAAACCAGCAGCAGCCGGGTGTGGCCGACGACCCAGCCCAGGCCATACACGTGGCTGGGGCGGGTGGTGATCGCGTCGGCGTCCTCCTCGAACCCGACGATCGCCTTCATGGCGTCCTCGCGGGTCAAGAACACCTCGACGATGAAGCCGCACTCCTCGCAGGTCTGCGGGAACTCGCAGTACGGGAGGGCCTCCTGGCAGTTGGGGCACGAGAAGCGGTCGTCGTAGTTCTCGAAGTCGTGCACGGTCCTGCCTCCCTCGTCGGCGAATGCTCCTTAAACAAGCCCCATGCCGTCGCTCGGCGTCGGTTCCGCCGTTGTCAGATAAGGACTTGCTCCTGGGTCAGGCACGGGTTCGTTTCGCTTACGGTCCGTTTTCGGGAAGAAACTACCCGCCGGACACACGTGAGTGGAACGAATCGGGTCAGCTTCTATAAATAAGTGAACTCGATTCACGGATCGGGTAGAGTCGGCTGCCATGGCTCCGCCGCTGACTCTCCACCCGGAAGCCCGCACGGCCGTCGGCCTGGGCGCGCTCACCCGCACCCTGCTCGATCTCGCCCGACCGGTGCCTGTCCCCATCGCTGGTCCCGACCGCCGCGGCGTGACCCTCGGGGCGCGCGGCCCCCGCGCCGACCTGTACCTCCCCCGCGGCGCCGGGCCGCATCCGTCGCTGCTGCTCGTCCACGGCGGCGCGTTCCTGATCGGCTCGCGCGCCATGCGTCCGGTCAGGTTCCTGGCGGACCGCCTGCGCGCCGCCGGCTTCGCCGTGGCGGCCACCGACTACCGCCTCCTCCTGCGCGGCGCGCGCGACCTCGAGGCGCAGGTCGCCGACGTCCGCGCGGCCCTCTCGGGCTGGAGCGCGCTCGCCCGCGAACTCGAGCTCGACCCCGCGCGCACCTCCGCCGTGGGCCTGAGCGCGGGCGCGACCCTGCTGCTCCTCGCGGCCGCCAGCTCATCCGTGCCGCTCCGCCAGCTCGTCGCCGCCTTCGCGCTGTACGACCTCGGCGGCCTCACGGGCCCGCTGCCCGCCGTGCTCGGTCGCCTGCTCACCGGGAGCGGCGAGCGCGCCGAGTGGACCCGCCGCTCACCGCTCGCGCAGGAGCCCCTGCGGATCCCGCTCACGCTGCTCCACGGCGACGCCGACGCCCTGACCCCGCTCGCGCAGGCCGAGCGCTACCGCGACCGAGCGCTCGCCGGGGGTCACCCCGCGCGCCTCGTCGTCTATCCCGGCGCGCCGCATGGACTCTTCAACCGCTGCGACGCGCTCGCCGAGCGGGCGGCGGCGGACGTGATCGAGGCGCTCGGGGCCTGAGGACGGCGCCAGCCCGATCTACTACTGCCTCGAAGTAGGCTGGGGCTCTGTCCGCCCCGATCCAGAGCGACAAGACTAAGCACCGCCGGGATCTGCGGCGCCGGCGGCGAGCCGCTGTCGCACGTGCGACGGCGCCCCGCCCAGGGCCGGCACGGAAGGAGGCTGCCGCGCGAGCGGCGCAGCTCCTCCGCGACTAGCCGCTGTCGCACGTGCGACGGCGCCCCGCCGGGGCCGGCAAGGCTGGGCCTGGTCCTCGTTGCGCCGCTGGTGAAGGGCTCGGATCTGCGTGTCCAGAGCGGTCGCGGCGGCGAGCCGCTCGTTGGCGGTGGGTGCTCGGGGGTGGTCGCAGGCGGGGTGGTCCATGAGGGCTCTTGCGTTGTTTTGCGCGTGACGTCCATTATACACGTATGCTCGTGGCGTGTTGGTGTCAAATGCATGCTTGTTGCGCGTCTCGCGTGTTTCGCGTTGCCGCGGCCCGGCTCGGTTGCGGCGCGAAGGCCCTCAACGGGCGTAGTCGCTCCAGGGCGGGTCTCACAGCTGCTGGCGTGAGGGAGGTGAGGCCGCACCGGGGAGTCGTCGCACGGGGCGACAGCCGCCGGAGGAGTGCGGCGCGCCCTGGCGACAGCTCCCCTCTTTGCCGCCCCGCCGCAGAGCTGTCGCACGTGCGACAGCAGCCGGGGGAGCGCGGCGCGCCCTGGCGACTGGCGACAGCTCCCCTCCTTGCCCGTCTCGCCGCGGAGCTGTCGCACGTCCGACAGCCAACACCACGTGCTCACCCCAGAACTCGCGGGCAAGCAATCTGGACCGTTCGCGGACAGCCCCTAATCGCTAGGCAGCCAGGCGACCTGCTCCAGCCCTCGCGCCGCGGCGAGGCCCGCGGTGGCGAGGGCGCGGAGCACCAGGACCAGCCCGGCGCCCAGCGTCGCTCCGGTCACCTCGTCCCGTAGCGTTCGGCCGAGGGTCCGTGCGTCGGGCTGCGCGAGCGCGCTCGGGTCGAGCCGCTCCAGCCCGCGGCGATAGCGGACGAGGTGGACCAGGCGCTCCTGCAGCGCCGCGGGCGCCTCGGCGGCGGCGGCCGCGGCGAGCAGGTCCTCGAGCCCGGCGCGGCCGAGGAGCAGGTTCTCGAGCAGGCCGAGCTCGTCGAGGGCCGCGAACAGGCGGTCGGCCTCGGCGGCGGGGGCCTCCGCCTCGCGCAGGGTGGCCAGGGTCAGCAGCCGGAACAGGCCGAGCGGCTTGCCGCTGGGGTGGGGCTCGAGCGAGACCTCGGGGAGCGGCTCGTGGGCGGCGCCGTCGAGCCACCAGCTCACGGCGAGGCGGAGCGCCTCGCGCGGCGCGATCGCGGGCGCGGGGCGCTCGAACCGTCCGCTCGTGCCCGCGAGCTGAGCCCGGACCTGCTGCTGGGTCTCCTCGAGCGCGCGGCGCTGCTGCTCGAGCTGCTCGAGCTGCGCGCGCAGGGCGGCGGCCTGCTCGGCGAGCTGCGCGCGCAGCTCGGCCGCGAGCGCCGGGTCGGCCTGCGCCGGGGCGGGCGCGGTCGCGGCGGCCGCCGGCTGCGCGTGCGGGGCGGCGGCGGTCGCGGGTGGCGCGCCGAGCGCCGCGGCGGTCGCGCTGCGGGCCGCCGAGGCGGGCGGCGGCGCGGAGGCGGCGCGGACCGGTTCGGCCCGGGGCGCGTCCTCGGTCGCCGTGGCCGCGGGCCCCGTCGCGGGAGCGGCCGCGCCCTCGCGCGTCGCGGCCGGCGCAGGGGTCGCCTCGGCGGGGGCGTGCTCGCCGTTCTTGCCGTGCGGGTGCGGCTCGTCCGCCCTGCCCTCACCGTCGGGCGCGCCGAGCGACTCCTGCAGCCGGACGAGGTCGCGGCTCAGCTCGGCCAGGCTCGGCGGACGCGAGGCGGCGGGCTTGGTGCGCCAGAACACGTCGGCCTCGGGGTCGCCCTCGGCCTCGGGCGGCAGGTCGAGCCCTTCGTCCTCGAGGTCGTCCTCGTCGAGGTCGCCGCCCTCGAAGGCGCGCTCGTCGTCCTCGTCCTCTTCCTCGTCGTCCTCTTCCTGTTCGTCGTCGTCCGGCTCGTCGCCTTCCTCTCCGGCGACGTCGCCCGCCTCGGCGGGCGCCGCAGCTGCGGGCGTGGCGGTCGCGCTCGGAGCCTCCCCGTCCTCCTCGCCCGGCGCCGGCTCGTCGTCCTCGTCCGCCTCGAGCAGCTCCTCGAGCGGCAGCTCGCGCAGGTAGGCGCCGATCTCGGCGCCGGGCGGCGTGGCCTTGTAGCGGAAACCGACCTTCTTCAAGCCGCCGAGCCACTCCATCCAGGTCAGCCACTGGGTGAAGTGCGGCATGGCGGGCCGCGTGCCCTCGAAGTCGGCGGTCCCCACCCGGCGGTAGACCTCGGCGGGGGAGAGGAAGTCCTCGCCGATCTGCTTGAGCACGAACATGGTGAGGTAGGGGTTGAGCTCGGTGAACCGCTCCAGCAGCGCGCGCAGGAACGGGTCGTTCTCGGCGCTCGGCGGCTCGTAGGCCGGCGCCTCGGGCTCCTCGGCCACCGGCGGCGGCGGGGCGCCGCGGCGTCGTGGCGGCGGCGCCGCGGCGGCCGCCGGGCGCGGCATGTCGCGCCCGGGCCCGCGCTCGAGCGCCCGCTGCTGCGCGTCCTGCGCCTTCTTCTCGGACTTGGCGAGCTCCTCGAGCAGCTCCTCGCCGACCTCGTTCAGGCGCGGGCGCGCCTTGCGCGGGTGGTCGATCCCGAGCAGCCGCTCGCTCAGCTCGATGAACGCGCGGTCGAACACCTTCCGGGTGCGCAGCCACTTGGTGTACTTGCGGTCGCTCGTCCCCCCCTCGACCTCGCGCAGCCACTCCTTCCAGAGGACCAGGTGCCACTCCCAGCGCTTCCCGGCGATGGCGTAGTACTCGATCACCTGCGGCATGGCTCGTCCCTCCGCCGGCGCGGGCGCCGGTGGCCGGGATAGGGTAGCAGAGGCGACGCGGACGGCCGCTCTCACGACCTGCCCCGCGCGCGCCGGCCCGCGAGGGATTATCATTCCGCGCCCCCGACGGAGGTCGCCGTGTCCCTCTCGTTCCAGGAGATCGTCCTGCGCCTGCACGCCTACTGGTCGCGGCAGGGCTGCCTCGTGGTGTTCCCCTACGACACCGAGAAGGGCGCGGGCACGCTCAACCCGCACACGTTCCTGCGCGCCCTCGGCCCCGAGCCGTGGCGGGCGGCCTACGTGGAGCCCTCGCGCCGCCCCACCGACGGGCGCTACGGCGAGAACCCGTTCCGCCTGCAGCACTACTACCAGTACCAGTGCGTCCTCAAGCCGGCCCCGGCCGACGCGCAGCGGCTGTACGAGGGCAGCCTCAAGGAGCTGGGGATCGACGTCGCCATGCACGACCTGCGCTACGTCGAGGACGACTGGGAGCAGGCCACGTTCGGCTGCGCCGGGCTGGGCTGGGAGGTGTGGCTCGACGGCATGGAGGTGAGCCAGTTCACCTACTTCCAGCAGGTGGGCGGGATCGAGGTCGACCCGGTCACGTTCGAGATCACCTACGGGCTCGAGCGGATCGCCATGTTCCTGCAGGGCAAGGACAGCGTGTTCGACCTGGTGTGGGGCCACGGCCCCGAGGGGGGCGAGCCGGTCACCTACCGCGACGTCCACCACGTGACCGAGAAGCAGGGCTCGGCCTACAACTTCGAGTACGCCCCGGTCGAGACGCTCACCCGGCGGTTCGAGGAGTACTACTCCGAGGCGTTCGGCCTCATGATCCTCGAGGCCGAGCCCGAGGACGTGCTGGTCTACCCGACCTACGACCTCCTGCTCAAGTGCAGCCACACCTTCAACCTCCTCCACGCGCGCGGGGCGCTGTCGGTCGCGCAGCGGCAGGAGTACGTGGCCCGGATCCGGACGCTCGCGCAGCGGGTGGCCGAGCAGTACGTGGCGCAGCGCCAGGCGCTCGGGCACCCGCTCCTGCGCGGCGCGGCCGCGACGGCCTGAGGAGACGCCATGCCCGACCTGTTGCTCGAGCTCGGGACCGAGGAGCTCCCCGCCCGGTTCGTGGACCGCGCGCTGGCCGCCCTGCGCGAGGGGGTCGCCAAGACGCTGGGCGAGGCGGCGCTCGCGCCGCAGCGGATCGAGGCCGGCGGCACGCCGCGCCGCCTGGCCGTGTGGGCGGGCGGGCTCGCCGAGCGGCAGCCCGACCGGACCGAGGAGCGGGCCGGGCCCGCGGCGGAGGGCGCGTTCAAGGACGGTCAGCCCACGACCGCCGCGATCAAGTTCGCCGAGTCGCTCGGCCTGAGCGTGGACCAGCTCGAGGTCCGCCCGGTGAAGAAGGGCAAGAAGGTGCGCGAGCACCTGTACGGCGTGCGCCGGATCCCGGGGCGCCCCGCGCTCGAGGTGCTCGCCGAGCTGATCCCGGGCTGGATCGACGCGATCCCGTTCGCCAAGTCCATGCGCTGGGTGCCGGGCAGCCGCGTCCGCTTCGGGCGCCCGCTGCGGCGGATCACCGCGCTCCTCGGCGACGGGGTCGGGGCCGAGGTGGTCCCGGTGGAGTGGGGCGGTGTGCGCAGCGGGCGGCAGGTCGAGGGGCACCGCTTCTTGCACGACGAGCCGCTCACGCTCGACCTCGCCCGCTGGGACGACTACGTGACCCGGCTGCGCGAGCTGAACGTGCTCGTCGACCCGGCCGAGCGGCGGGCGCGGGTCGAGGAGGGGCTGGCCGAGCACCTCGAGCCGGCGACGCTGCAGCGGCGCGCCAAGCTGGTGAGCGAGGTGGTGAACCTCGTCGAGTGGCCGGTGGTCGACGCGGGCGCGTTCGACGAGCGCTTCTTGCGCCTGCCCGAGGTCGTGATCGAGGAGGCCATGACCGGCCACCAGCGCTACTTCCCGATCCGCCGCGGCGGCCGGCTCCAGCCGAGCTTCGCCTACGTGGCCAACCGCCCGCTCCACCCCGTGATCCGTGAGGGGAACGAGCGCGTGCTCGCGGCGCGGCTCTCCGACGCGCTGTTCTTCTTCGAGCAGGACCAGAAGCGGCCGCTCGCCGAGCGCGTGGACGACCTCGGGGCGATCACGTTCATGGCCGAGCTGGGCTCGCTCGCCGAGCGGGTGGACCGGGTGGCGGCCGTCGCGCTGGAGGTCGCCAAGGCGGCCGGCTGGATCAGCGAGGACGCTCAGCTCCCGGGCGCGGGCGCGCGCGTGACCCGCTCGTTCGGGCGAGGCGGCGAGCTGGCCTGGCAGCTCGAGCAGGCGGCGCGCCTCGCGCGCGCGGACCTGACCACCGACGTGGTGGGCGAGTTCCCCGAGCTGCAGGGCGAGATGGGCGCGATCTACGCCCGCCTGCAGGGGCAGCCCGAGGAGGTCGCGGTCGCGATCCGCGAGCACTACCTGCCGCGCGGCGAGACCGACGAGCTGCCGCAGAGCAAGGTCGGGATCTGCCTGGCGGTGGCCGACAAGCTCGACACGATCGTGGCCGCCTGGGCCACCGGCAAGCGCCCCACCGGGAGTAAGGACCCGTTCATGGTCCGGCGCGGCGCGATCGGCGTGCTGCGGATCCTGCGCGAGCGCGGGCTCGACTGCGGCTACGCGCGCCTGGTCCGCGCGGCCCTGGCCCAGCTCCCCGAGGCGCTCCGGCAGGAGGCGGCCGAGGGCGAGCTGGTGGCCTACTTCCGCGATCGGCTGGAGGTGATGGCGATCAAGGACGCGGGCCGCCGCCACGACCTGGTGCGGGCCGCCCTCGACGCCGGCCGCGACCCGACCAACGTGGTCGACTTCTGGGAGCGCCTCGACGCCCTCGACGCGCTGGCGGCCGACGAGCGGTTCGGCCCGCTGTGCGAGCTGGTGGAGCGGACCCAGACGATCACCGAGAAGAACGGCGCCGGGGTCGACCCGGCCGACGTCGACCGCAGCCGCCTCGACCACCCCGCCGAGCGGGCGCTGTTCGAGGCGATCGAGGGCTGCCGGGCCGACGTCCGCCGCGCGATCGAGGAGCGGCGCTACGTCGACGCCGGGCGGCGCTACGTGGAGGCGCTGGCCGGCGTGACGCACACCTTCTTCGAGCCCGCGCCCGCCGGGGTGTTCGTGATGGACGAGGACCGCCGCCTGCGCACCAACCGCCTGGCCCTGCTCAAGCAGGTCCACGGCCTCCTGGCCGGCTTCGCCGACCTGGCCGAGGTGGTCAAGGGCAAGGGGCGCTGAGCGCCTGCTCGAGGAACGCGCGCGCCCGCGCGTACACGCCGGGCGCGCCGCTCTCGCGCGGCCCCGCCACGTTGAGCGTCGCGATCCCCTCCGCCGCCAGCCACGCCCGCACCCGCTCGGGGCGGGCCTGGCCGGGGTCGTCGAGGTCGATCACCAGGAGCGGCCGACCGCGCGCGCGGGCGGTCCGGCAGGTGAGCGCGGTCCCGCCGCTCGGGGCCCCCACGGTGAGGACCAGCGTGCCGTCCGAGTCGCGCACGTTGCGCCGGGTGCGCTCGGCGTAGGCGGCGCCGGCGGTCTCCTCGAGCGGGTAGCGGGGCGGGATCGGGCCGTCCTCCGCCGCGCGCCCGCGCGGGCACCAGCCGCCGCACGGGAGCCCCAGCGCGAGCGCCACGTCGAGCGCGGCGCGGTCGACGCCGGTCTGTCCGCCCGAGACGATCCGGAGGGGAGGCTGCATGGGGGAAGCGTAACGCGGCTTACGAGAGGCTGTCGCAATGCGCCTCGTGCCCGTGCCCGTGCCCGTGCCCGTGCCCGCGCCCGTGACC
>CAZMSZ010000005.1:0-51289 GCA_964569055.1 uncultured Planctomycetota bacterium | reverse complement strand
AGGCCCGGCGCGGCGCTCTGTACGGGCACGGCCTCAGCGACGTCGCCGCCCATGACGCAGCGCGCCGAGGCCCGCCAGCAGGGCCAGGAGCCCCACGGCCGCGGGCGGGAGCCCTGCGCTGGCGGCGAGCGCGCACCCTCCGCTCAGGTCGACCCCGTAGACCTCGAGCTTGCGCCTACGCCGCTCGGTGTGCTCCAGCGTGGCGTCCGCCGGTGGGACCTCCTCGGGCTCCTCCACGGGTGGGGGCGGGAGCGGGTTGGGCGCCGCGAGCTGGGGGACCGGCGCGGGGATCGACACGGCGGGGTCTCCGAGCAGGGCCCACGTGTCGATCACGTCCTCCGCCCTGGTGGACTCGGCCGCCAGCCGCAGCTTGGCCGTGTCGATCGCGTCGCCGAGCACCAGCAGGTCGTCGGCGAACAGCGCGTCGAACAGGTGCTCGGCCATGAGGGCCTGAGGCGCCGGGCGCGTGAACCCGGTCGAGGCCCAGAACGCGACCGCGCCGCCGCCGGCGTGACGCACCCAGGCCTCGCCCATTGCGTTCAGCTCGGGGTTCGAGCCGCTGAAGTCGCCCGAGAGGCAGTTGAGCACCAGCCCGATCGTGGGCCGCCCCACGTTGGTCAAGAGGTCGACGTCGCTCTCGTGGGCGGGGAACGTGGTGATCCGGTGGCTGTTGAACAGGTCCTCGTCCGCCCACTTGGTGGTCGAGCCGTGCCCCGCGTAGGCGAGCAGGAGCGCGCCCGGGGCGTTGACCGTGTCCACGATCCGCTGGCGCACGGCGGCCGCCGGCCCGTCCTCGGGGAAGTAGGCGCGCGTGACGGCGTGCCCGGCCGGGAGGCGCGCCGCGAGCGCCTCGCCCATGGCGCGGAAGTCGGCGATGTCCGCGTCGTCGGCCACCAGCAGCGCGTGCTCGCCCCAGCTCGGGTCGAAGGGCGCGCTCTCGTACGCCTCGAGCTTGTCGAGGAAGGCGTCGGCCTGCGCCGCGTCGACGACCGGGATCCGACCCAGCCGCAGGTCGGGGAGCACGTCGTCGCCCGCGACCGCCGCGTAGCGGTTGTCGCAGGCGGCCCACGAGAACTCGGTGTCGACCATGTAGGGCGGCACGAGGTTGGGCGCGCCGCTGCCCGCCGCGTCGAGGAAGTCGTAGTGGCCGTCGCCGAGCAAGCACACGTACTTCGGTCGGGGGAGCGCCCACGACTCGTAGGCGTGGCGGAGGAAGGCGCGGATCGCCTCGGGGTCGAGCTCGCCGAAGGCGAACTCGTCCATGATCTCGTCGACGTACACCACCGCGCTCCGTAGCCCCCGCCCAGCCCGCCAGGCCGCCAGCCGCGCCGCCGGCTCGGCCAGGCTGCGGTCGGTGATCACGATGTAGTCCGCGCCGTGGGAGCCCTGGCGCAGGGCCTGCGTCGGCGCGTGGAGCGTCACGGCGTCGGGCGTCCGCTTGGCGGCGCCGGTCACGATCAACAGGTCGCGGGGGCCGGCCGCGACCAGCGCGTCGGCGGTCGGGTCGAACGTGAGGGTGTGGCTGGCGCCGGAGACCAGCGCGCCGTCCGGCTGCTCGACCGCGCCGGTGTCCTCGACCCGCGCGCCCGTGAGCCAGCGGGGCGCGTTCGGCTCCGAGACGTCCCACACCTCGAGGTCGCCCGTCGCGAAGTTGCCCGCGCGCAGCGGGCCGGCCGCCTCGCTGGTGAGCCGCAGCGCGGCGCGGTCGCTCACCGCCTGCAGGCGCCGCGGGTAGGAGAGCTCCACCCAGTCGATCAGGACCTGGTCGCCGGCCGGCCCGCTCAGCGCGATCGTGACGGTGTTGCTCCCCGCCGCCGCGCCCGTGACCTCGACCTCGCGGGTCACGGCGGTGAGCCGGTCGAAGGCGACCGTGTCGACGGTCGCGCCGTTGAGGCGCACCTCGACGGTGCGGCCGGCGAGCTCCTTCGCTCCGCACAGGCGGTAGCGCAGCCGGACCCCCTCCAGCGGGAGCGCGGCCGCCTCGAGCTCGAGCGCGAGGTCGGCCGCCCCGCCGACCGAGACCGTGCGCGTGAACCAGTGGTCCTGACCGGCGGGGTGGAGCGGGAAGCGGCGCAGCAGGAGCTGCTGCTCGTGGCGGGCGACCGCGGTCGTGCGCTGCGCCGGCGCGAGCCCGAGCGGCGGGGTCGCGTCGCGCTCGGGGACGCGCGGGCCGGGGGCGCTGCCCCAGCCCAGCCAGTAGGCGCTGCGCGCGCTGTAGCGCGGCTGGCGCGAGTCGACGTAGGTGGTGCGGTTGGCCTGGCCGTACAGCTCGATCGCGTCGGTCGGGTCGAGGGCGCCGTCGCCGCCGTCGAGCACCCGGAGCGGGACGGCGCGGCCGTGGTGGTAGAGCGTCAGGCGAGCGGGGTCGCCGCCGAGGTCGAACCCCGCCGCCGCGAGCTCCGCGCCCGTCAGCCGGTAGACGGCGTCCTCGCTCACCTCGATCTTCAGCACGCCCGTGGCCGTCGCGAGCTGGGACTGCGTCCACTCCTCCAGGGTGGCGGCCGGAGGGCCGGGCGGCGCCGGGCCGAGGGTCAGGTCGGCGCGGATCCGCGAGTGGTAGTCGAGGAGGCCGAGGTCGGCGCGGTATCGGACCGGGTTCACGCGCAGGCTGAGGAGGGTCCGCTCGCCGAGCTTGGCGAGGCCCACCACCTCGAGGGCGCTCGGCGGCCAGGGCGTGGCGCCGTCGTGCGCGGCCGGGATCGGCCCGAGCGCTCCGCCCGCGAGGTTGGCGGGGAGCGTGTAGCCGGCGTGGGTCTCGCCCTCGAGCACGAGGTCGGCGAGGGCGGCCGACGAGGTCGGGGGGACCTCGAGCAGCAGGATCCGCGTCGGGACCACCGGCCGGTCGAGCTCGGTCGAGTCGGCATAGCCCTCGATCCGCGCCAGGTCGAAGGTGCCGCCCTCCGCCGCGACCACCGCCTCGCGCGAGAAGCGGGGGACCGCGATGTCGATCGTGTAGGTCCGCTCGGCCACGCTGGAGATCGTGACGCCGAGCCCCTCGTGCAGGGCGTCGGGCTCGGCCGCGCCGTCGGGCCCGGCGGCCTGGCCGGTGGGGTCACCCGGCGCGCCGGTGTGGACGAGCCCGCTGGCCCCCGGCGGGAGCGTGGCCGCGCCGAGCCCTCCGGCCGGGGTGGCGGAGGCGGGCCCGCGCAGCGTGCCCCGGCCGGCGAGGTCGACCTCCTCGAGCAGGTAGTAGTAGGTCCTGCCGTTGGTGACGGTCTGGTCGAGCAGGTAGTAGCTGGCGCCGGTGGGGTCGCCGCTGGCGACCACCAGCGCCGGGCTGACCCGCGCGAAGTCGCGGTCGGGGCGCTCGCTGCGGTAGACGTCGAACCCCAGCGTGTCGAGCTCGCTGGCGGTGGTCCAGGCGACGAGCACCTCGCCGTCGTGGGGGGTGGCGCGTAGGTCAGCGAGCGTGACCGCGGTGGTCGGCGCCGCGCCGTTCCAGTGGACGGTCAGGCTCTGGACGCCGAAGTTCCCCGAGACGGCGTCGAGGTCGTCGTCGCCGTCGAGGTCGCCCAGCGCGAGGCGATCGGACCCGACCCCCTCGCCCATGGAGGACGGGCCGCTGAAGGCGCTGCCGTTCCACAGGTAGAACCGGTTCGCCACCTGGTCCCCGTTCGTGGCGATCACGAGGTCGAGGTCACTGTCGCCATCGAGGTCCCCGAGCGCCGCCGCGCCGCTCACGTCCTCGGTGGAGCCCGTGAGGGTCACGGCCGCCGCGAAGCCGCCCGCCTGGTCGTTCGTGTGGAGGAGGTCGGACGCGCCGAAGGTATGAGCGGTCACGACGTCGACCCAGCCGTCCCCGTTCACGTCGCCGACGTCCAGCCCGAACGCTGAGGGCGTCGCCACGGAGACGTTCGCGTCGGTTGGGAATCCGCCAGCGCCGTCGTTGAGGAAGACTCCTAGACCGCCGGTGATCGCGACGGCCCACACGTCGAGGTCGCCGTCGCGGTCGAAGTCCGCGAGGGCGACGGCGCTGAGCTGGGACGTCCCTCCGAACGCGCTCGCTGGGTTGAACCCCCCGAACAACCCGTCGTTCCGGTAGACCCTGGAGGATTCACCGGCGTTCACCTCGACGATCTCGAGGTCACCGTCGCCGTCGAGGTCGCCCAGCGCGATCGCCGCGGTGTTGGCCGACCCGAGGGAGACGTCCGGGCTGCCGGCGAACAGCCCCGAACCCTGGTTGCGGTAGACGTGCGTGGCCCCGGCCCAACGCCCGATCACGACGTCGAGGTCGCCATCGCCGTCGAGGTCGCCGAGCGCGACCCCGCGCGCCTCGTCGCCCGGGGGATCCGGACCGAACGGGAGGGGCTCGCCGAAGCCGCCTTGCCCGTCGCCGGGGTGGACCACGTGCCGCCGGCCCGAGGTGGTGTGCCGGACGGCGGCCACGATGTCGAGGAAGCCGTCGCCGGTCACGTCTCCAGTCGCGACCCCCCCCGTCCACGCCGTGAGGCTGCCGTGGGGGAAGCTCCAGTCCGGGAAGGTGGCCGGGCCCAGGCCGGCGGCCGCGCGGAAGCGCATCACGAACGGGCGCGCGGGGCGACCGCTGGGGTCGCCCTGCACCCCCGAGTCGACGGTCACCTCCACCGGCTCCCCGGGGAAGAAGTCGGCGGGCGGATCGATCGTCACGGTGGCGCTGGTCGCGCTCAGGTTCGCGTTCTGAATGTCGTGCGCCTGCTGGCTCCCGCGCAGGTGCACGTTGTCGACGGTGACCGTCGCGGCGGCCACCGGCTCGTTGAAGGTCAGGGCGACGGTGCCCGCTGGCGAGGCGTCGTGCGACTCCTGGTCAGGGTTGGTCGTGGTCACGTGGATGACCGCGACGCCGAACTGCTCGCTCGCGACCTGGACGGGGTAGAGGCTGGCGTCGGAGGCGCTGGGGATGACGATGAGGTCGCCGGGGGAGCTCACCTCGAGCCGCGTCGTGAGCCCCGCCGCGCCGACGGCCACGTCGGCCACGACGTGCAGGTAAACGATGGGGGCGGGGCCGATCGACTCGGACAGCCCCGAGAACGTCACCGACCCCGAGGTGAAGGCGGTCGTGCTGCCGAGCTGGACGGCGCCCCCCGGGTAACCGGCGTCGTCGTCGCGCAGCAGCTTGACGTTGGAGTAGAGCACGTCGGCGCTGGCCCCGACCCCCCCCGTCTCGTTGAACCGGATCTGGTTCAGCGTGCCGGCCAGGCTGCCGAGCGTGTAGATGCGGAAGGTGGCCAGGCGCACACCGGTCTGGGGGACCGTGACCCCGCTCGGCGCGCTCGCTTCGGGCTCGACCACGTAGGCGTCGCCGTTCTCGTTCCAGTGGACGGCGTCCGCCAGGCCGGCGTCGGTCCCCTCGACGCAGTCGAGGTCGCCGTCGCCGTCGAGGTCCCCCAGCGCGACGCTCAGGCCCACGTTCGAGGCGCCGAACAGGTGCGCGGTCGCCTCGAAGGCGCCGCCCGACCAGCGGTGGAAGCGGGCCTGGGTATCGGTGGCGAACACCACATCGAGGTCGCCGTCGCCGTCGACGTCCCCTAGCGCGCAGCCGTTGCTTGTGTTGGAGGAGTCGGGGATCGCGATGCCGGGGGAGAAGCCGCCCGCCCGATCGTTGAGGAACAGCCCGTCGCTCCCGCTGCCCCGGGCCACCACCAGGTCGACCCAGCCGTCGCCGTCCACGTCGCCCACGTCGATGCCCTGGGCGGCGCCGGCCCCGGTCGTCACGACCACGCGGACGTCATCGAAGTGACCCGCGCCCGCGTTGAGGTGGACCCTCGGGCCGAAGGAGAAGCCCGCGAACCAGGCGTCTAGGTCTCCGTCTCTGTCGAAGTCGGCCAGCCGGACGGCGAAGTCGGCGTCGCCGCTGCCGAAGGAGCACAAGGGCTGGGTTTCGAAGGTGCCGCCGCCGCTGTTGCGATACACGGTGGACGCCACGGAGGTGCTGTTCGCCTCGACGAGATCGAGGTCGCCGTCCCCGTCGAGGTCGCCGAGGGCGACGCCGAAGATGACGTTGGTGCTCCCGATCAAGGCGTCGGGCACGGCGGGGGGGCCGCTCCCGGTGTTGAGGAACAGCTGGTTCGCCGCGCCGGACATGCCTACCACGATGTCCAGGAACCCGTCGCCGTCGACGTCCCCGAGCGCCACCCCGCGGGCGGTCCCCGGGGGATCGGCGCCGAAGGGAATCGGGATGCCGAACCCACCCAACCCGTCGCCCGGCCAGACCTGGTGTCGCTCGCCGGGGGTCGTGCTCGAAACCACCCGCACCATGTCGAGGTTCCCGTCGCCGGTCACGTCGCCGACCGCGACCTCGCTGGTGTGGTCGCTCACCCCGAGGGACAGCGAGCTCTGGTCGAACACGCCTGGCCCGCTCCCGGCGGCGGCGCGGAAGCGGAGCACCAGCGGCTGGGCGGTCCACCCCGTCGTCTCGCCCTGGAGGCCGGACGTCACGGAGACCTCCACCACCTCGCCGGGATGGGGGCTGGTCGGGTCGAGGGACAGGGTCGCGCCGCCGCCGCCGCTTCGGGTGGCGGTCGCCGTCCCCATGAACCCGCGCAGCACCAGCGTGCCCGGGTCGACCGTGGTGGCCTCGACGTCCTCGCTGAAGGTCAGGTCGAGGTCGCTGCCGACGGGCAGCGGGAGCCTGTTGAGGTCGTCGAGGCTCGGGGCGGTCGCGGTCACGTAGATGCGCCGTGAGCGCGACGCCTGCGCCGTCCCGCCGTACGCGCCCTGGTTGATGCGCGAGCCGTGGGGCTGGGTCTCGGCGCCGAAGTCGACGGCCGGATCGCCCGCGTCGATGCAGGGCGAGGTCTGGGCGTCGGTCACGAACGTGGTCCCGTTCCAGCGCCCGGCCTCGCTCTGCAGGTGGTAGTCGCGCTGGAACAGGTCGACGTGGGTGTCGTCCACGAACAGGGGATCGGCCTCGAGGCTGTCCGGGTCGGGCGAGTTGAGCGTGCCCTGCCAGAGGGCGAGCGTTGGGAGCGTGGCGGCGCCGTTGCGGGCGGCCAGCGCGCCGCTGGCCCCGTCCACGTGGAAGGTGTTCCAGTTCGACGTGCCGGGCTCATTGGCGGAGCTCAGCCAGATGGCGGCCGTGCCGGCTCCCGCGACGGAGAGGACGTTGTTCGTAATCAGGAAGTCGCTGCTCCCGTTCACCATCGCGACCGCCGCGAAGTTGGCGCCTGGCTGAGTGGTGTGCGCCGTGTTGTTGACGATCACGCCGAACTCGGACGGTTGGGCCCCGCCTTCTGGATCCCCGCCGAAGCGGATGCAGCGGGCGGGGCCGTAGACCAGGTTGCCGCGGACGACGGCGTGGCTGCCGGGGCCCGCCATCCAGATCCCGGTGGTGGAGGCCCCGAACACGACGCAGTCCTCCACGAGCGCGGGGTTGGCCTGGGTGCTGGACTCCGAACCGGAGCCGCCCGCGTTGTCGACGCCCTGGACGGCGATCTGGAACACCCCGTTGTTCGCGACCCGGCAGCGGCGCACCGTCGGGCCGAGCGCGCGGTCGGCGATCTTGATGCCGCCCAGGGTGTTGTCCCGCACGTCGCAGCCTTCGATCGCGCACTGCTGCTGGCGCTCGACGTGGATTCCGAAGCGCGCGTTGCCGGTCACGGTGCAATCCACGACCCGGTGGCGCGCGACCGCGGGGTTGGTGACCGTGATCAGGATGCCCGTGTCGGCGCTCGAGCTCACCTCGCACCCGACGACGTGCACGTCGGTCCCGCCGGTGATCTCGACGCCGTAGCCCGCACCGCCGGCGGTCGCGGCGGACGTGAGCTGGAGGTCGCGGATCTCCACGTCGCTGGCGCCGTTCACGTGCACCAGGCGCTCGTTGGGGTTCGGGCCGTCGGAGATCGACGTCAGCAGCGTGGCGCCGACTCGGGCGCCCTGGATCACCACGGGGTCGCCAGGGGCGCCGCTGTCCGCCGCGCTGAGTGAGATCGGCTGGTCGAAGTCGTAGGCGCCGGCCTCGATGAACACCCAGTCCCCGGGGCCGAGCGGTCCGTAGGCCGCGAGCACGTCCGCCACGGTCGCCTTGGGGGTGGCGGGGCTGAGGCCGTCGCTGGCGTCGTTCCCCGCCGCGGTGCACACCGTGTCGTTGGTGGTCGCGCCGTCGTTGACGTAGTAGACGGTCCCCGTGACGAGCGTGAGCTCGTCGAGGTTCGCGGCGTACGGGTCGATCCCCGTCCCGCCGGCCCCGCTCTGATCGCTCACCGCGGCGCGCAGGTCGTAGCGACCTGTGGCTTGCCCTCCGAGGGGGGTCCAGGGGAGCGAGGCCCGATAGCGGCCGAACCCGTCCAGCGCGCTCACCGTCAGGGTGCCCGCGCCGTTGGTCCCGGTGGACCCGTTGGCGCCCGAGGTGATCAGCGTGACCTCGGTGGTGTCGTCCGGCTCCCGCACGGCGAGCGTCACCCGGAACGTCCCCGGGGCGGGGAGGTCCGGATCGAGGAACTCGACCTCGAGCGCGCCGCCGGGGCCGCCCGACCGCATGAAGGGCGGGCTGGCCTGTACCGCGCCCGCGGCGATCACGGGGGGGCGGTCGACCGAGGCCGTGATCTGCAGCTCGTCCGCGTTGCCCGCGTAGGTGTCGCTGATCTGACTGAGCCCGTCCCGGACGATGGCGCGCAGGTCGTAGAGCCCGACGGGCGTGGTCGCGTCGGGCGGGTCCCAGCTCAGCGTGGCGTTGAAGTTCCCGCCGCCCTCGTCGGTGATGGTGGGCGTCCCCGGGAGCTGGAGCTCGGTCGTGTCGTCGGGGCCGCGCACCCACAGCTCCACCGTGAAGCCCGACGACGCGGTGTCGCTGTCGCTCCAGTCGACCCGCAGCGTCGTCGTGTTGCCGCCGATCGCGTCGATCGAGGCCGGGGTGGCGGTGGTGTCCACGATGACCGGGGGGTCGTCGTACTCGACCTCGAGGTCGACCTCCATCACCTCGAGCGTTTGGGACGGGCCCGGGTCGGGCTGGAACAGGCCCAGCCGGACCGTCTCGTCGCCGGCCCCGCCGATGTACTGCTCGAGGTCGAGCGTGATGTCGCCGCGGAGCTCCTCGGCGGTCGTCCCGCTGAAGGCGGCGACGCTCTCCCAGGTCTGCCCCTTCTCGATGAACAGGCCGCCCGCGTTCGACGAGCTCGCCGTGACGATCGGGGTCAAGCGGGTGACGACCGTCTTGGGGACGCCGATCGCGACCTCGAACACGAACAGCTTGCCCTGGTTCGAGCTGAGGGAATCGGCCACGGTCGAGGTGTCGTCGTCGACCAGCCCCGCCAAGTTCGTGCCGCTGGTCAGGGTGACGCCGTCGAGGTCGTCGGGCGCGCTGGCGTTGTTCAGCTGGGCCGTGAAGTAGGCCACGGGCTCGCGAGTGACGACGACCAAGCCCCAGGCGACCGACGCTCCCGCTAGCAACAGGACGAGCGCCCCGGCCACGATGCGGCTGCGGGTGCCACGCCTGCGCGCGACCGGTGCTCGCCTGCCCACGTCCCCGCCCCTCGTCCACGGGCACCTGCACCATGGCAGGGCTCCGGCCCGACCGCAACCCGATCGCCGGGGCTCCCCCGCCAGGACGGCGTGGGGAGCCCGGCGCGGCGCCTCGGATCAGCTCGCGGTCACGAAGAACGGCAGGTCGCCGAACCGCGAGGGCAGCGTGGCCGAGGGCCGCACGGCGATGAAGTACTGCGCGCTCGGGGCGCTCGGCACGCGCGCGCTGAGCGTCATGCCGTCGGCGCTGACCGCGATCTCGTCGGCCTGGACGCCGAACTCCGGATCGGTCCCTTCCTGATAGAAGATCGCCCGGTCGCCGCTCTCGATCCGAGCCTCCGGATCGCTGATCGTGAAGCTCGTGCCGACCGGCCCCTGGGCGGGCGAGATGGTCGCCTCGGTCGGCGCCTCGGCGAGCACGGTGAACGAACCGAGCGCGAGCTCCTCACCGCTGGGCAGGCGCACGGCCACCGAGTACTCGCCGCCCGGAATGGAGAGCGGCAGGCGGCCCTGCGCCGTCTTGTGCGGGTTGTGCGTGCGGAGCGAGGCCTCGATCATGGCGCCCGTCGCCAGCCGGAACACGGCCACGCTCCCGTCGACGAGGCGCCCGTCGGGCGTGTCGACGATGGTGAACGGTTCTCCGGGCTTGGCCTGGGTTGGAGCGATCTTCAGCGGCATTGGGTCCCCCTCGTGCTTTCTTCCTCATGTTGGTCGTTGGGTTCGAATGTAAGGCCGGGCTCGATTTGAGCCGCGAGGGGCCCGCACATCAACCGGGGTCCGCGGGAGCGCTCGTAAACCAACGAACGCGGGCCAGGAGGCGCGCTCCTGGCCCGTCGTCGTGCGGTCGGACCCTCGTCAGCTCCGGTCGTGCGGGTCGAAGGTCGTCCCGTCGGCGCGGTTGATCGTGATGTTCGGCCCGGGGTGGCCGTCGTCGCTGCCGTCGCAGAACTCGCGGTCGGGCGGCTGACCCGCGCCGGGCGTGATCGAGAGGCACGGCGGGCCGCCGCCGCCCGCGACCGCTTCGAGGTCCTGCTCGCTCAGCTCGCCCTGCTGCTCGTCCTTCATGCTCCCTCCCTCGGGCTCTCGTGGTCCTCGTCAACCATGGCGTGGCCGACGCCGCGCTGCCAGGGCGGATTCGCAGCCGGCTCCAACTCTAGCTACGACAACGGCGTCACGTGGACCTGGACGCCCTCAGGCCATCTGCCGGCGCATCAACCGCGCGAACAGGCCGCCGCGGGCCATCAGGGCGTCGAACTCGCCCTCCTCGACGACGCGCCCCTGATCGATCACCACGACCCGGTCGGCGCTGCGGATCGTGCTCAGGCGGTGCGCGATCACAACGCGCGTGACGGCGAGGCGCTCGAGGCTCTCGGTCACGATCGCCTGAGTCCGGTTGTCGAGCGCGCTCGTCGCCTCGTCGAACAGCAGCACGGCCGGGCGACGCACCAGGGCGCGCGCGATCAGCAGCCGCTGGCGCTGGCCGCCCGAGAGGTTCATGCCGCCCTCGCTGATCACGGTGTGGACGCCCATGGGCATGCGCCGCACGTCCTCCGCCAGGCCGGCCATGCGGAGCGCCTCCTCGACCTCGCTCAGGGTCACGCGCGCCCCGCCGGCCACGGTCTCGAAGATCGAGCCGGCGCCGATCCGGCCGGCCTGGAGCACGACCCCGAGCTGCTGGCGCACGGCCTGCATGTCGAGCCCGCGCAGGTCCTGACCGTCCACGAGCACCGCCCCCGACTCGGGCAGCTCGAACCCGAGCAGGAGGCGCAGCAGCGTCGACTTGCCGCTCCCCGAGGGGCCGACCAGCGCCACCATCTCGCCGGGCTCGACCGCGAGGCTCACGTCGTGCAGCACCAGCGGGCCGTCGTGCCGGTAGCGGAACACGACCCGCTGCAGCTCCAGCCGGCCGCGCAGCCGGCCGGGGTCGGCCTTGAGGAGCGAGACCTCCGGCTCGGCCGTGAGGATCGGCCGGGCGCGCTCCTCGAGCACCGGCACCACCGCGAGGTCGGGCAGGACCCCGGCGAGATGCGTGACGCCGCCCAGGAACGCGCCGTAGGCGGCGCTGAACGCCAGGAACTCGCCGGTCGACAGGCCGCCGCCGGGCCGCTCGAGCAGCTCGGTCGCGGCCGCGAACAGGACCATCAGGCTCGCCGCCCACAGCGCGGTGTTCAGCACCGCCAGCGCGTCCCGCAGCCGCTGCGTCTCGAGCACCAGCTCCTGCTGCTCGCTGTAGCGCTTGGCCCAGAACAGGAACGCCCGCTCCTCGGCCGCGCGCACGCGCAGCTTGGTGATCCCCTGCACGATCTGCACCACGGCGCCGAACAGCTCGCCCTGCAGCCGCTGCGCCCGGCGCTCGGCGCGCACGAGGGCCACGCAGGCGAGCGCCGTGGCGGCGCCGCTGACCAGCGCGGCCGCGACCGCGATCAGCGCCAGCGGCGGGCTGATCGCCACCAGCAGCACGAGGTTGAGCGAGGCCAGCGCCGAGGCCAGCGCCGTGCGGAGCGTGGTGCCGCTGAGCAGGCTGCGGATCTGCCCGATCGCGCCGAGCCGCGCCTGGAGGTCGCCGACCGTGAAGCCGCGGAAGAAGTCGGGCCGCAGCCGGAGCAGGCGGTCCCACACCGCCGCCTGGGTGTCGGCGTCGGCGCGGGCCTCGGCGCGCGCCAGCAGGAGCCCCGAGGAGAGGCGGAACATGCCCGCGCCGAGGGCGGCCGCGAGCAGGCCCCCCAGCACCTGCGCCAGCAGGGCGCGGTCCGCCGTGGGGATCGCCACGTCGATCACCACCCCGGTGGCGATCGGGAGGGTCATGGCGAGCAGCGTGACCGCGAGCGCGCTCGCCAGCAGGCCGGCGATGTCCCGGGCGCGGCCGCTGAGGGCGAAGCGGAGCACGTCGCGGGCGCCGAGCGGCCCCTCCGGGAACGGGCGGTAGAAGCTCCGCGCCACCGGGTCGAGCTCGACGGCGAGCTCCTCGTCGAGCGGGCGGCGCTCCTCCGCCGTGGGGTCGAACAGCTCGTAGCCGCCGCCGGGCCGCGGCAGCAGCGCGACCGGCAGCTCGTCGGGCCCGCGGTAGGCGAGCAGCGGGCCGCAGTCGCGCCGCCACCACGCCTCGCGCAGGAGGACCCGCCGTACGCGCAGCCGCGAGGCGCGGGCGAGCGACTCGAGCGGGTCGCGGATCCGGGCCGGGTCGACGGACTGCGGCAGCGGCCGCAGCTCGGTCCCGAGGTGGGCGCTGACCGCGAACGCCGCGCGGTACAGGGCGTCCCCCACGGCGGGCGCGCCGGCGCCGGAGCGCTGCAGGACCGCGCTGAGCGCGGCCACCGCGATCCGCGCCGACTCGGTGGTGCGCCGGCTGCGCGTGGTGACCTGCCGGACCTCGGCGGCGTGCTCCCGCTCCGCCCGTCGCTCCAGCGCCGCGAGCACCCAGCGGTGGAAGGCCGGCGTGGCCGAGAGCCAGCCCCGCCCGGACGCCGCGACCGGCGGGGCCACGTCGAGGCAGGTGGCCCAGCGCCGCGCCCAGGCCTCGAACAGCGCCCGCCCCTCCTCGCGCGGCAGGTCGAGCAGCGTGGTCTCCACCACCTCGGCCGCCTCGAGCGGGACGGCCAGGACCGAGCGCTCGGCGTCGTCGACGTCGCTCGGGAGCCCGAACACCGCGGCGCCGGCCTCGACGGTGAACAGGTAGCTGCGCGCGCCCCAGGGGTGGCCGTCGCGCTGCGCCACCGAGAACAGCGCCAGGCAGCCCGCCTCGACCCGCCAGCACGCGCCCTGCGGCGCGAGCGGCAGCGGCTCGTTGCCCGCCAGCCGGCGCGACTCAGGCATGGCCGGCGTCCTGTTCGGCGCGCCCCGCCGCGCCCAGCGCGAGCTCCCCCTCGCCTTGCCGCACGAGCTCGGCGAACGGCCCGCCCTGCGCGACCAGCGCCTCGAACGTGCCGCGCTGCACCACCTTCCCCTCGTCGAGCACGACGATCTCGTCGCAGTCGCGGATCGTGCTGAGGCGATGCGCGATCACCAGGCAGGTGCAGCCGCGCAGGCGCAGGCTGCGGTCGATTCGCCGCTCCGTCTCCGCGTCGAGGGCCGAGGTGGCCTCGTCCAGGATCAAGATCGCCGGGTCCTCCACCAGCGCGCGCGCGATCTCGAGCCGCTGGCGCTGCCCGCCGCTGAGGTTGGCGGCCCCCTCCAGCAGCTCGGCGCCGTAGCCGCCCGGCAGGGTCAGGATCACGTCGTGGATGTGCGCGTCGCGGCAGGCACGCTCCAGCCCCTCGTCCTCGATCGCCGCGTCCCACAGGGTCACGTTGTCGCGCACCGTCCCGCCGAAGAAGAACAGGTCCTGCTCGACCATCGCGACCGAGTTGGCGAACACCTGCCGCGGGACCTCCTCGAGCGGCCGGCCGTCCAGCCGGATCGTCCCCGACCAGGGGCGATACAGCCCGCACACCAGCTTGGCGACCGTGGACTTGCCCGAGCCGCTCCCGCCCACGAGCGCCACGCGCTGGCCCGGCGTCACCCGCAGCGAGAGGCCCTCGATCAGCGGCGGCGAGACCGGGCTGTAGCCGAAGGTCACGTCCTCGAGCTCGAGGTAGCCCTCCAGCCGGACCGTCCCGTCGCCCGCCGCGTCGGCCGCGGCGGCCTGCGCCTCGGGGAGCGGGTCGAGCGGGTGCTCGAGCACGTCGTCGAGCCGCTCGAGGTCCCCGCGCAGCACCTGCACCGTGCTGCCCAGCTCGAGCAGGGTCGTGACGGGGCGCTGGAACCGCGCCAGCACGAGCTGGAACGCCACGAGCATGCCGATCGTGAGCGCGCCGTCCATGACCCGCACGCCGCCCAGGCACAGGACCAGCGCGGCGGTGAAGCTCGAGAGCAGGGCCGGCACCGTCCCCAGGGCCTGATCGGCGAGGGCCAGCTCCTGCTGGGCGTTGACCAGCTTGGCGTGGTGCCCCGCCCAGCGCGCGAAGAAGCCCGCCTCCTCGGCCCCCGCCTTGAGGGTCTCCATGCCCTGCAGCCCGGCGACCGCCACCCCGCCGAGCTTGCCGCGCTCCTGCAGCAGGCGCATGTTCGCGGTGGTCCGGCTGCGCGCCACGAGGTCGAGGGTCAGCACGTTGATCAGCGCGGCGGCCACGCCCACGCCCGCCAGGACGGGGTCGTACCACAGCATGAGGCCGGCGTAGAACACCAGCATCACGCCGTCGATCCCGACCTGCGCGAGCTGGGTGGAGAGCACGCGCGCCACCCGGTCGTTGAGCGCCAGGCGGCCCGCGAGCTCGCCGCTGTAGCGCTGCGCGAAGTAGCTGGCCGGCAGGCGCAGCACGTGCTGGAGGAACCCGGCCGAGGCGCGGATCGCGAGCTCCAGGCGCAGCCCGCGCAGGTGGTGCACCTGCAGGAGCTGCAAGAGCGCCTGCAGCGCCACCGCGCCCGCCATGATCCCGAGCAGCGGCGCGAGCCAGTCGGTCCGCCCCTGCACGAGCACGTGGTCCACGAACGCCTGCGTGAGCACGGGGAGCGCCAGCCCCGGGGTGACGAGCAGGAGCCCGGCCAGCACGCAGAACGCGAGCGCGCGGCGCGACCCGCCCAGGCTGCGCCGCAGGGCGGCCACCACGCTGGGCGGCCGCCCGCCCGGGGTGAACTCCGGCCCGGGCACGAAGGTCAGCACGACCCCGGTGAAGCACTCGTCGAGCTCGCCGAGCGTGACGGTCCGGTGCCCGCTCGCCGGGTCGTTGAGGTAGGCGCGGTCCTTGCCGAAGCCCTCCAGCACGACGAAGTGATTGAAGTTCCAGAACAGGACGGCCGGCAGCGGGAGGGTCCGCAGCTCCTCGAGGCCCTTCTTGAACCCGCGCGCCTCGAGCCCGAACTGGCGGGCCGCCTTGAGCACGTTGCTCGCCTTGCTGCCGTCGCGCGACACGCCGCACTCCCGGCGCAGCACGGGGAGCGGCACCCAGCGGCCGTGGTGCGCGAGCACGATCCCCAGGCAGGCGGCGCCGCACTCGACCGCCTCCATCTGCAGGCGGACCGGGGTGCGGACCCGCCGCGGGCTGGCCGCGCTCATCGGCGCGTCGCGTCCAGCCCGGGGAGCACGAAGCTCAGCGGGGAGCGCTCCTCGACCACCAGGCGCGTGCGGGTCGGCGTCCCCGGGGTGAGGCGCAGGTCGGGCCCGCGCGAGGAGGACCAGGCGAAGCCGCTGGGCGCGGCGGGGTCGGGCGTCAGCTCGCCGTAGACCACGATGCAGCCGCCGGCGGGGACCAGCGCCCGGGCGAGCTCCTCGTTGCCCACCAGCCGGCTCACCTCCTCGAGCGTGCTCGGGAAGGCCGCGACGCGCGTCACGCGCCCCAGCGCCGCCCCGTAGCGCTCGCGCTCCACGTTCTCGGGCGAGACCTGCAGGGTCAGCCCCTCGCGCGCCCGCTTGCCGTCCTTGAGCGCGAAGCAGCTCAGGCTCACGAGCGGCCGCTCGACGTCCTGCACCTCGAGCACGGCCAGGCGGTCGCCGGGGCTGACGACCTGCCCCGCCGCGGCGAGCACCTCGATCACCCGCCCGGCGTGGGGGCTGCGCACCAGGCTCTCCTGCCCCAGCTGCTCCTCGAGGCGCGCCACCTCGCGCTCCAGCGCGCGGACCGGCTCCTCCTCCTCGAAGGCGAACCGGCTGGTCTCCTCGGTGAGTCGCCCTTCGCGCGCGTCGAGCGCCTGCAGCTGCGTCTCGAGCTCGATGATCGCGTGGCGCCGGCGCAGGTCCTCGGCCTGGTCCCCGATCGCCTCGACGGTGAGCGCCTGCAGGCGGGCCTCGAGCTCCTGCACGGTGAGCAGCCCGTTGAGGAGCGCCTGCTCGACCTGCAGCACGACGTGCTTGTTGATCACGCCGCGCTCCTCGAGCGCCGTGTAGTCCTTCACGCGCGCCTGCAGCCGCTCGTTGAGCCCGCGGAACAGCTCGAGCTGCCGCTCGATCCCGCGGCGGCGCTCCTCGCGCGTCTCCTCGTTGGCGTCGAGGATCCGGTCGGCCTGAGCGCGCGACTCCTCGATCCGCCGGCGCAGCGCGGCGCGCTCGCGCTCGAGCGCGGCGCGCTCGAGCTCCACGCGCCGCGCGTGCAGCGGCGCGCTGACCCGCAGCCGCTCGCGCCGCAGCTCGAGCTCCTCGCGCCGGAGCTGGAGCTGGTGGCGCAGCAGCGGCCGGTCGAGCGTGGCGAGCACGTCCCCCTCGGCCACGGTCGCGCCCGGCGTCAGGCGCAGGCCGCCCAGCGTCCCGTCGCGCGGCGCCTGCACGTCCACCACCCGCCGCGGGTGCACGAGCACCCCCCGCGCCTCGATCGTGACCGGCACCCGCCCGAGCACGGCCCAGGCCAGCCCGGCCGCCACCACCAGCGCCAGGCCGCCCAGCGCGATCCACGACTGCGGCCCGATCACGCCCATCAGCTCGTCGAGGCGCTCGGGCGAGTTGAGCCGCTCGAGCGACGCGCGCCGGAAGATCCGGCTCGGGCGCGAGCGCTCCGCCGCGGAGGGGCCGTCCTGGGTGGGCTCGTGCTTCGCCAAGCGCGTCCTCAGCGCCCGCGGAGCCGCTGCAGCAGCCAGTCGAAGCGGCTGCCGGCGAGCGTGGCCTGGTCGAGCTGCTCCTCGTCGAGCTCGTCGAGCGTCGCCCGCTCGCCGTCGCCGTAGCCGAGGCGGAGCACGGTGGCGCGGAGGCGCTCGGCGAGGAACAACCCGACCGCGTGATAGAAGCGCGCCGCGAAGCCCTCGTCGGTCAGGAGGCGGCGCTGCAGGAACGAGCGGGGTACCGAGAGGACGAGCGCCTCCTCGGCCCCGGTCTCGACCGTGGCCGCGGGCGGCCGCGCGTCGAGCAGCGACAGCTCGCCCACCACCTCGCCGGGGCCGAGCTCGGCGAGCTCGGTGTCGCCGACGCGCACCCGCAGCCTGCCCTCGAGCACCACGTACAGGGCCTCGAGCGGCTGCCCCTCGGTGATGAGCACCTTGCGCGGCGGGACCCGCTCGCGCGCGCCGTTGGCGACGAGCCAGTCGAGGTCGCGCTCCTGGAGCTTCGCCAGGATGTAGAGGATCTTCTTCAGGCAGCTCCCCCCCGCCCCAGGCGAGAGGAATGGTGGCGGGTCGGCCGGGCCGAGTCAAGGTGACCTCCGCGGGCGGGCGCGCTACGCTCCAGGGCCATGACCCCCCCGCTCGAGCTCGACGACGCCACCTTCCGACGCGACGACCGCTACGTCCGCCGGGCCGCGGGCGCGCGCGACCTGCTCGTGCCGCGGGTCGGCGGCGCTCCGCCGGGCGTGATGCTGTTCTTGCTCGACGGCCCGGTGGCGAGCTTCCTGTGGGAGGAGCTGGCGCGCCCGCGCACGCGCCGCGAGCTCCTCGCCGCGCTGCTCGCGAGCTTCGCGGTCGACGAGGCGCGCGCCGCGGGCGACCTCGACCGCTTCCTCGATCAGCTCGAGCGGGCGGGCTGCCTCAGCCGAGCGCGTTGAGGTAGGCGTGCAGCGCGGGCGGCCTGAGGAAGGTCGCGACGACCGTGCCGAAGCGCAGCTCCGCGCCGTCGCGCAGCGCGACCGGCTCGCCGCGGGGCGGCAGCCGCCGCCCTCCCTCGTACGTGCCGAGCGTCGAGCCTGCGTCGACGAGCGTGGGGACGCCCTCCTTGTAGGTCACGTAGGCGTGGAACTTCGAGACGCCTTGCGCCAGCAGCTGAATGTCGTTGTTCCGGGCGCGGCCGATCGTGATCATCATGGCGAACGCGTTCGCCTCCGGCCGCTTGCGCAGCACGCCCACCTGCCGCGTGCCGCCGCCGGGCCCGCCGCTCCCGCCGACGGTCTCGAACGTGCCCGCCTCGCCCTCGGCGAACGGCTCGAACACCAGCACCGGATCGGGGAACCGCTCGGCGAACGCCTCGAGCGAGAGCTGACCGGCCTGGACGGCGTAGGGGAGGATCGGCTCGAGCATGGCGGCGAGACCATAACACGGGCCCGGGCGGCGCTCCGCGCTCGGGAGGCTGTCGTGTTGCGTGACGGCCTGCTCGCCCTGGCCCGGCGCCGTTCGGCTTCGTTCGAGGCGCAGGGCTCCTCCTTGACGCGCGGGGCTGACGCGAGTATCGAGAGAGACGTGAGCGAGCGCCGTCCCTACGTCCCCCCTCAGCTGGTGCAGGTGCAGCGGCGGCTGCCCGGCGACAACCTCTCCACCGGGTGCAAGAGCGCCGCCACGGGCGGCCCGACGGAGAACCCGTGCGAGTCTGGCGCCGACCCGTGCCAGACCGCCGACACCTCGTAGCGCGGCCGCCGCCGAACGCTCCGATCCGCGCCTCGCTCCGACGCGCCGGCGCGGCGCGGAGGCTGAACAGCGCCGCCCGGCCCGCGTCCACCGCGAGGGAGGTGGCCGCGTGCGTCGTGCCTCGACCGACGTCGCCTCACACCGTGGGGAGCCGCCGCCGCGGCGGGCGCCCGCGGGGCTCCGGCCAGATCAGCTCACCGAGCGGCTCGCGGACCGCGAGCCACGGGCGCGGGCACGTCCGCGCCAGGTGGAGCGGCAGGCGCCGACCGAGCGGAGCGACGGCGCGGGGGCGGAGGTCGGCGAGGAACGCCTCGACCCGCGCGTAGGTCAGCTCGCACAGGAAGTCGGGCGGAGCCTCGCGGTCCCCGCCGCTCTCCAGCGCGTTGTTGCCGGGGCAGGCCCCGCACAGCGCGACCTTGTCGCAGCTGCGGCAGCGCGTGGGGCGCGTGATCTCGCGCGCCGCGACCTGCTGCAGGTGCCGCCACCCCTCGGCGACGGTCCCGCGGCGCAGGTCGAACGGCTCGTCGCGATGGAGCGCGCACGTCTGCAGGCGCCCGCGCGGGTCGATCACGAGCGAGGTGCGCCCCGCGCCGCAGCGGAACAGGCGGCGGTCACGCAGGTCGCGGCGCCCGCGCGTCTTCAGGTACAGGCGGCGCAGCTCGGCGATCCGGCGCGGGTCCTCGCGGTCCTGCGCCAGCGCGGCGGCCACGCTCGGGCGGTGGTCCGCCGGCCCGCGCCTGCAGTCGGTGCGCACGGTGATCTCGTTGTCGAACCGAAAGAAGCCGCCCACACCGCGGGCCTCGGCCTCGGCCCGCAGCGCCGCGATCTCGCCGGCGTTCTCGCGCAGGCCGACCGCCTTGAGGTAGACCGCCACGCCGAGCGCGCGCAGGCGGTCGACGTTGGCGAGCACCCGGGCCCGCATGGCGCCGCGCCGCGTCACCGCGCGGTAGGTCGCCTCCGACGCGCCGTACAGCGTGACCTCGACCTTGTGGGGGGGGTGCTCGGCGAACAGGGCCAGCGTCGCCTCGTCGATCAGGCCCCCGTTGGTGAACAGCGTGAGCAGGAAGCCCTGCTCGGCGGCGGCGCGCCACACCTCGGCGAAGTCGGGACGCGTGAGCGGCTCGCCGCCGGTGATCGTGAGGAACAGCGTCCCGGCGGCGCGCAGCTCCTCCAGGACGCGCCGCAGCTCGGCGGCGCTCAGCTCGCCCTGCGGGCGATGCTCCACCACGTAGCAGTGGACGCAGTCGAAGTTGCAGCGGTAGGTGAGCTCGAGCATGGCCCCGATCGGCACGCGGGCGCTCGCCGCGTCGCGGTGCAGCGCCGCGGAGAACTCGCCGAACGAGACGGTCGGCAGATCGGCGACCAGCCCCTCGGGGGTCAGCTCCATGGCTCCCATGCTAGCCGCTCCGTCGTGGAGCTTCCTGGAACCGGGCGGGATGCGCGATTACCATGGCGCTGGAGTTTCGGGGGGGGATGAGCCTCACGCGGACGGAACGGTTGCTCCTCGAGCTCGTGGCCGAGCGCCACGGGCTCGCGCTGTCGCCCCCCGAGCCGCCGCCGGGCGTGCGGGAGCGCCCGCAGCTGGCGGAGTGGCTCGTCGCCGAGGGGCACCTCACCGAGGCCGAGGTCGAGCAGGCGCTCGAGCTGGTGTTCGACGCCGTGCGGGCCGAGGCGGACCGCCTCGCTCCGCCCCGCCCAGCCCCCGTGCCGCGCCAGCCCGAGCCGGGGAGCGCGGCCGAGCTCGAGGCGCTGGTCGATCGTCTGGCGGGGGTGCTCGAGCGGCTCGTGGAAGGGGGCTCGCCCACGCAGGCTCGCGAGGTGCTCCCGGCCGGGCCCGACGATCGCACGCTGATGGCGGGGGTCGACGCGACGGACGGCGGGACGCTGATCGCCCCGCGCGGCCCCGGGGCGGCGCCGACCTTGATCGGCGGCACCACGACGCGCGAGCAGCTCGAGAGCGCGGCCACGCTCCTGCCCGGCGACACGTCGACCCAGGGACCCAACGGCGCCGCCCACCCGCCGAGCTCGGGGGGCACGCTCGTCGCCCTCGCCGATGCGACGGTGCGCGCGCCACGCCCTGCCGTGGAAGGCTAGCGTGGTCGCGCGGGGCGAGGCCAGGCGGCTGACCCGCACCGAGGCGGCGATCTGCGAGGCCGCCCAGGCGCTGTGCGGGGTGGCGGCCGAGGCCGCGGCCGCGGCCCTCGCCGCGCCCGGCGAGGAGGCTCCGGCTGACCGGCTGGTCCGCGAGGGCCTGATCGAGGCGCAGGCGGTCGACGCGGTGCTCGAGGCCGCGTTCGAGCAGGTCCGCGCCGACGGCGATCGGTGGGCCGCGCGCCTCGGGGGCGAGCCGCCCGAGCGAGCGGCGCCCGGCGAGGAGGCGCCCGCGCTCGACGGCGCCGCGGCGCGCCGCCGCGTCGCGGCCCTGGTGCGGCGGCTCGACGCGATCCTGGCGGGCGAGCTGCGCCTCCGCCTGCGCCCGGAGCACGCGGAGGCGCGCCCGCCCGCGCCGGAGCGGACGCCCGTCGCGGCTCCCGAGGGCGACGAACCCTCCGCCGAGCCGCCGCCGCTGGTCGCCAACACCGGGCTCCCCGCGCCGAGGCCGCCCGAGGGCTTGGACGAGGAGGCCGCCGCCGCCTGGGTCCGGGACCAGGCGTTCGCGCGCTGGGCGCGCGCGGCGCGCGGCCTGGCCGAGGACGCGCTCGAGGCGGCCCGCTCGCTCTCCGCCAGCTCCCTGCCCGAGGCGCTCGTGCTCAACAGCGCGATCGACCTCGTCGACTCGATGGAGGCGCTCGCGGACGAGCAGCCGATCGCCTGCGCCTGCGGGGCGGTCTATCAGCTCGGCCACCAGCTCCTCCCCTACGCGTACGAGCTCCTCTGTCCGCGCTGTGTGCGACCGCTGGTGGAGGCGCGCCTCGGCATCAGCAAGACGGTGGTGTTCGAGCCCGGCGGCGCCCGCCCGGTCTCGTACACCGAGCTCCCGGGCTACGCGCAGCAGGCCCCCCTGCCCGCGGCCTCGCTGACCGGCCGCCCCGACTACGCGGGCGAGTCGGGCTTCGCCAAGACGATCGTGGCGGGCTCGCGCGCGGCGCCCCGCCCGCGCCCCCGGGCGCGCGGGACCGCTCCCACGCGCGGGGCCGCAGGGGCCGACCCCGACGGGCTGGCCGGGCTCGAGCGCTACGAGATCCTGGGCGAGCTCGCGCGCGGCGGCATGGGGATCGTCTACAAGGCGCGCCAGCGCGGCCTGGGGCGCACGGTGTGCCTCAAGGTGATGCGCAGCGCCGGGCTGGCGGACTTCGAGGAGCGGCGGCGCTTCCTGCGCGAGGCTGAGGCGGCGGCGCGGCTCGACCACCCCGGGATCGTGCCGGTGTACGACGTGGGCGAGGCGGGCGGCCAGGCCTACTTCAGCATGCAGTTCATCGACGGCAAGGAGCTCGGCGTGCACGTGCGCGATGCCGCGAGCTCGGCGCGCGAGGTCTGCCAGCTCATGGCCAAGGTGTGCGAGGCGATCCACTACGCGCACCAGCGCGGCGTGATCCACCGCGACCTCAAGCCGGCCAACGTGATGGTCGACCGCGCCGGCGCGCCGCACGTCATGGACTTCGGCATCGCCAAGACGCTCGACACCGGCGAGGGCGGCGGGCGCGGCCCCATGACCCGCGAGGGCGAGATCATGGGCACGCCGCACTACATGGCGCCCGAGCAGGCGGAGGGCAAGGTCTCCGAGATCGACGTGCGGACCGACGTCTACGCGCTGGGCGTGATCGCCTACGAGCTGCTGACCGGGCGCCGGCCGTTCCAGAGCGACAACCTGATCACGCTGCTCAAGATGGTCTCCAACCAGGAGCCCGAGCCGCTGCGGGCGCACCGCCCCGAGCTCGACCCCGAGCTCGAGACGATCGTGCTCAAGGCGCTGGAGAAGGAGAAGGAGCGGCGCTACCAGACGGCCGCGGCGCTGGGCGCCGACCTCGCCCGCTGGCTGCGTGGCGAGGCGGTCGAGGCGCGGCGGGCGACGCTCGCCTACCGCGCGCGCAAGTGGGCGGCGCGCAACCGGGCCGCCGCCGCGAGCGCGGCCGTGGGGGTGGCCGGGATGCTGCTCCTGGTCGGGCTGTGGGCGGCGGCGGAGGTGGGCGAGCGGCTCGAGCGGCGCCGCCGGATCGCCGCTCGACTCGAGGAGGCCGGCGAGCAGCTGCGGCGCGGGCGCGCTGACGCCGCGTTCACGACCTACGGGCGCGTGCTCATGGAGCGGCCCGACGACGCGGCGGCGCGCGCCGGGCGAGTCGAGGCGGCGCTGCGCGTGGCGGAGGCGGCGCTGCGCGAGCTGCGCCCCGGCGAGGCCGAGGCGGCGCTCACGCAGGTCGACTACCTCGGCGTGCGCAGCGACGAGGTCGCGGCAGCGCTGGACGACGCGCGCGCCGAGCGGCGGCGCCTGCTCGAGGTGGGCGTGGAGCGGCAGCGGCGCGCGGTCCGTGAGACCGAGGCCGCGCTCGAGCAGCTGCGCGGCCTCGCGGAGCCGGCGAGCTTCGAGGAGGAGCAGGGGTTCGTGTTCGACCTGGTCCGCCACCGCGACCCCGAGACGATCCGGATGCTGCGCGACGCGCTGCGCGCGGCCGGCCCCGGGCAGGAGACGCTGGCGCGGGTCGTCCTCCGCGCGCTCGGCTGGATGCGCGCCGAGGAGGCCGTCCCCGAGCTGGCCGCCGTCCTCGCCGACCGGGCGCGGGAGGTCTCGCTGCGCTACGCGGCCGCGGACGCGCTCGGCTGGATCGGCGGCAGCGACGCCTGGGCCGCGCTGCTCGCGGCGCGCGAGCGTGAGGGCGCGGCCTTCCGCCGGAGGACGCAGGCGGCCGTCCGGCGGGTGGCGGCGGGCCTCGACCAGGCCCCGCGCGGCGAGGACGCGGAGGGCGAGCGGCCGCTCGCCGAGGCCGACCGGCTGCGCCAGGCCGGCGAGCGCGAGGCCGCGGTCGCCGCCTACGACGCGGCGCTCGCGGCGGCGCCCGACGCGGTCGAGGGCTACTTCGGCCGCGCCGCGGCCCTCCTGGCGCTCGGCCGCCTGCCCGAGGCCGAGGCCGACCTCGACCGCGTGGTCGAGGCCGGCGGGCGGACCCTCGAGCCGGCTCGGCTCAACCGCGCCGAGGTGCGCCGGCGGCGCGGCGACCTCGCGGGCGCGCTCGACGACCTCGCGGCGCTGCTCCTCCTCGACCCCGAGCGCGCCGACGCCTACCTGGCGCGCGGCCGGATCGAGCTGCAGCGCGGCGAGGTCGAGGCCGCCTGCGGGGCCCTGGACCGGGCCCTCGAGCTGGAGCCCGGCCTGAGCGACGCGCTCGCCACCCGCGCCGAAGCGCGGCTCGCCGCTCGCGACCCCGCCCGCGCGCTGAGCGACGCGGACGCGGCGGTCGCCTCCGACCCGCGGCGGCCCGAGCTGCTGCTGGTCCGGGCCCGCGTCCACCTGGCGCGCGGCGACGCCGCGGCGGCGGAGGCGGACGCGCGCGCGGCCATCGGGCTGCGCCCCTCGCCCCACGGATACCGCCTGCTGGCGCGCGCGCTCGAGCGCGGCGGCGACGCCGAGGCCGCGCTCGACGTGCTGCGCGAGGGGGCGGCCGCCGTCGCGGCGCCCGGCCTCGCGCTCGACGAGGCGCGCCTCCTGCTCGCGCTGGGCCGGGCCGCCGAGGCGCGCGCCGCGGCCGCGCACCTGCTCGGCGAGGGGCGAGGCGCCAGCGAGGACGAGCGGCGTGACGGGCTCACGCTCCGGGGGGTGGCGGCCCTGAGGCTCGGCGACGTCGCCGCGGCGGTGGCCGACCTCGCGGAGGTGGCGCAGCTCGCGCCGACCCGTGCCGACGCGCACTACAACCTGGCCTGCGCGCTGGCGCAGGCCGGCCAGGAGCGCGACGCGCTACGGGCCTTGGAGCGCGCGCTCTCCCTGGGGCATGCGCGCGAAGGGCTGCGGCGCGATCCGGACCTGGCGCCGCTGGCGGGCGTGCCGGCGTTCGAGCGGCTGGCTGACGGGGAGGAGGGGGAGTGAGGCGGTCGAGCACGCGCTGGGTGTTCCTGGCGGGCGGCTTGCTCGCGGCCTGCGCGGCGGAGCCGACGCCGGACGGGGCGCCGGAGCGGGCGCCGGAACGAGCGCCCGAGCGGGCGCCCGACCGGCCGGACCCGCCGCCCCCGCCGCAGCCCCGCCCGGCGAAGCCCGCCCCCGAGCCAGGCGACGAGACGAGGCTCTCCCGGGCCGACGTCGAGTTCTGGTTCGGCGCGCGCGGGGCGCCGGCCTCCCTGGGCGGGCCGTCGGTCCCGCCACCCCTCCCGCCCGACGAGGAGGACGCCGCCACGCGCTACACGCTGGGCCCCGGCGACGTGCTGCAGCTCCGCCTGCCCGAGGAGCCCGCGCACGACCGCAAGCTGACCGTCGCGCCCGACGGCACGATCACGCTCGACCTCGTGGGGGCGGTCGAGGTCGAGGGGCGCACGCTCGAGGAGGTCCGCGCCGAGCTGGTGGCGCGCTTCGGGGCGCTGATCCGCAACGCCTCCCCGCAGCTCGCGCTCGAGCAGGCGCGGCCGACCCCGGTCGACGAGGTGGTCGTGATCGGCCCCGTGAACAAGCCGGGCCGGCTCCAGCTCACCGGCCAGCGCACGCTCCTCGACGCGCTCGGCGAGGCCGGCTACGGCAGCGACCCGGCGCACCTCAGCGGCCGCCTGACCGTGGTGCGCAGCGGGCGCTCGCTCATGGTGTGGGCCCGTCACCTGTTGATCCCGCGCGACCCGCGCTGGAACATCACGCTTCAGCCCGACGACCTCGTGGTGGTGCACCTCCCCGATCAGGCGGCGGTGTACGGCGAGGTCGCGCGGCCCGGCCCGCTCACGCTGCCGCCCGTCGGCGGGCTGCCCGTCATGGACGCGCTCGCCCGGGCCGGCGGGCTGACGGAGAAGGCCGACCTCGGGCGCGTGACGATCACCCGCGGCTGGGGCGCGCGGACCGAGGTGCTCGACCTCAACCCGGCGGTGTTCGGCGAGCTCGGCTTCTCCGCGAGCGACCGGCTGGAGCCCGAGCCGCTGCGGGCGGGGGACACGATCCACGTCCCGGCGGGGAAGCCGGTCCGGGTGTTCGTGTTCGGCATGGTCGAGAACCCCGGCCTGCAGCGCCACTCCGGCCGGGTGAGCCTGGCGGCCGCCGTCGCGCAGGCGCAGCCCAAGCAGTTCGGCGCGGTGCTCGACGAGGCCAAGCTCGTGCGTCGCTGGCCGCACGCCCCCGAGGTCACGGGCGTCGACCTCGAGGCGCTGTTGTTCGAGGGGCAGGCCTACCTCGACGTCGAGCTGCACGACGGCGACGTGGTGTACGTGCCGGAGACGGCGCTCTCCGACGTCCTCGACGTGCTCGGACGGATCCTGGGCCCGCTCAGCGGGCCGGGTAACGTCGCGGGCCAGATCATCAGCGCCGGCGTCAGGAGGTAGCGCGTGCCAGCCTCCTCGCCGCCCGCGACGCTCCCGCCCGGCGCCCGCCGGTTCGTGCGCCGGCTCGAGCTGGGCCTGCTCCTCGCCGTGGTGTGCCTGCTGGTGCTGCTCGGCCTGACCTGGTCGGTGGGCTTGCTCGGCCGGGTGGAGGAGCCGCCGGCGGACGCCGCGCGCCCGCGGCGCGAGCTCCGCCCGCTGGTGGCCGACTTCCGCGGCGCGGTCGAGTATCGGCCGCTCGGCGCGCCCGACTGGCGACCGCTCCGCTGGTCCGATGCGTTCCGCGAAGGCGACCGCCTCCGCGTCGCGGCGGACTCGACCTGCGACGTGCTCCTCACCTGGGGGACGGGCGTCCGGTTCATGCCCGGGTCGGAGGCCGTGTGGCGCCTGCTCGAGCGGCGCGGGGCGGCGCGGGCGATCGAGCTCGAGCTGCGCCGCGGCCGCGTGCTCGCCTCCCTCGATCGGCTGCCGCCGGGGTCGCGGTTCGAGGTCGTCACGCCGCACTCGCGCGCCCGCGTGCGCGGCACGGTGCTGAGCGTCTCGGCCGACGACGACCAGACCAGCGTGACGGTCCTCTCGGGCGTGGTCGACGTGATCGACACGAGCGACCCCGCTCGTCGAGTGACCGCCACCGCCGGGACCGGCGTGGAGTCGGGAGGCGAGGGGCGCCTGCGGCCCTTGAGCGCCGAGGAGCGCGCGCGGCTGCTCGGCGAGATGATGGAGGTCGACGAGCGGGTCGGTCGGTTGAGCCCGTCGGCCCCGCAGGTCACCGAGCGACCCGCGGTCGACTCCGAGGGCGCCGATCCGACCTCACCGGACGCCGATGCGCCTCCCCGGCTCGAGGCGGTGGAGGTCACCGCCGCGCCGGCGCCCGCCGATCGGCGCGGCGATGCGGAGGTGGTGACCGACCTGCTGCGCGCGGGGCTGGCCCTCCTCGACCAGGGGAACGTCGAGGCCGCCCTCGCCTACTGCACGCCGTCGTTCCGCGCGGTCCTGTGGAGCCCCATGGCCGTCGAGGCGGGGATCGCGAGCGAGGTCTCGCGCGAGCTCGGCGACCGCGCGGTGCTGCTCGAGCGCGACAAGGTGCGCGAGGCGATGCACCTCCGCCTGCTGGTGACCGACGTCGAGGTCAAGGTGGACGGCGACGTGGCCTACGGGAACGCGGTGGTGACGGCGCTCGCGCAGCCCAAGGGGACGAGCGACGTGGTCGGGCGGGTGTTCGGCTGCAGCGCGCGCTGCCTGCGCCAGCCGGACGGTCGCTGGCTGGTGGACCTCGCCACGGCGACCGAGTCTCGGGAGGTGCCGCGTGGCCCGTGACGCCGGACCCGCGCGCGGCGAGGCGGACCTCGCCGCCGGCTGGTTCCTGATCTGGCGGCGCTACGCGCGCTTCGCGCTGCTGATCGGCGCCGCGGGCGGGCTGTTGGTCTACCTCGCGCTCGGCCTGTGGGCGAGCACCGCGCAGACCACCTACGTCGGTCGGTTCGAGGTGCGCTACCGGGCGGGCACCGGCGTGCTCGCGGGCCTGAGCCAGCTCGTGGGGCGCGACCTGCCCTCGCTGCGCATGCGGAGCACGATCGAGACGCAGCTCGAGATCCTCGGCAGCGACGTCGTCCGCCGCGGCGCGCTGCGACGCCTGCCGGAGTACTCCGCGCGCTCGGCCGAGGAGCTGCGCGGGGTGCCGTTCCCGTTCGGGGTGGAGGTCAGCAACCGGTCCAACACCGACATCATCGTGGTCGAGGTCCGCGGCCCCGACCGCGAGAGCGTGGCGGCGTACGCCGAGGCGCTGCTCGTCGAGTACAACGCGCAGGACGTGCGCTCCAAGCGCGGCAAGGACACCGAGCTGCAGAAGTACGTCGAGGAGCAGATCGCGCTGCAGCAGCGCGAGCTGACCCAGCTGCAGCAGGTGCTCGAGGCGTACGAGGCGGCGCGCCCGCTGGAGCGCGTGCGCGAGCGCGCCCTCGAGCGCGTGACCGAGGCGGGCGAGCAGCTCGAGGTCGAGGGGCGGCGCCGCCGGCACACGCGGGACGTGCTGCTGGCGAAGTACACCCCCGACCACCCCAAGGTCGGGGCGGCGGAGGCGGCGATCGCCGCGCTGACGTCGATCGCGGCCGCCCAGGCCCCCGACGACCTCGCGCGCTGGCTGGCCGGGGCCGACGCCCAGTGGGCCGGCCTGCGGCAGGACGCGCTGGACGACGCGCGGCGGGCCGAGGAGCTCGACGCGGAGGTCGAGCGGCTCCGCGCGCAGGTCAGCGAGCGCTTCGCCGGCCAGCTGCGCGCCGGGTCCGACCCCGAGCAGGTGCAGCGCGAGCTGCGCCTGGTGCAGGAGACCTACGAGGGGCTGCGGCGGCGGCTGAGCCAGATCGAGCTCTCGATCCAGGACACCTCGAGCGACCTGGAGACGCTGCAGGAGCCGACGGTGAGCGCCGAGGCGCCGCTGTCGGGCGCCTGGAAGCTCGCGCTCCTCACCGCGCTCGGGCTGGCGCTCGCGAGCCCGATCGTGCTCGAGTCGGTGGTCGTCACCGCTCACACGGTCGACGACCTCGAGCTCGCCTCGGGGCTCCCGGCGCTGGCGGTGCTCCCCAAGCTCGACCCGACCCAGACCGACCCGGCCGGGCTGATCTCGCCGGGCAGCGCCGCGTCCGACGAGCTGCGCCTGTTGCGCACCAACATCGAGGCGGCGCTCGACTACCCCGCGCGCCGCATGATCCTGGTCGCGGGCGCCGAGCCCGGCGAGGGCAAGTCGCTGGTGGCGGTCAACCTCGCCCGCGTCTACGCCGAGATGGGCGTGCCGACGCTCCTGGTCGACCTCGACCTGCGCCGCCCGCGGGTCCACGAGATGCTCGGGGTCGGGCGCGCGCCGGGGGTGACCGAGGTCGTGCGCGAGCAGGCGAGCTGGCGGCGGGCGATCCAGATCCCCGACATCGACGGGCTGCACGTCCTGCCCGCCGGCAAGCCGGTCGACGACTCGAGCGCGCTCCTCGCCACCGTGCGCCTGGCCGAGGTCCTGGGGGAGATGCGCGAGGTGTTCTCGGTCGTGATCTGCGACTCGCCCGCGCTCACGGCCGTGGCGGACGCCTCGTTCGTGGCCCGGCGCGCCGACGCGGTGGTGCTGCTGTACGCGCTGGCCACCACGCCGCAGCGCGCGCTGGTCCGCACGCTGCGCACGCTGCGCACCTCCAAGGCCAACGTGCTCGGGGTGGTGGCGAACGACGTGCGCGGCCTCACGACCCGGCGCTCCTACTACCAGTACTACGCGCGCCGCAGGTGAGCGGGCCGCTGCGGCTGCGGATCGCGGGGCTGGGGATCGAGCTGCGCGCCGACGGCGAGCCCGACCCGCCCCTCGCGCGGTTCGCCGCGCCCGAGGAGGAGGCGGCCGACCTGGTCGTGGTCTCGGCCGCCGCCGGCGACGAGCGCCCCTGGCCGCGCGCCGGGGCGCGCCGGTTCGCGGCCGGGACGACCTGGGAGCTGCGCGAACACGAGGACGACCCGGGCGCGCTCGCGCTGCGCTGGGCGCCCGGCCGCGGCGAGGGCGCCGTGCGCCTGGAGGCCGAGGTGGCGCGCGACTGGAGCCGCTGCCTCCTGCTCCACGAGCGGCTGCCCGCCGGCGGCGCCGCGCTCGACGCGGCGCGGCCGCTGCTGGAGCTCGCCTTCCAGACGCGGCTGGCGCGCCTGCGCGGCGGCGCGCTCGTGCACGCCTGCGGGCTCGACCTCGGCGGGCGGGGCCTCCTCCTCCCGGGGAGCTCGGGGCGGGGCAAGTCGACGTTGGCCGCGGCCCTCCCGCCCGAGCTGGCGCTCTCCGACGAGCGGCCCGCCCTGGCGCCGGATCCCCACGGGCGGCCTGCGGTGTGGGGCACGCCCTGGCGCGGGACGGCGGCGCGCGCGCGCCCCGGCGCGGCCCCGCTCGCGGGGCTGGCGTTCCTCGGGCCGCACGCCCCGCCCTTCGGCCTGCGTCCGCTGCGCGCCGGCGAGGCGTTCCGCCGGCTGTGCTTCCACGCCTTCCCCCCGCTGTGGGACCGCCCCGGGCTGGAGCGCGTGCTCGCCGAGCTCGAGCGCGTGGTGCGGGCTGTCCCCTGCGTCGAGCTGCGCTGGGCGCTCGGGGAGCCGGTGCTGCCGCTGCTCGAGCAGGCCTGCGCGGCGTGAGGGGCGTCGCGAGCGCCGCTGCGCAGGTCGAGGCGCTCGTGGGCGCCTGGCTGGCGGGCCCCGAGGCCGTGGCGCGGCGCGCGGCCGCCGTGCGCGACTGGGGGCCGCCGCTCGCCGCGGCGCGCGCCACCGGGGTGGGCCGGCTCCTGCTCCACGCCCTGCTCGAGGCGCGCGTCCCGCTCCCGCCGCCGCTGGCGCGCGAGGCGACCCGCGCCCTGGCCGGCGGCGAGCTCCGCGCGCGGCGCCTGGCCGAGGCGCTCGACGAGGTGCTCGGGGCGCTGGCGAGGGCGGGGGTCCGGGCGGCGCCCTACAAGGGCCCGTTCCTGGCCGAGCGTCTCTACCCGGCCCATGCGCTGCGCCCGAGCGGCGACCTCGACGTCCTGGTCGCGCCGACCGAGCTCCCTCGCGCCGTGGCCGCGCTGGAGGGGATCGGCTACGGGCTCCGCGCCCGCACCGACGAGGCGCGCTACCGGCGCGAGCACCACGACGTGCAGCTCGACCGTCCCCGCTCGCCGCTGCTCGAGCTGCACCACCGGCCGCTGAGCGGGTTCGCGGCCGAGCTCGAGGCGGCGCCGCTCCTGGCCCGCGCGACCCCCACCGTGACGCGCGGCGGGGCGCCGGCCCTGCGCTTCGCCGCGGAGGACGAGCTGCACCTGCTCGCGCTGCACGCGGCCAGCCACCTCTTCTTGCGCCTCACCTGGCTGGTCGACATCGCGCTGCTCGCCGCGCGCCACCCGGGCCTCGACGGCGCGACGCTGGCCGCGCGGGCCCGCGCGGCCGGGACCGGCGCGGCGCTCGCGTGCGCGCTCGAGCAGGTCCGCCGGCGGCTGGGCGCGCCCGTCCCCGCGCTGCCCGGGCTGGACGCGCGCGGCGCCCGCCAGGCGATCGCCCGGCGGCTGCTGGTGGCCACGACCCGTCGTCCGCTGGGAGACCCGTTCCGCACCGCCGGGCGGCTGACGTTCCTGACGCTGCTGTGCGACTCGCCCGCCCGCGCGGCCCGCGAGCTGGCGCGCGTCAGCGCGGGGGTGGCGCGGCGGCGCGCGCGGCGGCTCCTGGGCTGAGCGCCTACGGTAGCCCGGATTTTGCACGACGAAGTCGTGCGAGGCCGGCCGCCTCGCCGCTGTCAGCTCGGTGATGGAGCGATGAAGTCGCGCAATATCCGGGCTACATTGGAGGACATGGCCCCAGACGTCCTCGCGGCCCAGGACGCGCCGAGCGCGCAGGTCGACGCCTACGTCGTCCTGAGCGGTGCCACCTGGGCCGACTACCAGCGCATGCTCGAGCTGCGGGGAGAGCGATCGACGCCCCGCCTGGCCTATCTCGAGGGGGACCTGCAGCTCATGAGCCCGTCCCGCTGGCACGACTACGTCAAGTCCATGCTCGGCTGCCTCGTCGAGGCCTGGTGCTTCGAGACCGAGCGCGACATCACCCCCTACGGGTCGTGGACCCTCGAGAGCAAGGCGGCCGAGCGAGGCGCCGAGCCCGACGAGTGCTACGTCGTGGGAGACGTCGAGGACCCCGAGCGGCCCGACCTCGCGATCGAGGTGATCGTGACCTCGGGCGGGCTCGACAAGCTGGAGATCTACCGCAAGCTCGGCGTGCGCGAGGTCTGGTTCTGGCGCGACGGCGCGATCACGCTCCACGCCCTGCGCGGCGAGGTCTACCAGGCGATCGCCGCCAGCGAGGTGCTCGCGGGGATCGACCTCGGGCTGCTGCTGCGCTTCGTCGACGTGCGCCCCATGACCCGCGCCGTGCGCGAGTACCGCGCGGCGATCCGCCGGGCGCGCGGCTGACGGAGCCCGGCAACGGACCTGCGCAGGCGCGTTGTGCGCGGGGCGGCCGGTCGGCACACTCGGGGCATGTCGCGCTGGCGCCGAATCTCGCGGCGAGCGGCGCCGCTGGCGCTCGTCCCGGCGCTCGCCGGCGGGCTCTCGCTGCTCCTGCTCGCGCGGGACCCGGCTGCTCGGCCTCGTCCACCCGCTCCGCCGGTCCCGCGGCGCGAGCGCGAGCCCGCCTCGATCACGCTCGCGGACGGGCGGGTCGTGCCGGGCGAGCTCGTGCGCGAGGGGCGGGGCTACGCCGTGATCCGCCGCCCGGACGGGCGGGTCGTCCTCGAGCCGAACGAGGCGCGCGGCGTCTCGCGGCCCTCGGGCGCCCCGGCGCCCCGCCACAGGGTCCGGCTGGTCGCCGGGCGCGAGCTCGAAGGTGAGCTGTTGGGGCTGAGCCAGCGGACGCTCGAGCTGCGCCTGGCGAGCGGCGCGCGCGTCACGCTGCGCCTGGACGACGTGGCCGAGCTGGCGCCGATCGAGCGCTGAGCGCGCCCTCGCGACAGCCCCGGGCCCCGCGCGCCATAGAATCGAGGCGTGAGCACCTCCGCTGAGCGTGTGGTCGCCTGCCTGTCGGGCGGCGTGGACTCGAGCGTGGCCGCGGCCCGGCTGGTCGAGGCCGGGTACGACGTGATCGGGGTGTTCATGCGCTCGGGGGTCTCGGCCCACGCGAGCGGCGAGAAGCAGGGCTGCTGCAGCGTGGAGGACGCCATGGACGCGCGGCGCGTGGCGGACCTGCTCGGGATCCCGTTCTACGCGCTCAACATGGCCGAGGCGTTCGCGCCGCTGATCGACCGGTTCGTGGCCGACTACGCGGCCGGGCGCACGCCCAACCCCTGCGTGCTGTGCAACCACTGGCTCAAGTTCGGCCACGTGCTGGCGTTCGCCCGCAAGGTCGGCGCGGCGCGGGTCGCCTCGGGCCACTACGCGCGCGTGGTGCGGGTGGGCCCGCGCTGGAGCGTGGCCCGCCCGCGCGACCCCGCCAAGGACCAGTCCTACGTGCTCGGGGTGCTCGAGCAGGAGCAGCTCGCGGCGATCGAGCTGCCGCTGGGCGACTCGACCAAGGCGGAGGTCCGCCGCGAGGCCGCCGCGCGCGGGCTGGCGCGGGTGGCCGACAAGCGCGACTCGCAGGAGATCTGCTTCGTGGCCGGCGACTACCGCGAGCTGCTGCGGGCGCGCCTGCCCGCCGGCACCCCGGCGCTCGAGCCCGGCGCGATCGAGCACGTGGACGGGCGCACCCTGGGGCGGCACGCCGGCGCGGCCGGGTTCACAGTCGGGCAGCGCAAGGGGATCGGCGTGGCGGCCAAGGAGCCGCTCTACGTGACCCGCACCGAGCCGGCGCGGCGGCTGGTGGTGGTGGGGCCGCGGGCCGCGGTGGGCAGCGGCGGGCTGGAGGCGGACGAGGCGACCTGGCTCGGCGCGGCGCCGCTCGCCCCGGGGGAGGCGCTGCGCGGGCGGGCGCAGCTGCGGGCTCACGGCGAGAGCCACCCTTGCCGGGTCGAGGCGAGGGGTCCGCGCAGCTTCGCGGTGGCGTTCGACGCGCCGGTCGAGGCCGTGGTCCCCGGGCAGGCGGTGGTGGTCTACGACGAGGCGGACGCGGCGGTGCTGCTCAGCGGGTGGATCCGCGCAGCTTGCCCCCTGGCGCGCCCGGCATAGAATCGGCCGCTTCCCGAGGAGGAGCAGCGTGCGGCGACCCCTGGCCTACCGTCACCTGGCGCGGATCCACGAGCTGGCGACCGAGGCGTCGATCTGCCAGGTCTTGCTCGATCGCGGGCTCGTCTCGGCCGAGCTGGTCGGCGACAACGTGGCGGCCGAGCGCGCGATCGCCGAGGAGGCGCTGGCGCTCGCCCGCGAGCGCGGCTGGAAGATCCCCGAGCACGCCCCCTACGAGTGGCCGCTGGTGGACGGGATCGCCGACGTGCACCCGCGCCTGTATCGCGTGATCGAGCGCGACGTGTTCGAGCTCTCCGAGATCTACCGCGACACCGACGACGACGACGTCCGCTCGCTGGCGGGTGAGCTGCGGAGCGAGCGGAACGCCCTCAAGGCGTTCCTCGAGCGCGCGGCGCCCGCGGTCAGCCTGCCCGGCGCCAAGTAGCGCTTCCCCCTCCGGGGGCGTGAACGATGGGCACGCCAATTTCCCGGATTCGGTCACGGAAGCGTCTCCCCCCGGCGCCGGCGGGGTCGAGCTTGGGCGATTAACCCATTTCATTTCATGGGTCGTGCGTCTCCAGCGCACAGCGGTTCTCAGATTGCGATGACTCCGCAGCGCACCGGGAGGCGTTACCCATGGAGCACGAGCGGCGAGACCACATGCGGCACCGGGTCTTCGGCGGGAACGCCGAGATCCAGGCCGTGATCGGTCGGGGACGCAAGCCGCACGACCGGGCGCGGATCGTGGACTGGAGCCGCAGCGGCATGCGGCTGCGCGTCCCGAGCCCCCGCCGCCGGTTCTTGATCCAGAAGCTCGACCCCGTGCTGTTCGAGGACGACAGCATCGTGTGCACGCTGCGCCTCCCGCCGGCCTACAACGACATCTTCGTCAACGCCGAGGTGGTGCGGGTCGAGCGGCTGAGCGACGACCCCGACCAGCTCGAGGTCGGGCTGCGGTTCGACCTCGCCAGCACCCCGTCCGACAAGCTCGAGGCGCTCGCCAAGCTGCTCGAGCCGCGCCCGCGCAGCACCTCGGGCCGGCTGGCCCGCGTGTCGGGGCGCGCCAGCCAGATCTCGCGCCAGCTCGCGGCCGTCCCCGCGTCCGGGACGTCGGCCCGCGCGGAGCGCGCCAAGTCGACCCGGGTCGAGCGGGCCAAGTCGACCCGCGCCAAGGCCGCGACCTCGGGCCGCGCGGCGCCCTCCACGTCGGGGCGGGTGAAGCCCTCGCCCTCCGTCCGGAGCAAGGCGGCCACCAGCGGCCGCTCGCGTCGGCTCCGCACCAGCCAGCGCGCCCCCCGCAGCGACGCGTAGCTACTTCGGCCCGAAGCCGCTCCGCCGCAGGTCCTCGAGGCTGAGGCCCAGCGCCGCGCCGGGGTGAATGATCTTGGGCCCCTCGCCCCCTTCGCCCCCGCCCTCCCCCTCGGGGAGGTAGGCGGTGAGCAGGCGGCGGATCCACTTGCCCATCACGTCGACCTCGACGTTGAGCAGGCTCCCCACGTCCTTGGCGCCGAGCGAGGTCACCTCGAGCGTGTGGGGGATCAGCGCCACCGAGAACGTGTCGTCGGTGACCTCGGTCAGGGTCAGGCTCACGCCCTGCAGCGTGACCGAGCCCTTCTCGATCATGAACGCGGTGAGGCGCGCCGGGGCCTCGACGGTCACCCACACCTGCCCGGGCTCGTGGCGCTTGACCACGATCCGGCCCGTGCCGTCGACGTGGCCCGAGACGAAGTGCCCGTGGAAGCGGCCGTCGGCGCGCATGGAGCGCTCGACGTTGACCCGGTCGCCCACCCGCAGCGCCGCGAACGCGGTGCGCTCGAGGGTCTCGCGGATCACGTCGAACTCCGCCCGCGTCCCGTGCAGGGTGGTGACGGTCAGGCAGGTGCCGTCGACCGCCACGCTGTCGCCGATCTTGACCCCCTCGGCCAGCGCGCCGAGGTCGACCCGCAGCCGGTAGGCGCCGCCGTGCGGGACCACGGCCTCCACCTTGGCCGTCGCCTCCACGATCCCGGTGAACACGTCGCTCCCTCCTCGGCCCCGGCTCAGCCCAGCAGCTCGCGCCGCTTCGCGCGCGCCTCGCCGGCGGCCTCGCGCACGTCCTCGTCCTCGTCCTCCAGCCCGCGCGCGATCGCGGCGTCGATCTGCGCCTGCAGGTCGCGGTCGGCGAAGGCGACCTCGGGCAGGAGCTCGCTGATCCCGTGCAGCAGGGCCTCGCGCACGCTCTCGTCGGCGTCGTCCATCAGCGCCTCGAGGCGCGGCCGCCCCTCCTGTCCGTGGCGGCGCGGCAGGCGCGCGTAGGCGCGCGCCGCGTGGAACCGCTCCACCCAGTCCTCGGCGGCGAGGTGGCGGACCAGCGCGTCGGTGGCCTCGTCGTAGGGGAGCTGTCCGAGCAGGTCGAGCGCCTGGTGCACCAAGGTCGGCTCGCTCGGGCGCTCCCCCGCGAGCAGGCCCTCGACCGCCACCGCCAGCGGCGGGCGCGGCGGGCGCACCACCGACGTGATCTGCTCGACCGCCAGGCCGAGCGTGAGCGAGAGCACGCCGATCGGCCAGGCGATCGGGTCGGGCGGCTGGGCCTCGGCCCAGGCGACCTGCCGCTCCTCACGCGGGATCCCGCCCGAGAACAGGCGCACGCCCTCGCGCTGCGCGGCGGCGTCGCAGTAGTAGCCGAACACCAGGGCGCCCGGCGAGGTGGCGCTGAGCAGCGCGAGGAGCTGCGCGTCCTCGAAGCCGAGGCGCGCGCCGGCCGGGCTGGTGGTGGTCGAGAGGTCGATCCGCATCAGCCCGTCGGTGAGCGGCTCGAAGCGCGCCTCGGCCCAGCGGGCGCGCACCACCGGCTCGAGCTCGGCGCGCCACGGCCCGCGCAACAGGACGCCCGTCTCGGCCCGCGCGCCGTCCGCGCTCACCCCTCGCCTCCCTGCTCGCGCTGCTCACCCCGGTGATAGGCCTTGCGCCACAGCACGTCGCCGCGCCCGGCGCGGTGGTTCTCGAGGCGCGCGAACACGAACAGCGCGTCGGAGAGCCGGTTGAGGTAGGGGATCACCTGGGCCGAGATCGCGTCCTCGCGCGCGAGCGCCACGCACACCCGCTCGGCGCGCCGCGCCACGCAGCGGGCGAGGTGGAGCTGCGCCGCGCCCGGCTCGCCCGCCGGGAGCACGAACTCGCGCAGCGGCGGCAGCTCCTCGGCGGCGGCGTCGAGCAGACCCTCGAGCCAGGCCACCCGCTCGGCCGGGAAGGGCGGCATGCCGAACCGCTCCTTGTCGGCCTCGAGCAGGCACAGGTCGCCGCCGAGGTCGAACAGGTGGTGCTGGATCGCCTCGAGGTGCTCGAGGAGCTCGGGGTCGCGCACGTGGCTGCGGGCGACCCCGACCGCGCTGTTGAGCTCGTCCACCGTGCCGAACGCCTCGATCCGCAGGTGGTCCTTGGGGAGGCGCTGTCCCCCGCCGAGGGCGGTGTCGCCGCCGTCCCCGGTCTTGGTGTACACCTTGGTGATCCGCATCGGCGGCATGCTACCAGGCGCGATGGAAGGCGACCCGCCCGGCGGCTTTCCTGCAGGCCGCGGCGGCGGGGACGTGGAGGGGGGCCGTCATGGGCGAGGAGCGCACGGAGGACGAGGGGCTGCTCGAGGCGCGAGCGAGCGGGCGCAGGCCGCTCGACCCCGAGGCGCTCGCGCGCGCCGCCGAGGCGATCGCGAGCGCCGACGCGCTGCTCGTCGGCGCCGGCGCGGGCATGGGGGTCGACTCGGGCCTCCCCGACTTCCGCGGCGACCAGGGCTTCTGGAAGGCGTATCCGCCCTACGCCCACCTCGGGGTCGGCTTCGCCGCCATGGCGAACCCGAAGTGGTTCCGCGACGACCCGGCCTTCGCCTGGGGCTTCTACGGCCACCGCCGCAACCTGTACCGCGCGACCACCCCGCACGAGGGGTTCACGATCCTGCGCCGCTGGGGCGAGGCCCGAGCGGGCGGCTCCTTCGTGTTCACCTCCAACGTGGACGGCCAGTTCCACCGGGCCGGCTTCGACCCCGAGCGGATCGACGAGTGCCACGGCGCGATCGACCACGACCAGTGCCTCGCCGACTGCGGCCACCCGATCTACCCCGCGTCGCCCGAGCCGATCGAGGTGGACGAGACCACCATGCGCGCCGCCGAGCCCCTCCCGAGCTGCCCCGCCTGCGGCGGCCTCGGCCGTCCGAACATCCTGATGTTCGGCGACTGGGGCTGGAACGAGGCCCGCCAGTCCCAGCAGGCCAGCCGCTTCTGGGCCTGGACCCGCGGCCTCGAGGGCCGCCGGATCGCGGTGGTCGAACTGGGCGCCGGCACGGCGATCCCCACCGTGCGCTCCACCTGCGAGAGCATCGCCAGCCGCGGCGAGAACACCCTGATCCGGATCAACCCCCGCGAGCCGTGGATCCCCGCCTCGATCCCCAACGGGATCTCGCTCCCGGGCGGCGCCCGCGCGACGCTGGAGGCGATCGACGCGCTGATGCGGTGAGAGAGGCGACTCGGATTCGGATTCGGACTCGGATTCGGATTCGGATTCGGATTCGGATTCGGAGTCGCAGAGAGCGGGACCGTCGGCCGCGGCTCTTCGGGCGAGCGATGTGTCGAGGAGGAGCTGTCGCTCGACGACAGCTCCTTCATGCACGTGGCGGTCGAGGAGGTCGTCGCAGCAGCGACAGCTCTTCCTTGGCGCTCTCGGCGCAGTTGGCGGTCGATTTTCACGCCAGGGAGCCCGCCTTGCCCGCGACAGCTCTGCCGCGGTGTCCGACACCGGTCCTTTCAACCCGCGTCCTCGCGCTGCTCGTCCTCGCTCACGACAGTCGCCACCTCCTCGATCTCCGCCGCCAGCGCCGCCTCGAGCTCGGGGTGCTCGTGGCGGTCGGGGTCGTCGAGGGCGAACGTCGCGCGCTCCTCGGCGCCGCCGAGCTCCACGCGGGTCCAGCCGACCTTCACGCCGCCGCGGCGTTCGCCGAGGGCGCCGCGGCGGGCGACGGCGAGGCCGCGTAGGCGGGCGCGGGTGGTGTGGGGCGCCTGCTGGCGGGCGCGGGCCACGGCGGCGGGGTCGAGGGCGCGCGCGATCCGGCCCTCGGCTTCGAGGGCCTCGAAGGCGCCGCCTCGCGCGGAGAGCTCGTGGTAGCCGAGGTCGGCGGCGGCCATCCGGAGCCAGGCGGCGCGCACCGCGGGGAGCTCGGCCCAGTCGAGGTTCGCGGCGCGGGCGGCGCGGGCGGCCTGGGCGTAGCGGCCTCGGCCGAGGGCGGCGCGGAGGCGGGCGGCGACAGCGGGGGCGGGCTCGCCGGGCGGGAACGGGGCGCTGGGGGCGTGGCGCTCGAGGAGGGCGTTGATCGGGCCCCAGGCCTGGAGCGCGCGCCAGGCGGCGTCGAGGGGGCGGTTCGGGAGCGCGTCTTGGAGCGTGGCCTGGAGCAGGTCGAGCTTGATCGCCCAGTCGAGGTCGCGCGCGAGGGTCGCCGGCTCCTCGCGCAGGCGGCGCAGGGCGTCGTCCCAGCGGCGGAGCGCGCCCGTGAGCTCGCTCGGCCAGTCGGGGCGGGCGCGGGCGTGCGCCCACACCGCCTCGAGGTAGCGGCGCTGCACGTCGTGCGCCGAGAGCAGCGCGCCGGTGGCGCGGTCGCGCGCGACCGGCGCGCGCGCGCTCGGGTCGGCGCAGGCGGCGCGGAACGCGGCGAGCGGGCCGCCGAGCAGCTCGAGCCGGGCGGCGAGCTCGTCGAGCGCGCCGGCCTCGATCGCCTCGAGCACGGCGCAGGTCGTGCCGAGCTTGAGCAGCGCCGCCGGCTCGGCGCGGTTGGCGTCGCCGCACACGAGCTGCAGCCGCTTGCGCGCGGCGCCCCAGCGCAGGAGCTGCTGGAAGAAGAACTCCTTGAGCTCGATCAGCGGGCGGGTGCGCCCGTAGATGAACGCAGCCGCCACCCGGTCGGTGATCGCCGCGCGCGGGGACAGCTCGTAGCGACCGTCCGGCGTGAGGTGGCCCGCCCCGCACAGGAGCGGGCGGGTGACCAGGAACGGGACCAGCGCCGGGACGTGCCCGGCCAGGATCACCTCGCGCGCGGTGAGGCTGAACAGCGCCGCCAGGCCGCGCAGCAGGAGGAGGAACGCGCGCGCGGCGGCGCCCTGCCCCGGCCCGGGGCCCGGCTCGCCCAGGTAGCTGGCCACGCCGACCAGCGCGCGGCCGAGCGCGCGCGGGAGCGCGCCGAGCAGCGGGAGCTCGCCCAAGACCGCGAGGGCGGCGTAGAGCACGGCTCCGGCCGCCAGCACGACAACGGGCACGCTCAGCGCGGCCACCGCCGTGGTCACGCACAGGGAGACGACGAGCGGGTGCAGGATCCACGCGAACAGGAGCCGGCGCGGACCGGCCGGGCGCTCGCGGGCGTCGTACGACTCGTGGCAGCCGTAGGCGTTCCCGGCGCGGTCGCGGTTGTTCTTGAGCAGGAACGCGCGCCCCTCGTGGCCCGCCGCCGCCAGCTCGCGCGCCACGTCGTCGCTCGCCGCGCGCAGCAGCTCCTCCTGCGCCCGCAGCACGCAGGCGGCCTCGACCGGGCCGCGGCACTCGGGGGTGGCCCACTCGAGCAGGCCCGCGTCGGGGTCGGCGAGCTGCGAGAGCTCGAAGTGGAGCAGCGAGCCGTCCTCGAGGAAGTCGCCCTCCTTGTAGTACAGCGCCTCGGCCGAGCGGAGCCGGCGGCGGAGCGCGGTGAGGTAGCCGCCGAACAAACGGCGCTGCGAGGGCGAGGGGCCGGCCTCGCCGGCGGCGGGCTCGAAGCCGAGCGCGTACTCGGTCTCGACGCCGAGCAGTCGCAGGCGCGCGGGGACGGGCTCGCCGGGCGTGGCGGTCGCGATCCGCTACTCGCCGCCGCCCGCGGTGGTGAGCCCGAGCAGCGCGGCGGCGCCCGCGCCCTCCGTCGCCCCCACGGCCAGCTCCATGGCGGGGCTCGCGGCCGGGGCCGCGTCGCCGAGCGCGGCCGAGGGCAGCGGGGTGGCGGCGGCGGGGGAGACGGGCGCGGCCCGGCCGCGCAGGGCCGCCGCGGCGGCGAGCACCAGGAGCAGGCCCGCGCCGGCGGGGATCGCCGCGCTCGACGGGTCGGCCAGTCCCTGCAGGGCGCCGGCCATGCTCGGGAACGACTGCAGCAGGACCTCGAAGCTCGAGGCGCTCATGGGGACCTCACCCAAATTCGTCGGACTCTAGGATTAGCGTGGCAGGGTCGGGCCGCTCCTGCAACCAGCCCGGGGCGGGGTCGTGCGAGCGCGGCGCAATTCCTATACTCTCAAGGGTCTCGGGCCTCCGGGCGGGAGCGACGAAGGTGACCGTGGAGTCTCGGATCGAACGGATCGACGCCCTGCGGCTCGCCGGCGACCACGCGGGCGCGCAGGCGCTGGTCGACGAGGCGCTGGCCGCCGGGGCGCAGGGGCTCGATCGCGGGCGGCTGCTGGCCGCGAGCGGCCGGGTGGCGCTCGACGCGCACGACAACGACCTCGCGGCCGAGGCGCTCGAGCAGGCGGCGGAGGAGCTGGAGAAGGCGCAGCCCGCCGAGCAGGCCGAGGCGTTGCTCGACCTCGGTCGCGCCCGGCGCCGCCTGGGCGCGCTGACCGCGGCGCTGCAGGCGCTCGAGCGCTCGACCGAGCTGTTCGGCTCGGCGCGCAAGCCCGCCGGCCGTCGCCGCGCCCTGGCGGCCCGCGGCAAGGTGCTCTACGCAATGCACGACTGGAAGGGGGCCCGCGGCGCGTTCCGCGCGGCGCTCGACCAGCCCGGCGACGAGCCGCCCGCCTGGCGGCTGCACCACGCCATGGCGCGCGCCTACGAGAAGGACGGGCGGCGGGCCGAGGCGGACAACTGCTTCGAGCGCGCCCGCGAGGCGGGCTGGGACGGCTCGCCTGGGCCGCACGACCTGCGGGTCTCGGCCGGCAAGCAGGTCGCGCTCGGGCCGGGGCTCGCGAGCACCCACGACGCGCTCGTCGACCAAGACGACGAGATGGAGCTGTTCCGGGTCGCGCTCCGCCTCGAGAAGGAGGACCTCGTCCAGCTCGTGGCGCTGACCGGCGCGCTCAACTCCGCGCTCGCGCCCGACCAGCTGCTCGAGCTGCTGCTCGACCGCGCGATCGAGTGGTCCGCCGCCGAGCGCGGCTACGTGGTCGTGGCGCGCCCGACCGACGAGGGCGCGCCGCGACTCGAGGTGCGCGCGGCCCGCGGGCGCGGCGGCGCGCGCGTGAGCAACCCCGAGGACGAGGTCTCGCGCTCGATCGTGCTGCAGGTCGTGGCGCGCGGCGCGGCGATCGTGACCGACGACGCGGTGCAGGACCAGCGCCTGGCCGACATGGCGAGCGTGGCCGAGCGCGAGCTGCGCTCGGTGGCCTGCCTGCCGCTGCGCGTGCGCAGCGGCCCCGCCCTGGGCGCGCTGTACGTCGAGCAGCGCGACAAGGCGGGCGCGTTCGGGGCGCGCGAGCGCGCGCTGCTCGAGGCGCTGGCGCACCACGTCGCGCTCGCGTTCGAGCGCTCCACGCGCTACCAGCGCCTGGCCGACGCCTACGCCGAGACGCGGCGCGCGCTCGAGGAGAAGAACGGGGCGGCGTTCGGCCTGATCGGCAAGGCGCGCTCCATGCGGCAGGTGTTCCGCCTGATCGAGAAGCTGCGCGACCACGACGCGCCGGTGCTGATCGAGGGCGAGACCGGCACCGGCAAGGAGCTGGTGGCGCGCGCGATCCACCGCAGCAGCCGCCGGCGCGACGCGCCGTTCGTGGTCGAGGCCTGCGGCGCGCTCCCCGAGGGGCTGCTCGAGGCCGAGCTGTTCGGCCACGAGAAGGGCGCGTTCACGGGCGCCACCGAGGCCCGGCGCGGGGCGTTCGAGCGGGCGGCCGGCGGCACGCTGTTCCTCGACGAGGTCGGCGACATGCCGGTGCGCATGCAGGCGCTGCTGTTGCGCGTGCTCGAGTCGGGCGAGGTGCGCCCGATCGGCGCGCCCGCGGCGCGGGTGGTCGACTGCCGGATCGTGTGCGCCAGCCGCGAGCCGCTGGCGGAGCTGGTCCGCTCGGGCCGGTTCCGCGAGGACCTCTACTTCCGGATCAACGTGATCCGGATCGAGGTCCCGCCGCTGCGCGACCGCAAGGAGGACCTGCCCGCCCTGGCCGAGGCGTTCTTGCGCGAGATGAACCGCCTCCCCTCCGACCTGACCCCGCCCGCGCTCGAGCTGCTGCTGCGCCACCGCTGGCCCGGGAACATTCGCGAGCTGCGCCACGCCCTCGAGCGCGCGGCGCTCCTCGCCGGCTCGGGCGCGATCGAGGTCAAGCACCTCGGCCTCGACTCCAAGCAGAGCTCGGCCACCCGCAAGGGGCTGCGCTCCTCGCAGAGCACGCAGGCCGCGGGCAAGGTCGAGTACCACGGCTACGTGCTCAACCGCCGCCAGATCGCGCTGCTCGACTACCTGCGCGCCAACGGCGTGGCGACCAACCGCGAGTACGTGCAGCTGGTGAACGTCTCGGTCCCCACGGGCTGGCGCGACCTCAAGGACATGGTCGACAAGGGCCTGATCCGCGCCGAGGGCCAGGGCCGCAACACCGTGTACCGCCTCACCGACGAGGCGCCGGTCAGCGCGGGCGATCGGTAGCGTGCGAAGGCGCCGTCGCAGGGCGCCCTCGGGCACGGCGAAACCCGAACCCGCGGACGCGGCCGGCGCGGCTCCGAACGCCGCCGGCGAGGTCGCGCGGCGGCTCGGCGGCGGGGTGCGCCTGCTCGTCTACGCGCAGTTGGCGGTGGACACGCTGTTGGGGGTGCTGCTGCTCCTCCCCGGGCTGGCGTTCTGCGCGGTGGGTCTCCTGGTCGCCTTCGGGGCCCTCTTCGGTGAAGACGACAAGAGCCCGCTGATGCTGGTGTTCGCGGCGCCGTTCTTGTTCGGAGGGCTCGCTTGTACGCTCGTGATCGGCCGTTGGTCCGTGCGCGTGGTGCGCCGCTGGCCGCGTCTCGTCGCGCTGCTCGGTGCGGGGCGAGCGCTGCCCATGGATGCGATCGTCCACGAAGAGCGCTTCGCGGGCCACGGGCGCTACTGGGTTCACCTGCTCCCGGTGCGCGGGAGCGAGGTCGACTGGCGGCCCGAGCGGTTCGCGCTCAACCGATTCTTTGGCGCGTGGCTCACGATGCGCAGTCCGCAACGCGTGTTCGTGCACGGGGCGCGCGGAGCGGGGCCATTCGTGATCGAGAGCAAGCGCGGCGGCGCCGCCGTGCTCGTCGCGCCTCCCGCCGCCTGACCCGCCGCGTCCTTCACGCCCGCGCGCGGCGGCCGCGGGCCTTGCGCTCCTGGCAGCCCGCGATCGAGCAGCCCTCGCCCTCCTCGAAGCAGGTCGGGTGGTGCGGGGCGTCGCAGGCGGCGCAGTGGACGACGGGGGCCGCGGGGCCGAGCTCGTCGTGGCAGTAGGGGCAGCGCAGGGCCGGCTCGGCCGTGGCGCTCGGGGCGGCGTCGGCGCGCGAGGCGACCCGCACGGGTGGGGCGTCCGCCGAGGCGGCGGGCTCGCTCCAGGCGAGCTCGACCATGGAGACCGCCAGGGCGCGCAGGCGCAGCACGTCGAGGCCGACGACGGCCCGCGCGACCAGCGCGCCGCCCGCGACGTCGAGCCGCTGCACCCAGAACCGCTCGGTCAGCTGCAGGGCCCAGGCGCGCAGCTCGTCGGATTCGCCGGGCGTGGTGACCCGCGCGGGTCGGCCGAGCAAGCCCAGCCAGCGGCGGACCGAGAGCGCGCGCTCGGGGCGCGCGCGGCAGCGCACCTCGACCTTGCCAGCGCCCAGCCAGATCAGCTCGACCTCGCGCCCCTCGTGGTGGCCGAACACGCGCGGCTTGCGGAACCAGGGCTTGAGGTGGACCCCGCCGAGCGAGTCGGCCAGGCGGCCGAGGACGCGCCGGACCTCCTCCTTGCGGTAGGTCCGGCGGCGGTCCTCCTCGCGCTGGTGGTGGAACAACCAGCCGAGGGCGAGGAGGTCGAGCAGCTCGAGGACGAACAGGACCATGGAGCCCGATCTTAGCGGGGCTCCCGCGCTCCCGCCCCGGCCACCCCCGGGTTAACCTCGGCCCCTCACGCTCGGACGAGCCCCGAAGGAGCGCCCCCATGGCCGACTCGCCCCTCCAGATGCGCGACATTCGCTTCACGCTGTTCGAGCACCTCCGGGTGCAGGAGCACCTCGCGCTCGACCGCGACACCTTCGAGCAGTTCCTCGAGGCGGGCTTCAACTTCGTGAGCGAGTTCCTCGCCCCGATCAACGCCGAGGGCGATCGCGTCGGCTGCGTGCGCCACGAGGACGGCTCGGTGACCACCCCGCCCGGCTACCGGCGCGCGCTCGATCAGTGGCGCGAGGACGGCTGGGGGAGCATGCCGCACCCCGAGGAGCTCGGGGGGCAGGGGCTGCCGCAGAGCCTGGTGACCGCCATGGACGAGCTGATCATCGGCTCGTGCTGCGCGTTCCACAACTACACCGGCCTGACCCGGGCCTGCGCCAACATGCTGGTGCGGCGCGCCAGCCCCGAGCAGCAGGAGACCTGGGCCAAGCCGCTGATCTCGGCCACGTGGCAGGGCACCATGTGCCTCACCGAGAGCGGCGCGGGCTCGGACGTCGGCGCCTCGCGCACCACCGCCACCCTGATCGAGGGCGACCGCTACCGGATCCAGGGCGAGAAGGTGTTCATCACCTCGGGCGACCACGACATGGTCGACAACGTGGTGCACATCGTCCTGGCGCGGATCGAGGGCGACCCGGCGGGCGTGAAGGGGCTCTCGATCTTCATCGTGCCCAAGCTGCGGCTCGACGCCGAGGGCAACCCCACGATCCCCAACGACGTGTTCTGCGCCGGGATCGAGGAGAAGATGGGGATCCACGGCTCGGTCACCACCACCATGAAGTTCGGCGAGAACGGGGGGTGCGAGGGCTACCTGATCGGCGAGCCCCGCCAGGGGATCTCGATCATGTTCGACATCATGAACGAGGAGCGGGTCGTGGTCGGGCAGCAGGGCCAGGCCCTGGCCGCGACCGCCTACGGCCTGGCGCTCCGCTACGCCAAGGAGCGGATCCAGGGCTCCTCGATCGCCAAGGGCAAGTCGCTCACCCAGGACAAGGTCGCGATCATCGAGCACCCCGACGTGCGGCGCATGCTGCTGACCGTGAAGGCCCAGAGCGAGGCGGCGCGCGCGCTCCTCTACTGGACCGGCGCGCTCCTCGACCAGGAGGCCGCCGCCGAGGGCGAGGAGCGGGCGCGCCTCGCCCGGCGGGTGGCGCTGCTGACCCCGATCTGCAAGGCCTGGGGCAGCGAGGTCGGGTTCCAGGCCAGCTCGACCGCCATGCAGGTGTTCGGCGGCTACGGCTACTGCACCGAGTACGGGGTGGAGCAGCTGGTGCGCGACGCGCGGATCGCCTGCGTCTACGAGGGGACCAACGGGATCCAGGCGATCGACCTCCTGTTCCGCAAGGTGGCCGGCGACCGCGGCGAGGCGCTCAAGGAGCTGCTCGGCGAGATCGGGGCCTTCCTCGAGCAGAGCGGGGGCAGCCACGGCGGAGCGTTCGACGCCGAGCTGGTCGAGCTCGGCCGCCGCGCCAAGGAGGTCGGCGCCGTGGCGACCCAGCTCGCCGGCGCGCTCGGCAGCAAGGACTTCGTGGGCGCCGCCCTGGGCGCCACGCCCTTCCTCACCCTGTGCGGCAACATGGTCGGCGGCTACCTGCTCCTGCAGCAGGCCCTGATCGCCGAGGCTTGGCTGGCCGAGGCCGGCGCCCCGGCCGACCGCGCCGAGCGGGCCGGCTGGGCGGGCGGCGACGAGGAGCGCGCCTTCTACGCCGCCAAGGTCGAGACGGCGCGGTTCTTCGTCAGCCAGGTCCTGTGCGAGAACGCCTGGCGCGCCGCCCAGGCCACCTCGCCCGACCGCTCGGCCATGTTCGCCGCGATCTAGCGGCGCACGAGCGAAGCCTCTTGGAGTAGACGCGCGTACGCCGACGTGCCGCTCGCGTCCGCCAAGCGGGCCCGGCAAGCCCGGATCCCGCACGACTCCGTCGTGCGAGATCCGGGGACGCTCAGGGCACGAACGTGTAGCGCCCGCCGGTCTGCGCGGCGAGGTCGACCAGGAACTGCTCGAAGGCGCCCGTGGACTGGATCCCGAACGGGAACACCGCGGCGCCCTGGGCGTTGGCCTGGTGGATCAGGCTCAGGTGGCCCGCCATGTCCGGCGCGCCGCAGTTGGGGGCGCCGTCGGTGATCAGGACCACCGAGCCCACCCGCGGGTCGGCGAGCGCCTCGGCGACGGCCACGCCGGTCCCGGTCGCGCCCACCGGCTGGGCGGCGAGGAGGAAGGCCGCCGCGCTCTGCTTCGCCGCGGCGTCGGCGTAGGCGGCGTCGACCTGCCAGCTCCGCACGGCGCAGTCGAACAGGTGGACGTTGAACCGCACACTGGGGTCGAGGCCGTCGATCGCGCGGATCAGCTCGTGGACCGCGGCCTCCAGCCAGTCGCCCGTGCGGGTCTGACCGGTGGTGGCGTCCACGAACGAGCGCGTGCCCCAGGCCATGGAGCCCGAGATGTCGAGCACGAACGCGACCGTGTCGTCGATCGGGACCGAGACGCCGTGCACGACCGCGTGCGGCGGGGTCGCGGTGGGCGTGGCGCTCGGGGTGGAGGGCCACGTCACGGGCGGCGCGGGGCTGGTGGGGAGGGCCGTCGAGGCGTCGATCACCTCGATCTCGCTGACGGGCTGCCCGCTGGCGCGGCCGCCGATCAGCGCCAGGCGGCCCTGGCCGAGGTCGACCAGGGCCGTCCCGCTCTGCGGGTCGCGCGGGCGGTCGGGCGTCAGGAGCACCTCCTGGCCGAGGCCGTCGCGGAGCAGCAGCTGAGCCGTCCCGAGGGCCGGCTCGAGCACGGCGATCCCGACGTCGATCGCGGCGGCCGCGAAGTCGGCCGTGGCGGGCGCGGTCGCGGCGATCGGCTGGAACGCGCCGGCCCCGAAGGCCTCGATCGGCGCGCCGGCGGCTTGCCCGCCCACCACCACGGCCTCGGTCACCAGGCCGGTGGCCGCCAGCGCCTGCGCGCCGACCCGCGGCGTGGTGAGCCGCGCCGGGAGCGTCGACCAGGTCCGGGAGATCGGGTCGAAGCGCTCGACGGTGTCGAGCGGCTGGCCCGTGGCGCGGTCGGCGCCGCCGATCAGCAGCACCTCGCCCGAGGCGAGCCGGACCGCGGCCGCGTCGATCCGCTCGGTCGCGGGCGGCGGCACGGGGGTGACGGTGCCGGCGGAGGCGTCGATCACGAACGCGGCCTCCTCGGGGCGGAGGAACGAGCCGCCCACCACGAGCGCCTGATCGCCCGCGAGCGGCGCGATCGCGAAGCCGGCGTAGCCGATCCGCGGGAAGATCGATCGCGCCGCCCCGGTCGCGACGTCGATCACCTCGCAGTACAGCGGGATGTTCGGGCGGGCCGAGGCGTTGGCCGGGGCGTACCTCCCGCCGGCCACGAGCACTTCGCCCGAGTCGAGCAGCAGCGCCTGGTGCTCGACGCGCGGCTCCCACAGCGGCCTCAGCACGGTCGTGACGCCCGTCGCCGGCTCGTAGCGCTCGACCGGCGCGAGCGCGCGGCCCTGCGGGTCGCAGCCGCCGACGATCAGGACCGAGCCGCCCGGCAACGCCACCGCCTGGTGCTCGGCGCGCGGGTAGAGGAGCTGGTGATTGAGCCCGGGGTTCGCGGGGGCGACCTGCCGGACCTCGAAGTCGAGCGTCGGCGCGCCGGCCAGCTCGAGGGCGCCCGGGACGTAGTCGGCGATCCCGCCTCGCCCCACCCGGACCTGGAACGTCCCCGCGAACAGCGGCGGGACGTAGACCGCGAGCTCGGTCGGGGTGACGTCGTGCGCCTCGAGCCCGATCACCACCAGCCCCGAGGCCAGCTCGACGTGGGCGGGGGACGTGAACCCGCTCCCCTGGATCACCAGGCGCGTGGTGACGACGTCCTCGAGCCGCGCCGGGGTGAGCGAGCTGGGCGCGCCGTTCGCCCCGAGCGAGCCCGGCGCGCCGGGGCTTCCGCTCGCGCCCGAGGTCACGGGCGCGCCGGTGGAGGCGCTCCGCGCGGCGGAGGAGGGGGAGGAGCCGCCGCACCCGATCAGCGCGGCCAGGGTCAGGGCGAGCGCGGCGCGAGCGCCGCGGCGGGAGAGGAGCAGCATGGGCACCATCCGGGGGTGGAGTGGTGCGCGCCTTCTGCAAGGCGCGGGCCCACGGCCGCAAGCCCGCGTCGTGATTCGTTTACGCCCGCGCGAGCCGCTGCCTCACCCGGAATTGGTGGCCCGAGCGGCAACTCCGTTGGCACCCAGCCGCCTCGGCGGCTCGCGACTCGACCCGGGGCGGCTCGCGCCGCCCCGGGCGGTCGTCCGGGCTACGCCGTTCGCCGCGCGCGGCCGAGGGCGAGCAGGAGCGCGAGGAGCAGCGCGACCGGCACGAGGCGGGTCGGCGGAGCCGACCCAGGGGCGATCGCGCAGCCGCCGTTGGTCGAGAACCTCGCAGACCGCGTGACGGTGAGGGTGACGCGCTCGCCGCCCGAGACGCCCGCGGCGGAAGCGGTCAGCTCGACGACGGTGTTCGCGGGCGGTTGCTGGGGCGCCTCGACGAGGAACGAGCACTCTCCGTTCGCGTTCGTGCTCGTGGTCGACGGGGAGACGTCCACCCATCCGCTCGAGCTCGAGAGCGTGACCGTGACGTTGGGGAGCCGGTTCCCGTGGGCGTCGAGCACCGCGATCACGATCGGATCGTCGAACTGCCCGACCCCCCCGCGTATGCTCTGGTTGTTGCCGCTCACGACCACGACCGACGCCGGCGCACCTGCCGTGTTCGTGAGCTCGAACGCGCCGGTGACACTCCCGCCGCTGGCGCTCACGTTCACGGTGTAGGGGCCGCCCGCTGCCGTGTTCGCCGTCGGCGTGAGCGAGGCCAGGCCGTCCACGTCCGTCTGGACGGTGGCCGGGAAGGTGGCGCTCGCGCCGCTCGCGGGCGGCGTGATCGTGATCGTGACGTCCTCGAGGGGGTTCCCCCCCGCGTCGTCGACCCGCAGCACGATCGGCTGCGCGAACGCCTCCCCCACCGCGGCGCTCTGGCCTCCGCCGCTCACGAGCACGATCGCGGCTGGCGGCGGGGCCGTGTTCGTGAGCTCGAACGAGCCCGTGACGGTCCCGCCGCCGGCGCTCACGTTCACGGTGTAGGGGCCGCCCACCACCGCGTTCGCGGTGGGCGTGAGGGACGCCAGGCCGTCCACGTCCGTCTGGACGGTGGCCGGGAAGGTGGCGCTCGTGCCGCTCGCGGGCGGCGTGATCGTGAGCGTGACGTCCTCGAGGGGGTTCCCCCCCGCGTCGTCGACCCGCAGCACGATCGGCTGCGCGAACGCCGTCCCGACCTCGGCGCTCTGGCTACCGCCGCTCACGAGCACGATCGCGGCCGGCGGTGGGGCCGTGTTCGTGAGCTGGAACACGCCCGCGCCCGCCCCGGACGTGACGTCCACCGTGTACGGGCCCCCGGCCGTAGCGTTCGCCGTGGCGGTGACCTGGGCCGTCCCGCCCGCGCCGGTGGTGGGGGTCGTCGAGGAGAAGGTCGCGCTGGCGCCGGTGGCCGGCGGCGCGATCGTGAGCGCCGCCCCGGCGAGGGCGTTTCCGTTGGCGTCGTCCGCCCGCAGCACGATCGGGTCCGCGAAGGGCGTGCTGACCAGGACCGACTGCCCGCCGCCCGACTCGGCCACGATCAGGTCGACCTGCGCCTCGAACGCGCCCACGTCCGAGAAGCCGCTGCGGCGGGGCCGACCGCGCTGGTCGACCCCACCCGGCCCGGCGGGCGGGGCGTTCGCCTGGACCGTCGCGTCGGCGGCGTTGATCGCGGGGCTCCCGAACTGAGGAGACAACGTCGCCGTCGGGCCGTCGGGCGCAGCGAGGTCCAGCAGCGGGTCGTCGGTCGAGACCGTCGGCACGGGCGAGAAGCCCGCCTGGCTGGTGATCACGTTCCCGCCGCCCGAGTCGCTGATCGTCCCGCCGTCGTTCGTCGTGCCCACGAGCGCCGTGCCGCTGGTGCTGGCGATGATCGTGTTGCGGATCGAGACCGTCGCGGTGGCGCCGTCCGCCACCACGCCCACGCCGCCAGCCGCCGTCGAGGCCGTGTTCGACGCGATCGTGCAGTGCATGAGCGTGAGCGACCCGTTGCGCTGGAAGATCGCGCCGCCCCGGCCCTGACCCCGGTTCCCGGGGACGCCCTGGATCGTCGGGGCCGAGCCCCGGACAGCCGTGCAGCTCATGAACGTGCAGTTCGTCGCCTCGAGCGTGCCGCCGTTCAGGAACACCCCGCCGCCGAGGCCCGCGCCGCCGCCGCCGACCCCGCCGTTGACGTCGTTCCCGTCGCCGCCGAACAGACCGCCGACGCCGTTGCCGCCGCCGCCGCCGCCGCCGAAGCCGCCAGCCCCGCCGCCGCCAGCTCCGCCGCCGCCGCCGCCGCCGCCAAAGCCGCCCGCACCGCCGGCTGCGCCGGTGCCGGCGCCGACGTGACCGCCGCCGCCGCCGCCGCCGCCCGGTCCGGTCGCGGGCGTGGCAGCGGGGGTTCC
>CAZMSZ010000004.1:0-52970 GCA_964569055.1 uncultured Planctomycetota bacterium | reverse complement strand
CCTCGCCAGCGGCGACGATTGCTTCGCGATGGCGCGATCCGAGTTTCGAGACAGAACCTAGATGTAGCCGTCCCCGTCGCGGCCGCCCTCCTCGCCGTCGCCCTCGCCGCCGCGCCGACCGCGCCGGCCGCGCTCGGGGCGCGGCATGGCCTTGAACTCTTCCAGGCTCAAGCCGCCGCTCTCGTCCTTGTCGAGCTGCTTGAACAGCTCCTCGGCCGACGGGCCGCGCCGCCCCTGACCCTCGCCGCCGCGGCGGCCGCGCCGGCCGTCCCCGCGGCCGCGCCGACCCCGCTGGGGCGCGGCGGCCAGCTCCTCGCTGGTCACCTCGCCGTCCTTGTCGGCGTCGAACCGCTCGAACATGCGCCGGGGCATGGCGGTGAGCTCGTCGATCCCGATCTTGCCGTCGCCGTCCGCGTCGCGACCCCGCGGCGCGAACCGCCCGAAGCCGCGCTCCAGCTTGAACTCGGTCGGCGCCAGGCTCCCGTCCTTGTCGGCGTCGAGCGCCTCGAACCGGACCTTGGCCTGCCCGTTCGCCAGCTCCTCGGGCGTCAGCGCGCCGTCCTCGTCGGCGTCGGCCTTGGCGAGGAAGGCCATGGCGGTCGCCTCGAGCTCGCTGAGCGTGACCAGGCCGTCGTGGTCCACGTCGTACTGCACGAGGAACGGGTGCGGCTCGGCGGGCGCGGGCGCCTCGGGGGCGTCCGGCGCGCCCTCCTGCGCGTAGACGGGGGAGAGCAGCGCGGCGGCGGTCAACAGCAACGTCGGGAGCTTCAAGGCGTCCTCCTGGGGATCGGCCGTAAGGAGGTTACTGCGCCCGGCCCGGGCCGATACACGGCCCAAGATCCCTGCCCCGACCGACCGCCGCGGGATTACCATGCGACACGAGTTACGACGGAGGCGCGGTGGCGAGCGAGGCGGATGACGAGGTCGTCGCGCGGATCCGCGCGGGGGAGCGCGACGCCCTCGGCGAGCTGTTCACCAACCACCAGCGCCGGCTCGAGGGCCTGATCGCGCTGCGGATCGACCCGCACCTGCGCGGGCGGATCGACCCCGCCGACGTGCTCCAGGAGGCGTGGCTCGACGTGGCGCGCCGGTTCGACGAGTGGCTCGCCAAGCCGACCATGCCGCTGTTCGTGTGGCTGCGCTTCCTCACCGTGCAGAAGCTGGCCGAGCTGCAGCGGCGCCACGGCGCGCAGCAGCGCGACGTGCGGCGCGAGGTGCCGCTCCACGCCGGGCCGAGCGCCTCCACCGCCTCGCTCGCCGAGCGCCTGGCGGGGAGCTTCTCCTCGCCCAGCCAGGGCATGAAGCGCGCCGAGCTGGTGAGCCGGGTGCAGCAGGCGCTCGACGAGCTGGACGAGACCGACCGCGAGGTGCTCGTGATGCGCCACTTCGAGGAGCTGACCAACAACGAGGTCGCCGCGGCGCTCGGGATCACCAAGGCGGGGGCGAGCAACCGCTACGTGCGCGCGCTGCGGCGCCTGCGGGTGGCCCTCGAGGCCGGCGCGTGAGCGCCGCGCTGGACGAGACGCGCGACGTCCCCGAGGACGAGCGGCGCGACCCGGTCGAGGAGCTGGCCGAGGAGTTCGTGGCGCGGCTCCGCCGCGGCGAGGCGCCCACGATCGCCGAGTACACCGCGCGGCATCCCGAGCTGGCCGCGGGGATCGAGGAGCTGTTCCCGACCTTGTGGCTGGTCGAGCGGGCCAAGCAGGAGACGCACCCGCTCGGCGCCGCCCCCGAGCCGGCCGGCGAGGCGCCGGCGCAGCTGGGCGACTTTCGGATCGTGCGCGAGGTCGGGCGCGGCGGCATGGGCGTGGTCTACGAGGCGATCCAGGAGTCGCTCGGCCGGCGCGTGGCGCTCAAGCTGCTGCCGCGCGCCGCGGCGCTGACCCCGCGCGCCGCCGAGCGCTTCCGCCGCGAGGCGCACGCCGCGGCGGCGCTCCACCACACGAACATCGTGCAGGTGTTCGGCGTGGGCGCGCAGGAGGGGCTCCTCTACTACGTGATGCAGTTCGTCGAGGGGCGCAGCCTCGAGGAGCTGCTCGAGCGGGGCGAGGCGCCGCTCGAGCCGCGCCGCGCCGCGCACATCGCCGCGCAGGCCGCCGCGGCCCTCGACCACGCCCACGGCGCCGGCGTCCTGCACCGCGACGTCAAGCCGGCCAACGTGCTGCTCGACGCGCAGGGCGCGGCCTGGCTGACCGACTTCGGCCTGGCCAAGCTGCTCGGCGAGGAGGACGGCCTCACCGAGACGGGCGACGTGCTCGGCACGGTGCGCTACCTCCCGCCCGAGCGGCTGGAGGGGATCGCCGACGAGCGGGGCGACGTGTACGGGCTCGGGCTGGTGCTGTACGAGCTCGTCACCGGCGCCCGCGCGTTCGCGGCCACCGAGCGCGCCTCGCTGCTCCGCGCGATCCGGGAGGTCGGCCCGCCCGCGCCCGGCGCGCTCCGACCGGGGCTCCCGCGCGACCTCGAGACGATCGTGCTCAAGGCGATCGCGCGCGACCCGCGCGACCGCTACCGGACCGCGCGGGCCCTCGCCGAGGACCTCGAGCGCTGGCTCGAGGACCGCCCGATCGCGGCCCGCCGCGCCAGCGCCCTCGAGCGCGGCTGGCGCTGGTGTCGGCGCAACCGCGCCGTGGCGTCGCTGGCCGGTGTGGCGGTCGCCTCGCTCCTGGCCGCGGCCTCGGCCGGGTGGGTCGGCTACCTCGCCACGACCGAGGCCCTGGCGCGCGAGAGCGCGCGGCGCAGCGAGGCCGAGGCGGCCACCCGCCGCGCCGAGGAGAACGCGCAGCTCTCGCTCGAGGCGCTCGAGGGGATCTTCGAGGCCCTGGCGGGCGACGACCGGCTCGGCCCCTCGCGGCGCGGCCCGTTCGCCGACGAGCAGGAGGAGGAGGCGAAGCTGCTCCAGACGGTGCTCGCGTTCTACGACGCCTACGCCGCGCGCAACCAGACCGACCCTCGCCTGCAGCTCGAGGCGGCCCGCGCGCTGCGCCGCGTGGGCGTGCTGCAGCGCCGGCTCGGCGCGCCGCAGGAGGCGGAGCGGGCCTTCGCCAGCGCGCTCGAGCGGCTGGAGGGCCTGCGCGCCGCCGCCCCGCGCGAGCCGGTGTTCGCCCTCGAGCTGGCGGTCACGCTCCTCGACGCCGCGCGGCGCGACGGGGCGGCTACCGCCCGCGGCGCGCGCGGCGCCGAGGAGCCCGAGGGAGAGGAGCCCCTCGGCGAGCCGCCGACCCGCGACCCGTCGGCGGACGAGCGGCGGACGCGGCGCGCGCTCGAGCTGCTGCTCGAGCTCGCGGGGGGCGCTAGCCCGCCGCGACCCGAGCTGGTGGCGGCCGCCCGCTGTCGTCACGCCGTGGCGCTCGCTCGCATCGGGCGGCTCGACGACGCCCGCGCAGAGCTCGAGGCGGCGGGGGCGCTCGCCGCGCAGCTCACCCGGCAGCGCCCGTCGGGCGGGCGCGGCGAGGGCGAGGCCCGGCGGCTCAGCGAGCAGGAGCGCGAGCGGGCGTTCGCGCTGCTGATGCTCGCGAGCGAGGCCGCGCGCGCCCGCGAGGCGCTGGCCGACGCGCTCCTGACCGGCGGCCGCCCGGCCGACGCGCTCGCGCTGTTGCAGCAGGCGCTCAGCGAGGCGGGGCGAACGCGGGGCCGCGGGCGCGGCGCGATCCCGCGCCTCCTGGAGCGGATCGCCGCCTGCCACCGGGCGCTGGGCGACGAGGCCGCCGCGACCGAGGCGGAGCGGCTGGCCGACGAGGCGCGCCGCGGGCGGCCAGGGGGACGGTCGGGCGGACGCCGCACGCGCGCCCGCCCCGAGTGAGCCGACCACCACGCCCCGCTGACTCGCGGGGCGGACGGCGTGGGAGGAGCGCTCGGGCTACTGCTGCCCGGTCGCTTCGCCGAGCGCGCCCGAGATGCCCGGCGAGGGGCCGCCGGGCGCGGCCTGCGCCGCGGCGGTCGGCGGCTCGGGCGGGCTGAGGTCGATCGTGACCGTCTTCGAGAACACGAACGCGCCCGCGGTGACCTTGGCCACGGGGCGGCCGCCCTCCTCGAGGAACTCCGCGCGCCTCAGCCCGTACAGGTCGCCCCCGCTCTCGCCCACCTTCACGCCCTCGATGTCGTCGAGCACGATCCGCTGACCGTCGCTGCGGAGGCGCAGCTCGACCCGCTCGCCCAGCTCCAGCGCGCCGCTCCCCATGCTGAACGTCGCGGGGTGGGAGCGCTGCAGGCGGGCGCGCTCGCCGTCGAAGGCGAGCCGCTCGGTGCCGTCGAGCAGCGCGCGCAAGGGGCTGTCGGGGGGGAGCTCGGCGAGGTCGAGCGAGCGCTGCACGGCGGCCCCGTCGAGCTCGAGGGCGCCCAGCTCGCCGATCCCCTCCAGGAACGCCAGCACCGGCACCGGCGCGGCGTTGGCCTCCCGCACCAGCCGGGCCAGGCGCTCCTCCGCGGCCGGGTCGGCCAGCGCGGGCAGCGCGAGGAGCAGCACGAGGAGCGCGAGCGGCGCGCGGCGGGTCGGGAGGGCGGCACGGGTCATCGTTTCGCTCCGGGGTTCGCGCCAGCGGCGGCCCGCTGCAGCATGGCAGAGAAGTCGGTCCGATGCTCGCCCGATAGGTCTTGGACCACCAGGTGGTCGTCGCGGGTCACGAACACGACCCGATCGGCCCCGAGCCAGCGCGGGGCCGAGACCGGCCCGGGCGTGGGGATCTGGCGCGAGCCGTCGAGCGCGTCGACCCGGGTCAGGCGCAGCTCCCCCTCCAGCGTCGGCCGCTCGGGGCGAGCCCGGGTGAACAGGATCCGCTGACCCCCGCCCGGCTCGAGCTGAGGCCACAGGTCGCAGACCCCCGGGTCGGGCGCCTTGCGGACCCCCGGGGGGTCGCCGCGGAACACGGCCAGGCCCACGCGCTCGGCGCCCGGCGTGAGCGGGACCGAGGCCACGGCCAGGCCGTCGGCGGTGCCCATCAGCACCACCCCCGGCAGGGGCAGCGCCGCCCAGCGGCGCCGCTGCGCGCCGCGCACCTCGACCAGCTCGCCGGGCCCGAGCTCGAAGGCGCCGCTGCGCGGCCCGGTGGAGCGCGGCACCAGCAGCCCCGCGTCGGTCCAGCTCGCGCCGAGGAGGGCGTCTGGGATCGAGGCCACCCGCTCGGCGGGCGCGCCCGCGCGCAGCTCGAGGACGTGGAGCGTCCCCGGCACCCCGAGCCGCTCGGCCTCGAGCACGGCCACCCGGCGGCCGTCGGGGCTGGGGACGGGCCCCTGCAGCCGGCGCTCGCTCTCGAAGAGCGTGCGCGCCGCGCCGCCCTCGAGCAGCACCAGCCGCCGCCGCTCCTCCACGAACAGCGCGCCGTCGCCCAGGGCGCGCAGCCAGCTCACCTGACGCGGTCGCTCGGTGAGCCGCTCCACCGCGCCGCTCGCCGGGTCGACCCGGCACACGTGCCGCGGCCGCGCCCCGTCGCCGATCACCGCCGTCCGCCCGGCCGGGTCGACCGCCACCAGGATCCGCCCCGCGGCGTCGATGTCGAACAGGATCGGGTCGTCGCAGCCCGCGGCGGGCGCGAGCAGGAGCGCGAGGAGCAGGAGCCGGCGCAGGCAGCGGAGGCGCACGCACCCACCCTAGCGCGCGGGAGGGGTCAGCAGGTAGCGCCGCGGGCGGGTCTCGCCATCGGGTGACCACGCTGCCGTTCTCGACAGCTCCTCAGTCGGACCTCGCGCCCCCCGTCGCGTGCCCGGGTTCGGGCGCGCTCCAGCACCGCCACAGCTCCACTCCGTCCTCGGTCGGGAGCAGGAGCCAGCCGCCCTCGGGCGACACCTCCGCGCGGGTGAAGTTGGGGAGGTTCCGGCCCTCCCACAGGCGCTCGCCGCTCGCGACGTCCCACACCGCGACCCGACCCACCTCGCCGTTCTCGCGCCGGGGCATGACCGAGACCAGCCGCCGTCCGCCCGCGACGTAGGCCAGGCCCTTGATCGAGCCGCCCATGGCGCCGCTCACGAAGCTGTTGAACGTCCCGCCCTCGGCGCGGAGGTCGCGCACCACGACGGCGGCCTCGGGGTCGACGAGCTGGACCTGACCGGTGGTGGTCGCGACCGCGAGGGCGGCGCCGCTGGGCGGGATCGCGATGACGTTGGGCCTCCCCGACGTGGGCAGCCGGCGGGTCTCACCGGTCGCCACGTCGGCGACGCGCACGGCGTTGTCCGGCGCGCGGCTGTCCCGCGCGGTGGCGACGATCGAGGCGCCCGTGGCGAAGGCCAGCCAGCGCCCGCTCGGGTCGAACGCCAGCGAGGTCACGTAGTCCTCGCCGCGCCAGAGGGTGCGCCGCACCGTCCCGCTGGCGAGGTCGCGCAGCTCGAGCACGCTCGCGCCCTCGCCCTCGCGCCCGGAGGCCAGCGCGACCAGGGGCTCGCTCGGCGAGAGCGCGACGGCCTGCGCCCCCTCGCGCTCGCTGGCCCAGTCCTCGTCGATCGCGCCGTCGGCGAGCGCGCTGCGCCACACGCGGCCCCCGCCCGCCAGGAGGAGCCCGCGCCGGTCCGGGGTCAGGGCCAGCGCCTCGGCGGAGCGCGCGATCTGCCACCGCCCCTGGACCGCGTCGTCCGCCACGGCGCGCCGCGTGACCTCGCCGGCCCGCGACCAGAGCACCAGCTCACCTTCCCCCAGGAACACGCCGCCGCGCATGCCAGGCCAGCTCCGCGTCGCGAACAGGTAGGACGCCTCCTCGCGGAGCGCCTCGACGTCGGCCGTCGCCGGGTGCCCGGGGTAGGCCGCGAGCCAGGCCGTGGCGCGCTCCCAGCGCTGGCGCGGGTCGGGCTCCCGGCGCAAGGCCCTGGCCTCGTGCTCGGCCTCCTCCCGCTCCTGGGGCGAGAGCTCGCGCGCACGCGGCCGCTCGTCGCGAGGCGGGGGCGGCACCTCCGCGTCGGCAGCCACGTCGTCGGGCGTGGGCGCCGGCCGCTCGGGCGCGGCGCGCAGGGTCGCCGCGACCCCGCCCAGCGCCAGCGCGGCGAGCGCGCCGATCACGAGCGGCGCGCGAGGCCGGCGCCTGGGTGGGCCGCTCGAGGCGCCGAGCAGCTGGGTCAGCTCGCGCGCGACCTCGGCGGCGTTGGCCGGGCGGCGCGCGGGGTCCTTGGCGAGCAGCCGGGCGCACGCCGCGTCGAGCTCGCGCGGGAGCTCGTCGAACACGCTGCTCGGCGGCGGGGCCTCCTCGCCGAGGATCCGCGCCAGCACCTCGTGCGGCGTGTCGGCCGGGCCGACCACGCGCCGACCCGTCACCAGCTCGTACAGGATCAGCCCCAGCGCGTACACGTCCGAGCGCGGGTCGGGCGGCGCGCCGCGCACCTGCTCGGGGGCCATGTAGAGCGGCGTGCCCACCAGGGCGCCGGTGCGGGTCAGCCGCTCGTCGAGCTCGGGCGCGATCGCCAGGCCGAGGTCGATCACGACCGGCTGGCCGTCCTCGGCGCGGACCACCACGTTCTGCGGCTTGAGGTCGCGATGGATCACGCCGGCCGCGTGCAACGCCGCCACCCCGCGGGCGATCCCGCGGGTCAGCCGCAGGGCCTGCTCGTACGGCACGGGCCCGCGCGCCATCAGCGCGTCGAGCGGCTCGCCCTCGAGGAGGTCCATGGCGTAGTAGCTCCAGCGGCCGACCTGCCCCGCGTCGTGGATCGCGACCACGTTGGTGTGGCGCACCTGCGCCAGGTGATCGACCTCGCGCGCGAACCGGCCGATCGCGCGCGGGTTCCCGCCCCCGACGTCGAGCACCTTGACCGCGCGGGTGACCCCCAGGACGTGGTGGCGTCCGACCAACACGCTCCCCATGCCGCCCTGGCCGAGCAGGCCCTCCACCACGTAGGCGCCCAGCATGCGCGGGCACCCGGGGGGCGGCTCCTTCAGCAGCGGCCGCGGCGGGGCCGCGCCCGGAGCGGCCGAGGCGAACGAGGGCGCGTCGTCGACGGCGAGGAGCGCGGCGAGCTCCTCGGCGAACGCCCGGGCCGAGGCGGGGCGGTCGGCGCGGTCCTTCGCCAGGCAGCGCCGGCAGAAGCGGGCCAGCGCGGGCGGGATCCCGGGCCGCTCGCGCGCCGGGTCGGGCGGCGGCTCGCCGATCACCTGCTTGACCAGCGAGACCAGCGAGCTCCCCTCGAAGGGCGGGCGCCCGGTGAGGAGGAAGAACAGCGTCGCGCCCAGGGCGTAGACGTCCGAGCGCGCGTCGACCTCCCCGAACCGGCCCGGGCTCGCCTGCTCGGGGGCCATGTACTGCGGCGTCCCGCGCAGCTCGCCGGTCTTGGACAGCTTGCCCTCGCCGTCGATCGAGGAGAGCGCCAGCTTGCTCGGGTCGCGCTTCACCAGGCCGAAGTCGACCAGGACCGGGCGCTCGCTGTCCGCCTCGACCAGCACGTTGGCGGGCTTGAGGTCGCGGTGCACCACCCCGCGGGCGTGGCAGTGCTCGAGCGCGTGCGCCACCGTGACGAGGACGCGCCCCACCCACTCCAGCGGCGGCGGGCCGCCGCGCGCCACCCGGGCCTGGAGGGTCTCGCCCTCCACGAACTCCATGGCCATGAACGGCCGGCCCTGCCAGTCGCCGAGGTCGGTCACCCGCAGCAGGTTGGGATGGCAGAACGTGGCCAGGATCCGCGCCTCCTGGCCGAAGCGCAGAGCCGCGCTCGGCTCGGGGTCGAGCAGCAGCTTGAGCGCGACCCGCCGCCCGCTCGGCCCGTGCCGCGCGTCGAGCACCACGCCCTGCCCGCCGCGCGCGACCTCACCCGCGACGAGGTAGTCGCCGAGCTGCTTGCCGCCGCCCGCCGGGTCGCCCGCCTCGACCACGCGCCACGCTCCTGAGCGGAGCGTAACCCATGGGCCTGGGATGGTCCCTTGGCTCCCGGTTCACCTGCGCGCCCAGGCCGAGCCGCCCTGCCCTTGCCTGTCTTGGCCTGACGATTCCACCCATCGTCGCGCCAAGCGAATCGTGCCCGTGCCCGTGCCTCTGCCCGTGTCCGTGGCCCGTCCCACTTCGCTGCGGCGGAGGAGCGCTGCAAGCGAGAGCGCTCTGGGTCGCTCCTTCGACAACCGGCACGCGCACGGGTCTCGAGCACGGGCACGGGCAGGGGCACGGGCACGGAGAAAGCCAACGCGGACCCGCGTCGGACCCTTCGAAGCTCAGCGCGCTATGATCGCCGGGCCGGCGCCCGGGCGAGGCGAGCTCGCGCGGCACGCCGGGCGGGAGGAGGTTGGACCGTGAGCGCCGTGCTCGTGCTGCTCGGCCTGTTCGCCGGCGGGGTCCTGTTCTTCGTGCTGCTCGTGGCGGTGGCCGTGTTCGCCTTCCGCCGGGTCGCGGGCGGCGCGGCGAAGCAGGCGACGAGCCTCATGTCGGACGCGGTGTCGGGCGCCCTCGGCGCCGCCGGCGGCGCGGCCGGCGTGCTGAGCGCCGGCGTGGCGGGCGCCCTGACCAGCGGGCGCGGCCTCGGGACCGGCGTCGGCAACCAGGCGCTCGGCATGCTGCTGCGGGTCGGCGAGGACGAGCTGCGCTCGGGGATCGCCTTCGTCAAGAAGACCGTCGACGAGGAGCTGCTCAAGTCCGACCCCAAACGCATGCAGATGGTCGTGGCCAAGCTCGCGCAGCAGCACCAGGGCGAGCTGACCTCGTTCCAGATCATGACCGAGCTCGACATCTCGCAGCGCCTCGCCCTCGACACGCTCCAGGCGCTCGTGCAGCAGGACGTGTGCTACCTGCGCGAGGACGGCGAGCGCGACGTCTACGTGTTCCCCGCCTTCAAGGAGAAGCGCGACGTCAAGGTGTGCGAGTACTGCGACTCGACCTTCGAGACCGACGAGGTCGGCGAGAGCTGCAAGTCCTGCGGCGCGCCGGGCCTGAAGGTGATCAGCACGATCTGAGGCTCGCTCAGCGGAGCGCCGCCCGCACCGCGTCGAGGGCGGCGCGCACGCGCCCGCGCGCGCCGCCCACGTCGGCCGCCGTCACCGCGGCGAGGGCGGCGAGGGCGAGCGCGACGGCGAGCAGCAGGCGGCGCCCCCAGCTCGGCCCGGGACGTGGCCCCACCAGCTCCGCCACGACCTCGCCGGTCGGGAAGGGGGGGACCGGGGAGAACACGGCGCCGCGGTAGAGGTCGATTGGGATCCGCAGCGCGCGGGCGCGCTCGCGCGCGTGCTCGGGCTCTTCGCCTGCGAGCACGGCCTCGAGGTCGGACACCAGCTCGTCGACGCCCGCGTAGCGCTCCTCGGGGCGCTCCTGCAGGCAGGCGGCCACCACCAGGGACAGGCGCTCCACGAGCACCGCCTCGCCGCGCCCGCTCCCCCGCCCCGCGGCGGGGGCGGCCCGGACCGGGTCGTGCGGCTTGATCCGGCGGTGGAGCACCTGGTCCGACTGCTCGTGGCGGGTGGCGTCGGGCGGGATCGGGGTCGGCGGCTGATCGGTCAGGTAGGTGTAGAGCAGGCCGCCCAGCGCGAACACGTCGCTCGCCTTGTGCGGCTGCCCGCGCGCCTGCTCGGGCGCCATGTACAGGATCGTGCCGACCACCGTGCCGTCCTCGGTGCGGGTCACCCCGTGGGCCGAGAGGTCCTCGGAGTCGATCAGCCCGTAGTCGCACAGCTTGGCCTGCGGCCGCTTGCGCCCCTTGACCAGCACGTTCTCGGGCTTGATGTCGCGGTGGATCACGTTGAGCCGGTGCAGGTGCGCGACGCCGCGCGCCGCGTCGAGCGCGACCCGGGCCCGCTCGCGCAGGCCGAGGCTGCGCCAGTCGCGGTAGCCCCAGTACTCCTCGAACTGCACCAGCCGCCCCTCGACCACCGAGCCGAGCGCTATGCACAGGAGGTTGGGGTGCTCGAACCCGTACAGGAACTCCTGGCGCAGCTCGCGGCGCGGCCGCCCGCGCCGCGGCGCCGCCAGCTCGTCGATCCCGATCAGGACCACGCCCTCGTAGCGGCGGCGCCGACCGCTCCAGAAGCCGATCCGCTTGAGCCGCTCCAGCACGCGCCCGCGCACGTCGCGCGGGGTGAGCGCCTCGAGCTCGCGCTGCTTGGCCGAGCGGACCCGCTTGTAGTCGGCGATCGAGCGGTCGGGCGCGGCGAGGAAGTGCGCCTGCACCTCGAGGTCGAGCAGCACCTCCTCGAGCTGCTCCCGCGTGAGCCGGTCGGGGTCGAGCACCGCGCGGAAGATCGCGGAGAACCGCCCGCTCCCCTCGAAGTGCTCGGGGCGGCTGGCGAGGACCTCGAGCGCCGGGAGCCCGCGCACGCGCCCGCGCGCGTCCGTCACGGCGACCAGGGCCTCCGCCACGCGGCGGCGCTCGCCTGGGTCGAGGGCGCGGCCGCGCTTCGAGCGCTCGAGGAGGCTGACGACCTTGTCCACCGTCGGCATCACCCGATTCGACCGACAGCGGCCGAAGCGCGCAAGGCTGGCTCGGCGACGGCGACGAGGTCAGGCGCGCGCGGGATGCCAGTACGGCGCGGCCTCGTTCTCCTGCTCGACCATGAAGTAGGTCAGCACCGCGTCGACGAACCAGCCCACCCCGAGCAGCCCGCCCGTGACGAGCCAGATCGTGCCGGTGATCCAGCGGCCGAGGTAGAAGCGGTGGATCCCCAGCAGGCCGACGAAGAACCACAGCAGGTAGGCGACGAGCAGGCTACGGCGGGTTCGGTCCATTGGCGGCGTGTCCCTCCTTGGGTTTGCCTCTGTTCTCTGCGCGGGGCGCGCCGCGTGGGGAGGGATTTGGCGACAGGTGCGCAACTCGCCGCAGGCTGGTCGGTTAAGCTCGCGCGCATGCGCGCCGAGCTCACGATCGTCGCCCCGGGGGCCCCGCCGCGGCGGGTGACGCTCGCCCTCGGCGAGCGCCTCGTCGTCGGGCGGGGCGAGGGCGCGTCGCTGCGCGTGGCGGACGAGGCGCTCTCGCGCGAGCACGTCGCGGTCGAGCTCGGCCCGGCCGGCCTGGTCGTGACCGACCTCGGCAGCCGCAACGGGTCGCTCCTGGCGGGCCAGCCGCTCGCGCCGCGCGCGCCGACCGCGGCGCGCCCCCTCGACGAGCTGCGCGCGGGCGACCTCGTGATCGAGCTGCGCCTGGGCGCGGCCTCCGCCGAGGAGCCGCGGCTGCGCGACGAGTACGAGCGGCTGACGCAGCTCGGCCAGGGCGGCGTGGGCGCGGTGTTCCACGCGCGCCACCGGGCCACCGGTCGCGAGGTCGCGATCAAGGCCCTGCTGGCGCGGGTCAGCGACCACCCGGCCACGCGCGAGCGGCTGCAGCGCGAGGCGCGGGTCCGGATCGACAGCCCGCACGTGGTGCAGGTCTACGAGGCGCGGGTCGAGGGCGGCCAGGTGTACCTCGTCATGGAGCTGGTGCGCGGGCGCACCCTCGAGGCGCTGATCGCCGAGCGCGGCCCGCTCCCCGCCGCGGAGGCGCTCGCGCTGGGGCACCAGGTCGCGCTGGGGCTGGCGGCCGCGCACGCCGCGGGGGTCGTGCACCGCGACCTCAAGCCCGCCAACGTGCTCGTCACCGCCGAGGGCCTGGCCAAGCTCGGGGACTTCGGGATCGCCAAGGTGCTCGGCGACGATGGCCTGACCCGGACCGGCACCGGCATGGGCACGCTGGCCTACGTCGCGCCCGAGCAGGCCGAGGACGCCAAGCGGGTCACGCCGGCCGCGGACCTGTACGGCCTGGGCGCGACGCTCTACCACGCGCTCGCGGGTCGCCCGCCGTTCGACCCGCGCGACCCGCGGATCATCGAGAAGATCTTCGAGGACGAGCCCGCCCCGCTCGCGCGCCTGCGCCCCGACTGCCCGCGCGCGCTCGCGGCGCTGGTGCACCGCCTGCTCGAGAAGGACCCCGACGACCGGCCGCCGTCGGCGGCCGCGGTCGCCGAGCGCCTCGGCGCGCTCCGCGCCGGCGGGCGCTGACGTGCAGCCGCGCGAGGCGGCCGAGCAGGCCGTGCTGCGGTTCGCGATCGAGCGGGGCTTCCTCTCCGAGCCGGCGGCCCACGCCGCTCGTGCCGAGCTGGCCCGGCTGCGCGCCGCCGGCGCCGCGCGCGAGCTGCTGTCGCTCCTCCGCGAGCGCTTGCCCGCTCCCGCGGTCCGTGAGCTCGAGGGGGCCTACCTGCGCGCGCTCGGCGCGGCGGCCCCGGCCGCCCGGTCGCCGCAGGCCGAGCGCCCGGGCGGCGCGCCTGCGAGCGATCGCCTCCGCGCCGCGCCCGTCGCCGACCGCTACGGCGCGGCGCCGGGCACGGACCGCTACGGCGCGCCCGCGGGCGGGCCGGGCGGCGACGCGCCCGACCTCACCGTGGAGCGGCCGCTCGCGCCGCCCAGCCCGGCGCCGGCGGACGTGACGATCGACCGTCCGCTGGCGCCCGCCGCGCGCACCTGGGTCCCCGCGGCGCGCCCGCGACGGCTCGGCCCCTACGAGCTGGGCGAGGAGCTGGCGCGCGGCGGCATGGGCGCGGTGTTCGTGGCGCGGCACGTGGCCCTCGGGCGCAAGGTGGCGGTCAAGGTCGTGCTCGGCGCGGACGCGCACGCCCTGCAGCGGTTCGGCGTCGAGGCCCGCGCGGCGGCGCGCCTGCGGCACCCCAACATCGTCGCCGTGCACGAGGTCGGCACCGATCAGGGGCAGAGCTTCATAGCCATGGACCTGATCGAGGGCGAGTCGCTCGGGGCGCGGATCGAGCGCGCCGGCCCGCTCGCGCCCGAGGAGGCGGCCCAGCTCGTCGAGAAGCTGGCGCGGGCGCTGCACGCGGCCCACGAGCAGGGCGTGCTGCATCGCGACCTCAAGCCGAGCAACGTCATGATCGACGGGGCGGGCGAGCCGCTCGTCACCGACTTCGGCCTGGCCAAGGCCGTGGACGAGGCGCTCAGCTTGACCGCCACCGGGCAGATGCTCGGCACGCCGGCCTACATGCCGCCCGAGCAGGTCCGCGGACAGAAGGAGCGGATCGACGCGCGCAGCGACGTCTACGCCCTGGGCGCGACGCTGTTCGAGGCGCTCACCGGGGAGGCGCCCTTCGGCGGCGACGCCTCCATGAACGTGGTCGTGGCGGTCGTGCGCCGGCCGCCGCCGCGCCCGAGCGCGCTGCGGCCCGGGCTCGACCCGACCCTCGAGGCGATCTGCCTGCGCTGCCTCGAGAAGGAGCCGGAGGGGCGCTACCCGAGCGCCGCCGCGCTGGCCGACGCGCTCGCGGCCTGGCGGGCCGGCGAGCGCGCCGCGAGCGCCGCGCCGCCGCCGCTCCCCGCGCCGTCGCTCGCTCGGCGCGCGCTCCCGCCGCTCCTGAGCGCGCTGGCCGCGTTCGTCGCGGGGGCCCTCCTGCCGCGAGGCCCCGACCCCGCCGCGCTCGAGCGGTCCTGGGCGGAGGCGACCCGCGCGCTGACGGCCGCCCTCGCGGCCGAGCAGGGCCCCGCCGGCGAGGGGGCTCGCGCCGAGGGGCGCGCCGCCCTCGAGCGCGCGGCCGCGCTCGCGCCGGACGCGGCCGGGCCTCGCGAAGGGCTGGCGGCGCTGGAGCTCGTGGCCGGGCGCGAGCCCGACGAGCTCGTGGGCGCGAGCGCGCTCGCGGCGGACGGCCCGCGCACGCCCGCCGGCCACTACCTGGCCGGGCGACTGGCGGAGGCCGCGGGGCGCGCGAGCGAGGCGCTGGTGGCCTACCGCGCGGCGCGCGACGGCGGGTGCGCGGCGCGCGACCTCCCGCTCCGGCTCGCGCGCGCCGAGGCCAGCGACGCCGACGCGCGCGGCTGGCGCCGGACCGCCGAGGAGGCGCGCTGGCGCGCGCTCGCCAGCGCGCCCCACGACCTGGCGCCCTTGGCCGAGCTGGTGGACGGGTGGCTCGCGGCCGGGGCGGTCGACGCGCTGACCGACGGCTGGAGCGCGCTGCGTCTGCGGCTCGCGCGGCGCGAGCCGCTCCGGCGCGACGCGGGCGCCCCCGCGCCCGAGGCCGTGTTGCTCGACCCCGCCGCTCCCCTCGCCGCGCGGGTCGCGGCGGCGTTGGCGGCCCCGCGCCTCCCGAGCGACGCGGCGGCGGCGGGGCTCGAGGCGGCGCGGGGCGCGGAGGCGCCGCTGCTGCGCGAGGCGGCGCGAGCCAGTCTGCTCGCGCTCGGCGCCCTGGCGCCGCCCGGCACGAGCGACCCGCTGGAGGGGTTCCCCCGCTGGGCCGCGGCGGCCGCCGGCGACGCCGCGAGCGGGCCCGCCGCCGCGCTGACCCTCCTCGAGCTCGCGCCGCGCCTGGGCGAGCGCGAGGCCGCCGCGCTCGAGGCGCTGACCCGCGCGCCGAGCCCCACCCTGCGCGCGGCGTCCGCCCTCGCGCTCGCGGTGTCGGCCAGCCGCGCCGGCGGCCTGCCGGCCGCGCTCGCGAGCGCCCGGCTCGAGCCGCTGCGCGCTGACCCCGAGCCGCGCGTGGCGGCCGCGGCCGCGGCGGCGCTCGGCGCGCTCGGGCTGCTGCACGACCTCGACCCCGAGCCGCCGGTCGCGGCCGGCCCGCCCCGCGCGGCGCTGCGCCTGGCGGGCGGCCTGCTCGCGCTCCCCGGGGCCGACCCGGCGCTGGACGAGGGCCGCTTCGAGTCCCATGTCGCCACGCGCAGCGACCTCGGTCCCGACGACCAGCTCGCGGCCGCCGAGCGGATGGTGGCCCGCGGCGACGACGCAGGCGCGGCCGCGGCGAGCCACGCGCGGGCGGTCGCGCCCAGCTCGGCCGACGCGGCGGCGCTCGAGGCCTCGCTCGCGGTCCTGCGGCTCGCGCCCGACGCGGCGCCCGAGGCCGGGCCCCTGGCCGTCCCCGGGGCCGATCCCCTCGCCCTCGAGGAGGCGCGGGTCCGGCTGGCGTTCGCCGCGCAATACGGCCTGTTGGCGCTCCCGGCGCCTCACGGTCGGCTCCGCGTGATCGCCCCGTTCGGCGCGGCGGCGTCGCCGCGCGCGGCCGACGGGATCGACGTGTTCGCGGAGGAGTCCGCCGGGCCGCGCGGGGTCGAGGGCCCGCTGGCGCTCGTGACCGCGTTCCCCTTCGAGGGTCTACGCTCGATCCGGCTGGTGGCGACGCTCGCGAGCCCGCTCCGGATCGAGGCCTATGCGCCGCGCTCGCTGCTCGCGCCGGCAGGCGTGAGCCTCGGCGTGGGCGGTCAGCCGGGAGCGGCCGAGGCGCCGGTCGCTCGGTTCGACGTCGCCTTCGGTCGCGCGTCTTTCGCGGCCTGGCAGGACGGCGCGCTCCTGCGCAGGGCGCCGCTCCCCGGCTCGCTCGGCCCCGAGGAGCACGTGCGGCTCGTTCAGCGCGCGGGCGGCCGGCTGACGCGGCTGGAGCTGGTCGGCTCCTGGCGCGGCTCGGCGCTCCCCGCGCTCGCGCCCGCGCGGCTCGCCGCCGCACCCGCGCACCTGGCCGTGGTGAGGACGCCCGCCAGCGAGCGCCCCGCCCTCACGCTGGGCGACCTCGCGGCGGAGGGCGCGCTCCTGCGCGCGTGCGGCGGCGGCGGCGAGCGCCTGGCGCTGCCGCCCGTGCGGGGCGAGCTCGTGCTGCGCGTGCGGCTGCGCTTTCGTCCCGAGCGCGAGCGCGCCGCGGGGGTGACGCTGCGCCTCGCGGCCGAGCCAGGCCCCGAGCTGCGCGTCTTGCTGCGCGAGCGCGCCGCGTCCCGCGCGACGCAGGTCACCGTGGAGCTGGTGCACGGCGATCAGCCGCCGCTCCTGCTGGGGGCGCGCGCCTGGTCGCCCGACGCCTCGTGGCTGGTGTTCGAGCTGGAGCGCCGGGGGGACCGCCTCGCGGTGCGCGTCGGGCCCGATCCGGAGCATGGGGTGGAGGTGCTCGAGGCGCCGCTCTACTTGCCGCGCAGCGCGTCGCCGCTCGAGGCGGCCCTGGTGGCTTCCGACCCGACCGACCCGCCGGCGCCGGCCTCGGCGCGGTTCGACCAGCTCGAGCTGCGCACCGTCGCGATCGAGTGAGGCGACGGGGCGCGCGCCGCCGTGTCCGACAGCAGCCGCACCGGGCGGAGGTCGCCGCCGCGGAGGCTGGTGGGCCGGTCGGCGGCCCACGCGGTGTGCGGCGCCGCCGCCTCGACGCTCAGCTCCGGACCCCGCGGCCCGTGCCTCGCGCGCAGGGTGTGCGGCGCGGGGCCCGTCGCGGCGATGGCCACCCCGTCGGGCAGGGGGCCCGGGGCCTGGTCGCGGAGCACCCAGCCTCCCGCCACGCGCACCCAGTAGCGCTCGTGGACCGTGCAGCGGTAGACCTCCTGGCCCGGATAGAACACCCACTGGTGCGCGTCGGGGTCGGGCTCGGGGGCGGGCCGCCCCGAGAGCTGGAGGTGATCGAGGCCGTCGAGGTCCAGCGCGAGCTGCTCCTCCTCGAGCCAGCGCCCGCCGCGATACACCCAGAAGTGATGGTGGGCGTCGCAGGCGAACACCCGGGCGCTGGGGTAGTACACCCAGCGGTGGGTGACGTCTCGGAGCCGGAGCCATTCGCTCGCGCCCAGGTCAGGAGTGGCGCACCCCACCCAGGCGGCCGCCAGGACCCCGAGCGCGACGCGCTGCCAGGCAAGCACGTGCTCCTCCTTCGGGCGCGCTCGACGCGAGCGGCCGCACGGAGGAGGAGCAACCGTCGCGCCGCGGCCAGGGGACGCGCTCCAACGGGTTCACGGGACGCGCGCCGGGCGCCGACCGCGACGCCCAAGCCCCCGCCGCGCGCCGTCTCCGCACAACGGGTGGGCGGTCGGCGGACAGCGCGCGCTGAATCGCGCGAGCGGGGAAGTGTTCCAGGGACGGCACGCAGCCTTCCCCGCGCGGCACGGGTTCTCCCGCGCCGCAGCGCCGGGTGGGTCGAGCGGGGCGAGGCTGGGGAAACCTCAGCGGCAGCTCTTCCTTGGCGGTCCACTCTCCGCCGAGGAGAGCGCCCCTCAGCGGCAGCTCTTCCTTGGCGCTCTTGGCGCTCTTGGCGGTCCACTCTTCCGGCGAGGAGAGCCCCCCACAGCGGCAGCTCTTCCTTGGCGGTCCACTCTCCGCCGAGGAGAGCGCCCCTCAGCGGCAGCTCTTCCTTGGCGCTCTTGGCGCTCTTGGCGGTCCACTCTTCCGGCGAGGAGAGCCCCCCACAGCGGCAGCTCTTCCTTGGCGGTCCACTCTCCGCCGAGGAGACCCCCCACAGCGGCAGCTCTTCCTTGGCGGTCCATTCCCCGCCGAGGAGAGCGCCCCTCAGCCGCGGCGGGCTCAGTCGCGCGCGGTGGCCCCGAGCGTGTAGGACGCGTGCAGCGCCTTGAAGGCGGGCCGCCAGGACCAGGCGTCGAGGACCCAGCGCTCGAAGTCGCCGAGCGGCAGGTCGATCGCGTCCTGCTCCTCCCACTCCAGGATCGCGAGCGCCCGGTCGTAGTCCGCGGTGCGGTCGACGGGCCGCTCGAGGTCGATGTGGTGGTCGACGTCCTCCTTGCGCCGCGCCCGCTCGAGCTTGCGCGTGAGCGCCGTCACGAGCTGCCCGCGGTAGCCGGCGAGGGCCTCCTGGTACTCGCGCTGGTGCCGCTCGCGGTTGTCGCGGAGCGCCTCGACCAGGCGGGCCTTGCTGACGCGCAGCGTGCGCAGCTCGCCGTGGTGGTGGTGGTGCGCGTGCGGGTGCTCGTGGCCGTGGTGGTGCATGCTCGCTGCTCCTGTCGGTGGGCCCATGGTAGTGGCTCGGCCGGCGCGCGCCAGCAGGACCCGGTCGCGCGAGCGTCGGCCCCGGCGGCGAACATGGAGGGGTGAACGGACCGGCCGTCCGCAAGGTGATCCACGTCGACATGGACGCGTTCTATGCGTCGGTCGAGCAGCGCGACCGCCCCGAGCTGCGCGGGCGGCCGGTGATCGTGGGCGGCGCGCCCAACAGCCGCGGGGTGGTGGCGACCGCGTCCTACGAGGCCCGCGCGTTCGGCGTGCGCTCGGCCATGCCCGCGGCGCAGGCGGCCCGGCTCTGTCCGCAGGGGGTGTTCTTGCGGCCCGACTTCGCGCGCTACCAGCGCGCCTCGCGCGCGGTGTTCGAGGTGCTCGAGCGCTACGCCGACGCGGTCGAGCCGCTCGGGCTCGACGAGGGCTACCTCGACGTGACCTCCGACCGGCGCGGGCTGGGCTCGGCCACCGCGACCGCGGCGGCGATCCTGCGCGAGATCCGCGCCGCGACGGGGCTGAGCGCCTCGGCCGGAGTGGCGCCGAACAAGTTCCTCGCCAAGGTCGCCTCGGACCTGCGCAAGCCGGGCGGCCTGGTCGTGATCGCGCCGTCCGACGTGGCGGACGTCGTGCGCGAGCTGCCGATCGGCAAGGTCCCGGGCGTGGGGCGCGTGACCGAGGCGCGGCTGGCCGCGCTCGGGATCCGGACCTGCGGCGACGTCGCGCGCCACGGCGAGGAGCGGATGGAGGAGTGGCTCGGGAGCGCGGGCGCCCGGCTGGCGAGGCTCTGCCGGGGAGAGGACCCGCGCCCCGTGAAGGCCGAGCGCCGCCGGCGCTCGTGCAGCGTGGAGGACACGTTCGCCGCCGACCTCGTCGGCGTGGCGGCCGCCCGGCGCGAGCTCGAGCGGCTGGCCCCGCTCCTCGAGCGGCGCCTCGCTCGGGAAGGGGTGGCGGGGCGGACGGTGACGCTCAAGGTGAAGTACGCCGACTTCCAGCTGGTGTCGCGCAGCAAGACGCTCGAGGAGCCGATCCGCGAGGCCGAGGCGCTGCTGGCCGCGGCGACCCCGCTGCTGGCCCTGACCGAGGTCGCGCGGCGGCCGGTCCGCCTGCTCGGCTTGGGGGTGTCGCACCTCGACGAGGCGGCGCCCCGTCAGCTCCTGTTCCCGTTCGCGCGCTGAGCCCGCTCAGGAGCCCGTGGCCCGGCGCCCGGCCCGCTCCGCGAGGCAGGCCGGCGTGCGGCAGGGGACGCCCGGCGCGAGGCAAGCGGCGTGGGTCACCGCCAGGCAGGCGGTGCAGGCCACCAGCGCCTCGCGCTCCTGCCGCATCGGACCCGTGCACTCGGGGCAGGGAGGGCCGAGCTCGGGCAGCGGCGGGCTGGCGCTCACGGCCGCGGGGCGGAGCAGCAGCAGCGGCCGGATGTGGGGGCCGACCCGCGCCTGCACGTAGGCGCGCACCGCGTCCACGTCGCGCACCGAGCGCGCCTCGATCTCGTTGAGCCGCGACAGCAGGGCCCGCCAGCGGCGGAGCGCGGTGTCCTCGCTCGGGAGCATGAGCCCAGAGTGCCTCGCCGGGCCGGGTCGCGCCAGGGACGGGGAGGGTGGCTTCCCTCCGCATGACCAGCTCCGAGAGGCTGTCGCATTGAGCCTCGCGCCCGTGCCCGTGCCCGTGCTCGTGCTCGTGACCCGTGACCCGTGACCCGTGCTCGTGCCGCTTCTCGCAGAAGCGACGCAGAGCGCGCTCTCGCTTGCAGCGCTCCTCCGCCGGGGCGGAGGGGGATTGGGCCACGCGCACGGCGCACGGGCACGGGCACGGGCACGGGCACGACCCGCTTGGCGGATGATGTGTGGAATCGTCAGAATGGAGACCGGCACGGGCGGCTCACGGGCACGGAGGGCGCGAGAGCCCGCCCGCCCAGTCTCCGGGTCGCGGGTTAGGATGCGCGCGCCTTCGTTCCAGGAGAGGAGCCCCATGCGCCGCTTCGCTTCTTTGACCGCGCTCCTGATCGCCGCCGCCGGGCCGGCCGCCGCCGCCGAGGTGGAGGCGCTCGGCGGCGCCACGACCGAGACGATCCGGGCGATCGAGCCCGAGGGCGGCAAGCTCGTCGTCCGCACCGCCGGGCGCACGATCCCGCTCGACTCGGTCAAGGCGATCCGGTTCCAGCCCGAGGCGCCGCTCGGCCCGGCCGCGGGGGCCAGCAAGCTGGTGCTGCTCGGGGGCGACTGGCTGGTGGGGGCGGTCGAGGGCGGCGACGCGGACGCGGTGGCGCTGCGCTCCGAGTCGCTGGGCGCGCTGCGCGTGCCGCTCGAGCAGGTCCGGGCCGTGCTCCCCCGTCTGGCGCCCGAGCGCGAGCGCGAGCTGCTGGCGCGGCTCGACGAGACCAGCGAGCTCGACTGGGTGCTGCTCGACAACGGCGGCACGGCCAAGGGCACGATCCTGGAGCTGGACGGGACCCACGTCGCGCTCGACACCCGGCGGGAGATGGTCGGCCCGGGCGGCTCGGGGATCGGCGTGCCCAAGTTCGACTTCGAGAAGGTGCAGCTGGTCTCGATCGTGCCGCTGGGCGACCCGCCGCCCGAGCCTCAGGGCCTCGCGGTGGTGGTCCGGCTCCTCGACGGCAGCCGCCTGAGCGGCGAGCTCCAGCGGCTCGGCGACGGCAAGCTCGTGCTGCGCCACGCGCTCGGCGGGGGCGAGCCGCTCGAGCTCTCGCTGCCGCGCGTGGCGAGCCTCTCGGTGCAGAACGGGCGCTTCGTCTACCTCTCGGACCTCCAGCCGGTCGAGGTCGACCAGCGCTTCCCGCCCGAGTACACCTACGAGCCCAAGGTGTGGCACTTCAAGCGCGACGCCAACGTGACCGGCGGCCGCCTGCGGCTGGGCGGTCGCGACTTCTCCAAGGGCCTGGGCGTGCACTCCTACTGCGCGCTGACCTACGAGCTCGGGGGCGAGTATCAGCAGTTCCGCGCGGTGGTCGGCCTCGACGACCAGGTCCGCTACCTCGGCGAGCCGGGGTTCGGGGGCGTGGTGTTCCGGGTCCTGCTCGACGGCAAGCCGGCCCGGGAGCACACGACCGGGATCCACGTCCGCAAGGGCGACGAGCCGGTCGAGGTCGTGGTCGACGTGGCCGGCAAGCGCACCCTGACGCTGGTGGCCGACTTCGACCCGACCGCGCTCCACGTCCTCGGGCGCGCCGACTGGGCCGACGCGCACCTCGTGAAGTAGGCAGCCCCGGCGCGATCACTCCAGGAGCTGGATCGGGCGGCTCGGCCGGTCGAGGAACGGCGCCGCCGTGCCCTCGAGGTCGCGCAGCTTGTAGATCGCCACCGGCGCCGCGCAGCCGAGCCTCTCGGACTCCCACGCGACCGGCTCGCGCTGATACGCGCGCGGGAGCTCCTCGAACCCGGGGAGATCCTCCCGGATCCGGGTGGCGAGCCCGCGGGCGCCTCGCTCGCGGGCCGGCCCGCGGTGGCGGTGATCCACCTGGCAGGTCCGGAAGGCGAGGGGGCGGAGCTCCCAGCTCGTCGGCCCGCCGATCGTGGACAGGCCTCGTCCGAAGACCTTGCCGTTGATGTCGGCGCCGAGGCGCCACATCTGGTCGGTCCCGTCCCCCCGCGGCGGCCCACCGTCGGGCGCGCGCTTGACCCACAGGATCACGTGGTGGCTGGAGATCACGCAGATGTTGAAGTTCGCGAAGTAGGAGGGGTCCCACTCGAACCGCGCCCTGCCCCCCCGCATGCAGACGTAGCGCAGCAGGCCGTCGTTGATGAAGCTGGCCGCGGTGCCGACCAGCGGGACCTGCTCGCCGCCGACCTGCGTGGCGCTGACGAACGAGCGCCAGGTGGTGAACTGACCTGGGCAGTCGAGCTCGACCGGATCCGCCACCGCGGGGCGCAGCCCGAGCACGCCCTCGCGTTCGTTGACGGTGCCGGGCCCGAGCTCGGCCGCGAGCGCGTACGAGATCCCCGGGCCGACGGCGAGCGACCAGACCGGCCCCGCGTCCTCGTTGTAGTTGTACCAGTAGGTCAGGAACGAGGCGACGAGCCCCACACAGCCGAAGTAGATCTGAGGGCCGAGGTCGACCTCCGTCCGGACTCGCTTGCGGACGGTCCACGTGTGGTGCTCGGCGTCGTAGCCCCACGTGCCCGAGCCGAACCCGCCGCACCCGCCGTAGCGCGAGCCGGCGCGGACGGTGTGCTCGAGGAAGTGCTGGAACTTCTCCTCCTGCGAGGAGGTGAGGCGGGTCGGCGGGTCGCTCACGCGGGCGACCGCGCCGTCCTCGCTCGCGGCCTGGGCCGGCACGGTCGAGACGCGCTCGACGTCGCCGCCGCAGGTGGGGCAGGTGGTCGGGACCTCCTGCGCGGGCGCGATCAGCTCGGCGCAGTCGGCGCAGCGGTACGCCATGGCTAGGGCGCCTCCTCGGGCGCATGGTCGTCGCCCTCGTCGGGGTCGGCGAAGAACTCCTCGCTCTCGGGGTCGTCGTCCTCTCCCTCGAAGTAGAGCAGGCGGCCGTCGGCGAGCTTCACGTGCAGGTCGCCCTGGTCGGGGAGCGCCTGCTCGATCAAGTAGCCGTCGGCGTCGGTCCGGCCGCGGCGCACCACGGTGGCCGAGTACAGCACGTACTCGACGTCGCGGACCGGCTCGCCGCTCGCCGTCTGCACGCGCACCTTGATGGCGCGGTCGCACGTGGGCTCGTCGTCGAGCTCGTGCGGCGCCTGGGTGGCCGCCGGCACGCCCGGGACCTGCACGCGCATGAAGGCGTCCTCGGGGAGCACCGCCGGAGCGACCAGGGTCGCCTCGAGCTCCTCGGGGGCGGCGTCCTCGTCGTCCTCGTCGTCCGGATCGGCCGGGGGGCGCTCCGCCGTGACCGTGAGCGTGAAGCGCGGCGCGTCGACGGCGCCGTGGTCGAGGCGTCCGCGGCCGTCCGTCTGGCCCTCGAACCGGGTCCCGTCCTCCGCCTCGAGCGTGTACGAGGCGAAGGGCAGCGGGCGCTCCCCCTCCTCGTCGAACAGGGTCAGCTGGAGCACCAGCCCGGCGCGGAGCTGGAACACGTGGCGCCCCTTGGCCGGGCGGGAGAAGCTCGGCGGCTCGCCCTCGGCCTCCTCGGGCTCGGGCTCCTCGGGCTCGGCCGAGGCAGCCTCGCCCTCGTCGCGCTCCTCGGGCGGCACGTACGGGACGACCCGTCCGCGCGCGCGGGCGGTGAAGGTGATCGTGCACTCACCGAGCTGCGTCAGCTCGTGCTTGGCGCGCCCCTCCTCGTCGAGCTCTCCCTCCACCACCTCGCCGCCGGGCAGCTCGACGCGGTAGGGCTCGCCGGAGACGCCCTGCTCCTGCGCGTCGAGGAGCTCGAGTCGCAGCGCCGGCGCGCGGCGGAGCCGGAACTCGCGGGTGACCTGGAACTCGAGCGTCCAGGCCTCCTTCGCGGCGCCGCACTCGGGGCAGGGCGCATCGTCTGGGATCTCCGCGGTGTCGCAGTGGTTCCAGGGCATCGCGCGCCCTCACTCGGCCGGCGGGGGGCCGGGGTTGCAGGGGTCGTCGGACGACAGGAGCGGCGGACCGAAGTCCACGTAGAGCATCGGACCGACGCGTCCCCCCCTCGGGCCCCGCCGGCGCCACTCGAGGTACACGCGGCCATCCGCGGGCTTGCTCGTGTCGATCCGCCAGATGTTCTCGGTCGCCCAGGTCCGGCCAGGCCTCCCGACGAACGACGGGAGGATCCTCGCCGCGACCTCGGTGGCGAACGGCGTCGGGGCGCCGGTGTCCTCGCCCAGGACCTCCTCGAAGCACTGCATCTTGCGGCCGAGCGAGGCCTCGACGAGCTTGAAGCTGAAGCTCTGGCGGCGTCGCCACGAGATCTCGGCGTGGCGCTTGAGCGCGAGCGCCGCGCGGGCCACCGCCGCCGTCTCGGGCGCGCTGAACAGCTCGGGCTCCACGCCCAGCAGCTCGATCTGACGCGCCAGCTCGTCCTCGTCGAACAGGTAGTACAGCTCGCGCGCGATCCGCCGCAGCCAGTTGGGGCGACCGTGGTGGCAGTAGCTCACCATGGTGAGGATCGCCCGTCGCTCCGGCGGGCCATCGGGAGCGCTCGCGAGCGCGTTCGCCCAGGCCAAGTCCTCGGCGGTCGAGGCGTGCACGCAGTCCTTCTCCACGTAGGAGACGATGTTCGCGCGCGCCAGCTCGAAGCAGTGGGACCGGTGCTCGGCGAGCTGGACGTAGCGCTCGTAGACCCGCGTGGCGAGGCGCAGCTCGCGCGCCGCGTCGTCCCACTGAGGCGACGTCCGGGGGGCGAACTGCTCGGTGTTCCAGCGCGCCTGATCGTCGAAGCAGGCGAGCGGGGCGAGCACCTCGCGCATCAGCTCGGCGGTGCGACCGCGCAGCCGCTCGAACACGGCCGTGTTCGCCATCGCGCCCCAGCCCATGCCCAGCGTGACGAACTGGTTGTCGTAGGTGTTGATCGACGAGATCCCCCCCTCCTTGAGCGCCCGGCAGCACTCCGTGCCCAGCGCGCGGTAGTGATCCCCCTCGGCGCGGAACTCGGCCGCGATCGCGTCGCACGCATCCACGAGGGAGGTATAGGCGTTCCTCCCGCCGTACCTGAAGCCCCACTCGTCGGGGCCGGCGCCGCGGCGCTTGGCCACGGTGAACACCACGCCCTTGTCCCCCGCTCGGATCCGTAGCCTGCGGCGTCGCTCGAACTTTCGTCCGTGCCAGACCTGCCCCTCCTCGGGTTCGCTCAGCCCGTCCCAGGCGGGGCCCGTCTCGCTGCCTGCGGGCCACCAGGCGGGGTCCTCGCCATCTCCGTCGCGCAGGCGGACGGGCGCCTGATGGCCCCAGTCCTGGCCCTCGGGCCGCAACCCGATCTCGAGCCACTGGTCGTCGTCGTCCCGGGCGGTCGGCGGGACGCCCAGGGTCCAGCGCCGCTCGTTCGTCGGGGGCTCGGTCTCGCCTGCGAGCATGATCACGACGGTGACCTGCAGGTCGCCGTCGGACCCGGTGCGGCCGGTCACCTCCTCGGCGAACCGAACGGTGCGGCCCTCGACGGTGGCCTCGATCGAGCCGAGCAGGTCGTCCTCGCTGCCCCGAGGCTGGCGCCCGCGGCGCCGCTCGGGCGCGCTCTCGCTCAGCTGCTGATCGCGCTCGTAGACGTTCAGGGTGTAGGTGCCGGGCGGTGGGACCTCGGCCAGCCGGAAGATCGCCGTCCCGAGCGTCCGCCCGGGCTCCGGATGCGAGTGGAGGTCGGAGAGTCGCTGCAGCGCGTAGAAGTTCCAGCTCACCGTCGCATCCTCGCTGGGCCCAAGCTGACCGAGTCCGTGACGCCGCGCAACCGCGTCATACCACGCCCCGGTTCGGCGCGTTCGTGCTCAAATCGCGGCCCCGCCGGCTGACCCCGGCGACGCCGCGAGGTGACCGTATGACGCCCTCCCGCTCCGCCCCGCTCGCGCTGGCCGCGCTGCTCGCGCTCGCGCCGCTCGCGCCGGCGCAAGACCTCGGTGAGCCGACGCAGGTCGTGCGGCGCGGCGGCGCCGCGCTGTCCCTGTGGGACCTGGCGGTCGAGGCCGAGGAGCTCACCGGCGCCGCCGGCGACGGCTGGCGGGTCCGGCTGCCCCTGGGCGAGGTGCTGGCGGTGCGCGCGCCCGGGGCGCCGGTGGCGGTCCCCCTGGCGGACCGGCGCGAGGAGGCCGCGCTGGCGCTCGAGGGGGAGGGGGACCTGCGCGGGGCCGTCCGCGCGCTGGCGGGCGCGCTCGAGCACCTGCTGCTCGCGGCCCGGGCGGGGGCGCTCACGCCGGCCGAGGCCGGCGCCCGCGCCGAGGTCTACCTGGTGCGGCTGGCGCTGGTGGGCGAGCACGTGCTCGCGCCCCGCGAGCAGGCCGCGCTCCTCGAGCGGGTGATCGACGCCCCGGGGCTGAGCCCGCTGGCGCGCGACCTCGCGCGCACCCAGCTCGCCCACGTCCTGCGCCAGCTCGGCGAGCGTGAGGCCGCGGCGGCCCTCGACGCCGAGCTCGGGGTGGTGCGCTCGTGGTTCCTGATCGGCCCCTTCGACAACGAGCGCGGCACCGGCTTCGCCGAGGCCTACCCGCCGGAGGTCGAGCCGTTCGACCCGCAGGCGTCCTACCCCGGCAAGTCGCGCCCGGTCTCCTGGCGCGCGCTCCCCGTCGACCTGCCGCCCGGCGGGGCGGTCGACCTCGACGCGCTGCTGCGCCCGCAGGACCAGGGGCTCGCCTACGCGGTCGCCTACCTGCACGTGGCGGAGCCGACGCCGGTCGCGCTCCGGCTCGGCTCGGACGAGGCGGTCGCGGTGTGGGTCAACCGCGAGCAGGTCCACACCGCCGACGTGCGCCGTCCCTACCGCGCCGAGCAGGACGCGGTGGGCGTGGTGCTCGCGCCCGGCTGGAACGAGGTCCTGCTGAAGGTCGCCGACCAGACGGGCGACTGGGGCTTCCGCCTGCGCGTGAGCGCGCCCGAGGGCGGCCCGGCCGCGGGGGTGCGGTTCGCCACCGCGGCCGAGATCGCCGCCCGCCCGGCCTTCGAGCAGACTCCGCCCGCGTCGGTCGAGGTCGAGCGCGGCGCGCTCGAGGTGCTCGCGGCGCAGGTGAAGCGCACGCCCGACTGGCGGGGTTACTACCACCTCGGCCTGCTCCAGCACGCGCGCGAGGCGCACGACCGCACCCAGCACCCCGACGAGGCGGCGCTCGCGGCGGCGGTCGCCCTCGCGCCCGACCGCCCCGGGCTGCTGCTCCTCCTGGCGCGCGCGCGCCAGCGCGACGTGGAGTTCTCGGTCAACAAGGAGGAGAACGCGCGCCGCCGCACGCTCGAGCAGGCGATCGCCGTGGCGCCGCACCACGCGCAGGCCCGCGCCGCCCTGGCGCACTACTACCTGCGCGAGCTGCAGAACGTGGAGAAGGCGCGGCGGCTGCTCGAGCCGGCGCTCGCGACCTACCCGGACGACCTCGGGGCGCGCCTGCTCGAGCTCGACCTGCTGCGCGCGCGCGGGCTCGCGCCGCTGGCCGTGGCCGCCACCGAGGCGCTGTTCGACGCCTGGGAGGCGCGCGTGCAGCGCGAGGAGGCCGCCTGCATCCCGGCGCCCGTACTGCGCGCCGCCCTCGGGGTGGCCCGCTCGCGCGGCGACGTGCGCCGGCAGGTGGAGCTGCTCGACCGGCTGGTCGAGCTCGACCGGACCGACGCCGGGGCGCTCCACGCGCTGGCCGGGCTGCATGAGGCGGCCGGCCGGCCCGAGCTCGCGCTCACCTTGCTGACGCGCGCCGGCGAGGTCGCGCCCTACTCCACCGGGCTGCGCTACGCGCGCGCGCAGCTCCTCGAGCGGATGGGGCGGCTCGAGGAGGCCGGCGCCGCGCTCGACGAGGCGCTCGCGCTCGCGCCCGACGACGCCGCGCTGACGCAGGCGCGCGGCGAGCTCGCCGAGCGGACCGGGAACGAGGCGCTCGCCGACGAGCTGTTCGCGCAGGCCCTGCGCCTCGACCCGCAGCGGGTCGAGCTGAAGAAATACGTCGAGTACCGCGCGCGGCACCAGGAGCGCGTCGCGTCGTTCCAGGCGGCCTGGGTGATCGACCCCGAGCCGCTGGTCGCCGCGGCGAAGAGCACGCCGCTCGACCCGCGCCGCACCCACCGCTACCTGCTCCTGCAGGAGGTGGCGCGGGTCAACCCGGACGGGACGCAGAGCCAGTTCACCCAGCAGGTGTTCCGGGTCGAGAACCGGCAGGGCGCGCGCGACCTCGTCAGCTTCACCGCCCCGTTCTCGACCGAGCAGCGCATCCTGTTCCAGCGGGCCCGCGTGTGGCGTCGGGGCGGCGGGTACGAGGACGCGCCGGTCGGGGCGGGCCGGGCGCCGCGCGGCGAGTTCTCGGGCTACCGCGGCTACACCGTCCGCTTCCCCCCGCTCGAGCCGGGCGACGTGATCGAGGTCCGCTGGCGGGTGGACGACCTGCAGCAGGGCTTCTTCGGCGACTACTACGGCGAGGTCGCGGAGTTCCAGGCGGACCAGGCGATCGATCGCCGGCGGTTCGTGCTGATCGCGCCCAAGACCAAGCAACTGTTCTTCCACACCCCGGGGCTCGACCCCGCCCTGCACCAGCGGCGCGAGGAGGGCGAGCAGGTGGTCCACGTGTTCGAGCGCACGGGGATCGCGCCGCTCGAGCGCGAGCCCCACATGCCCTGGGACAAGGAGCTGGTGCCGCAGGTGCAGGTCTCCACCTTCGGCGACTGGGACGCGTTCGCGCGCTGGTACTGGGGCCTGGTGGCCGACCAGCACGAGGCGGACGACGCGATCCGGGCCAAGGTCCACGAGCTGTGCGCCGGCGCCACCAGTGACGAGGAGCGGATCCGCCGGATCTACCACTTCGTGATCACCGAGGTCCGCTACAACGCGGCCTGGGAGTTCGGGATCCACGGCTTCAAGCCCTACAACGCGACCAAGATCTTCGCGCGCCGCTTCGGCGACTGTAAGGACAAGGCGACCCTGATCGGGACCATGCTGGGCGTGGTCGGGATCGAGGCGCACCCGGTGCTGATCTTCGGCGAGGAGGCGCGCGGCCGCGAGGACCTCAGCCTCCCGCTCATGGGCCACTTCAACCACTGCATCTCGTGGGTCGAACACGGCGAGGGCGGGATCTTCCTGGACGGCACGGCCGAGTACCACCCCTACCCGGCGCTGCCCGCCATGGACTACGGCGCCAAGGTGGTCGTGATCACGCCGCAGGGCGGGGTGCTGCGCGAGATCCCCTATCGCGGCTCGGAGGCCAACTCGCTGCGCGAGCGCCACGAGGTGCGGCTCGCCCCCGACGGCGGGGCCTCGTTCACCGCCACGATCGAGGGGACGGGGACGTACGAGAGCATCTTGCGCGACTGGATGCACACGGCCGGCCTGCGCAAGGAGCGGCTCGAGCCGCGCTTCGGCGCCAGCTTCAGCGGCGCGCGCGTGACCGCCGTCGAGACCAGCGACGTGAACGACCTCGAGGCGCCCGTGCGCGTCAAGGCGGAGGTCGAGGTGCCCCGCATGGTGCGCCAGGTGGGCGGCGGGCTCGAGCTGGCCGAGGTGCGGAGCTGGCTGTTCGACCTGGTCTACCTGCGCGGCGGCCGGCTGTCGGGCTACGCCGCCGACGTCGAGCGGACCCACGACCTCGTGCTCCCGGTGCCGTCGGGCGTGGAGGAGGAGGTCATCTACCAGCTCCCGCCCGAGCTCTCGCTCGAGAGCGTGCCCGAGGCGGTGAAGCTCGAGGGGCCGCAGTGGCGCTACGAGCGGACCTACCAGCGCGAGGGGAGCACGTTGCGCGTGCGGCGCGTGCTGCGCGTCGAGGCGCACCGGATCGCGGCCGAGGACTACCCCGCCTTCCGCCGGTTCGTCGAGGCGGTGGAGCGGGCGGAGAAGGAGCGCGTCCGGCTCGGGCGCGGGAAGGCGAACCAGTGAGCGACCTCGCCAACTGCTCGCGGCGCGCGGCGCCGCTCATGGCCCTCCTGCTGCTCGCGGCCCCGCTGGGCGAGCCGGCCGCGGCGCAGCCGGCCGAGCCCGCCGCGGCGGCCCGCGAGCCGCTGCTCGACCCGGTGCTCGACCACGGCGACCCGGCCGCCGCGCAGGAGGCGCTGCTGCGCGCGCTGGAGGCCGACCCGCGCGACCCGCGCGTGCCGTACGCCCTCACCGCCCTGCGCAACGTGATCGAGCTGGTGCCCGGCGGCCTCGCCGCGGCGCGGGCCCGCCTGGAGCCGCTCCTGGAGCGGGTGCGCGACCACGCCAACTTCGACGAGCTGGCCGAGCTGGTCGCCCGCCTGCGCCTGGCGGCGGGCGACCGGGCGGGCGCCTACGCGCTGACCGCGGAGCGCGGGCTCCTGGGCGAGGCGCTCGTGGCGGGCCCGTTCGGGGTCGCCCGCCGGGCCGCGCTCGAGCGGGTGTTCCCGCCCGAGCTCGCCGCGGCGCGGGCGGTGGTCGACCCCGCCGAGCGGTTCGCCGCGCTGCGCGGCGAGCGCGGCTGGGAGCGGCTGACCCGCGAGCCGCGGGCGGCCCACCTCGACCTCTCCGACGCGGCCGAGGGCGACGGGCAGGCCTGCTACGTGCTGACGCACGTCGAGGCCCCTGGCCCGCTGGAGGCCGAGCTCGTCTACCGCGGCCCGTCGGCGAAGGTGTGGGTGAACCGGGCCCACGTCGGGACGATCGACCGCGCGCGCGAGCGGCTGAGCCACGAGGTGCGGCTGCCGATCCGGCTGGTCGCCGGGTGGAACCGGCTCCTGATCAAGGTGGCCGGCGGGTCCGGCCCCAGCGTGCACGTGCGCCTGACCACGCCCGCCGGCGGCCCGCTCGTCCTGCCCTGCAGCGCCACCCCTGCCGAGGTGGCGGCGGCGCGCACCGAGCCCAGCGCGCCCCTGCTGCAGCACGCGCTGGCGGCGCTCGCGCAGGAGCCCGCGGGCGAGCGGCGCGGGCTGTACGTGCACGCGCTGCTCGAGGCCGGCCTGTCCGAGGAGGCCGACGTGGCGCTGCAGGACCTGCGCGCGGCGGCGCCCACGCTCGAGGAGCAGGCCTGGCTGTGGAACCTCGCGGGGCGCGCGGCCGAGCAGGCCGAGCACCTCCCGCAGGCGGTGCAGCGCGAGCGGGCGCGCACCGCGTACGAGCGGGCGCGCGCCCTCGACCCCGCGTCGTGCGCCGCGCTGCGCGCGCTGGCGCGCTTCTCGTTCCGCGACGACCGCGTGACCGAGGGCGCGCTGCTGCTCGAGGAGGGCCTGGCCCGCGCGCCCGGCGACCTGGCGACGCGCCTGGCGCTAGTGCGCGCGCTGGTGGAGGAGGGCTGGCTGCACCCCGCGGAGCAGGTGCTGGCCTCGGCGCCCGCGCCGGACCCCGCGCCCCCCGCGCTCCTGCGGGCCGAGGCCGACCTGCTCGAGCGGCGCGGTCGGCGCGCCGAGGCGCAGGCCGCGCGCGAGCGGCTGCTGGCGCAGGACCAGGCCGCGCTGTGGGTGGTGGGCGAGCGGCTGCAGCAGGCGCTGCGCGCCGCGGACGGGCCGGGCGCGCTGGCGGCGCTGGCCGCCCTCACCTCGCTGGGCGACCCCACCCCCGGCGAGCGGGCCGACTTCGAGGCGCGCGTGTGGCGCAGCCTGGGGAACCCCGCCCGCGAGCTCGCCGCCATGCGGCGCTGGCTCGAGGCGCAGCCCCACGACGTCGGGCGGCGCCTGGCGCTGGCGAAGCGCCTGGCCGAGGCCGGGCCCGACGCTGGCGCGCGGGCCGAGGCGGTCGCGCTGCTGGAGGGGCTCGTCGCGGAGCGGCCCGAGCTGCACGAGGCGCGCGAGCTGCTCGCGGCGCTCGGCGGGGTCGAGGACCGGTTCTGGGAGGAGTGGACCCCCGAGCTGGCGGAGATCCTCGAGCGCTCGCCGGGCGCCGAGCACTGGCCGCGCGCCAGCACGGTGTGTCTGTTCGACCAGACCGTGACCAAGATCTACCCTGACGCCTCCACCGTCGACGTGGTGCACCAGGTGTGGCGGATCCTGGACGAGAACGGCAAGGAGCGCTACGGCTCGCGCCCGCGGGCGGGCGAGCTCCTCGAGGTGCGCACGATCACCCCCTCGGGGGAGGTGCTCGAGCCGATCCGGACCGGCACCGACCGGTTCGAGATGCCCGGCCTCGCGCCCGGGGCGGTGGTCGAGCACGCGTTCCGGTTCGAGCGCGGCGCGCCCGACTTCCAGTACACGAACGGCCCCTTCTACTTCCAGGACCCCGACCTGCGCGAGCCGTTCTGGCTCTCTCGCTGGGTGCTGATCGTGCACCAAGACGCGCCGGTGGAGATCGTGGAGCGCAACCTCGACCGCCCCGGGATCACCCGGCGCACGCTGCAGCGCGGCCCCTGGCAGGTGCACGTCTACACGGCCAAGGACCAGCCGCGCCACGAGCCCGAGCCGTTCGCGCCCGACCGCGACGAGCTGCTCCCCTGGATCAAGGTGGTGGAGCGGCGGACCCTCGACGAGATGGCGAGCCTCTACGTCGAGCAGGCGCTCGCGCTCGGGGCGGTCTCCCCGACCGTCGCCCGGCAGGCGGCGGCGCTGACCGAGGGGACCACGAGCGACCTCGAGCGCGCCCGGCGGCTGTATCGGTTCGTGCAGGACCACGTCACCGGCAGCTCGGGCGGGTACACGGCGGCCCAGATCCTCGCGGCGCGCGGCGGCTCCAAGACGACGCTCCTGCGGGCCCTGCTGCTCGCGGCCGACGTGCCTCACGACGTCGCGCTGGCGGGGCCGAGCCCCTACGCCGACGGCGTGGAGTGGGGCGCGCTCGAGCCGTCCCACTTCTCGCTGCCGCTGCTGCGGGTCGCGCCGCGCGACGGGGCGCCGCACTACCTTTTGCCCGAGGCGCACCGGCTCGCTCCGTACGGCAGCCTCCCGTTCCAGCTCTACGAGGCGCCGGTGTTCGTGTGCGACCCCGCGGGGGGCTGGCTGGACGTGATCCCCAGCGCGGGGCTCGAGGCCGAGACCCAGCGCTCGACCGCGCGCTACTCGCTGCAGGCGGGCGGCGACGCCGAGGTCAGCGTCACCCGCTCGCTGCCCGGGTTCGGCTATTACCGCTCCAAGGAGTCGCTCGCCAGCGCCCCCGCGGCGCAGCTCCGCGCGTTCTTCGCCGGCCAGGCGGCCGAGCTCCAGCCGGGGGCGCGCCTGCTCGACAGCGCCACGCCCGACGTCGACGTCCCCGGCGTGCCGCTCGCGTTCACGCTGCGGTTCCTGGCGCCCAAGGCGGTGCGCCCGCGCGGCGACGGCGCCCTCGAGCTGCGCGGCCTGCTCTCGCCGACGCACCTGCGGCGGACCTTCGGCACGCACCCCCACCGCGCGTTCGACCTCGTGCTCAACACGCCCGTGGCGCGGCACGACGTGGTGGAGGTCGAGCTCGGCCCCTACGCCTGCCCCCTGCTCCCGCCCAGCGTCCGGCTGAGCGCCCGGTTCGGGCAGTACTCGCTGGTGATCCGGCGCGGCGAGGGCGGCCGGGTCGAGCTGGAGCGGCGCCTGCTGCTGCGGCCCGGGCGAATCGACCCGGCGGAGTACGCCCGCGAGCTGCTGCCGTTCCTGCAGCGGGTCGACGAGGCCGACCAGACCGCGCTCGTCCTCGAGGCCCGGCGAGGCGAATGACGCGACGCGTCACTGGTTCGCAGCGCCCGTAGTCTTGCCGCCACTTTGCGCAAGACCCTTACTCACAGCGTTTTGCGCCGACGGCTCCCGTCCGCCCGCGGGGACCGAGTGGGGATTGTCTGGCCCAGACGGTAAAAGTAGGGCACGTGGCCCAAGACGCGATCATGGAACGGTTGGCACGCCAGAGCTTGTCGCTCCTAGTCGAGCAGGAGGGGAAGCTCCTGTTCGCCTCGGACCGCCCCGGGTTGACCCCCCTGCGCGACGCCCTGTTCTTTCACCCCACCCTGCTCGACGGGTCCGACGTCGCCTTGCCGGCGGTCGGGTTGGCGGGGGCGTACCTGCTGATCCTGGGCAAGGTCGGCCGGGTGTACGCCGGCGCGCTCAGCCAGGAGGCGCGCGCCGCGCTGAGCGAGGAGGGGATCGAGCACCACGGGAGCGCCGTCAAGAAGCTGGCCGAGCACCTCACCGACCCGCTCGACGCCCGGGCCCGCGAGGCGGTCACGCCGCAGGCCTTCGTGGACGAGCTCAAGCGGGCGGTCTACTGAGCTCATGACCGCCAGCGCGGCCGACGGCCGCGGCGAGGACCGCGGCGACGACCCCGACGAGCCGCTCCCCACGATCGAGGGGGCGGGGACCGTCGACCTCGAGGCGATCCGCCAGTTCTTCGACTCGGCGATCCCGTTCAACGCGTTCCTCGGCATGCGCCTGGTCGAGATCGCGCGCGGCCGGGTGGTGGCCGAGCTGCCGTTCCGCCCCGAGCTGATCGGCGACCCCACCCGCCCGGCGCTCCACGGCGGGGTGATCTCGACCTTGGCCGACACGGTGGGCGGCGCCGCGGTGTTCACCCTCACCGACCCGGGCGACCGGGTCGCGACGATCGACCTGCGCGTGGACTACCTGCGCCCCGGGCGACAGGAGACGCTGCGCGGCGTGGCGCGCGTGATCCGCGCGGGCAACCGGGTGGGCGTGAGCGCGGTGACGCTGCTGCACCCGAGCGCGCCCGAGGCCCCGATCGCGGTGGCCAAGGCCGTCTACACGATCAAGCGCGCCTGATCGCGAGGACGAGCGCGAGACCGCCAAGAAGAGCTGTCGCCCACGAGGTCAGCTCCCCGGCATGAAGAATGACCGCCAAGAGCGCCAAGAGCGCCAAGGAAGAGCCGTCGCTGCGGGCATCCCTCCTCGGACCAAGCCGGCGAAGGAGCTGTCGCTCGAGCGATGGCTCCTCGGTCCGAGTCCGAGTCCGACCCCCCGAATCCGAATCCGAATCCGAATCCCCCCTGGGCGAACGTGCGCTCTCGGCGTGGTGCCTCGCGGCCGCGGTGTGCACAATGCCGGTGGTCGGCGGAGGAGCTTCAGCGGAGCGCGATGGCGACTGCGGGCCTGGCCGACCTTCACCGGCTGGGCGGGTTGGACGACGGGGACGAGCAGCCGCTGCTCGAGGCCCTGGCGCGGCCCGCCGAGCCCTGGCGCCTCGCCGCCCTCCAGGGGTTGGCGCGCCGCGGCCATCCCGTCGTGCCCTCGGCGGCGGAGCGCATGCTCGGCGAGGGGGTGGTCGATCCGTTCCTGGCGGCGACGTGCCGGCTGCACCTCGCGGCGGCGGGGCGGGCCGACCCGGCAGACCTCGCGGCGCGGGCGCTCGGGCGGCGGGGCGTCCCCTGGGAAGGCCCGTGGCCGCCGCGCCCGCGGGTGGCCCGCCGGACCGGCGGCGGCTGGCCGCTCCGCCGGCTGGCCGTGCAGGCCCTGGCCCACGTCCCGGACGCGCTCGCCACGCTCCGGCGGGTGATCGCCGAGGACCCCGACTGGGCGGTGCGCGAGGCGGCGGTGCTGGCCGTGGCCGGCCCGCCGGCGGCCCCGCGCGCGCTGTCGCCCGTGGCGCGCGCGGCCCTCGAGCTCGCGCGCGAGGACCGGCGGGCCGCGGTGCGGCGCGCCGCGCTGCGGCTGCTCGGCGCGAGCGAGCCCTCGCCGCCCGACGGCCCGTTCGCGTGGCGGGTCCCCGGCTCCGAGCCCTACTTCCGCTACGTCGCCGCGAGCGCGCGCGAGGCCTACGGCGCCGAGCTCGAGCCCGCGACCCGCAACGGGCCGGGTCGGAACTGGGCCACGTTCGGGCTCGAGCTCGACCTCGACCTCGACGAGCAGCCCCCCAAGGACGTCAGCCCGCACTGGCCCGCGATCAAGCTGGCGCTCGCGGGGGTGGAGGACGCGATGTCCCTGGCGCGCGACCTCGTCCACCACCCGGCCGTGCCCTGGGGCGACGAGCCCGACTGGCCGGTGTGCTGCGGCGACTACGCGGTCCTGTACGGCCACGACCTCGCCGCGACCGCCCCGGCCACGCAGGAGCTCGAGCGCTGGTTCGTCGAGTCCCTCCGGCCCGACCTCCCCCGCCCGGCGGAGTGCCTGCCCGAGCTCGACGCGGAGGTGTACGCCTTCCGCTGCGGCCGCTGCGGGCGGTGGCAGACGGCGTACGACCCGGAGCTGGAGCCGTAGCGCGGACCGAGAGGCTGGCTGCCGGCTCACCTCACGCCGCGCGGCGGCGGCTGCGGGCCAGGCGGGTGTCGCGCGGGAGGTCCACGCTGAACGTCGTCCCGTCGGCGTCGCTGCGCACGGAGAGGCGGCCGTGGTGGGCCTCGGCCAGGCCGCGGGCCAGGAGGAGGCCGACGCCGAGGCGGCCGGGGGTGCTGCCCTCTTCGGTGGGCTGCAGGCGTCCGGCCAGCAGCGCGCGCTGGCGCTCGGGGCTCAGCGGCTTGCCGTGGTTGTGGACCTCGACCGTGACCCGCTCCCCGCGGGGGATCAGGCGGACGGTGACGGGGCTCTGCCAGCTGCCGTAGCGGAGCGCGTTGTCGATCAGGGCCGTGAGCAGGCGGCGCACCGCGTGCCCGCCCCACCAGCCGTGGACCGAGGGGCCCTCGACCCGGCACCGGTCGCGCCAGGTGTGCGCCTCGAGGTCGCGGCACACGGCCTGGCAGACGTCCAGCAGGTCGAGCGGCTCGAGCTGCAGCGGGAGCGGCCGGTCGGAGAGCACGCGGTTGGCGTCGAGCAGGTTGAGCGACATGGCCTCGAGCTGGCGCAGGCTGCGGCGCGCGGCGTCGAGCGCGCGCTGGCGGCCCACCTCGTCGAGGGCGCGCTCGAACAGCTGCAAGCTGAGGCTCACGGCGTTGAGCGGCGTGCGCAGCTCGTGCGCGAGCTGGCGCATGAACGCCTGGTGCCGCGCGCGGTCCCCGGCCGCCAGGGCCGCCTCGGCCCGGGCGCGACCGAGCGCGTGCGCGCCCGCGCCCACCGCCACGCTCGCCAGCGCGTCGCCCAGGAGGGCGCGCGCCTCGGGCGCGGCGGCGCCGCGCTCCGCGAGCAGCTCGAGCGCGGCGTCGCGCAGCGCCTGCAAGCTGCGCCACAGCGCGAGGGGCGCGGCCTCGTCGTCGGGCAGCGCGTGCCCGAGCGCCGCGGCCGCCCGCTCGGGCGCGGGCTCCTCGCGCGCCAGCGCGCGGTCCATCAGCTCGACGAGGTCGGGGAGCGCGCGGCTCACGGCCGGGGCGACCAGCTCCCCGGCCCCGACGCGCGCCATGCGCCCGGTCCACCGCCGCTCCAGCTCCTCGCGCGCAGCGCGCAGCCCCGGGGCGGTCCCTTGGGCCGACGAGTCGCTCATGGATCCTCCTGGCGCCGGCTGCGCCGGCCCAGCAAAGGGCGCAGCGTGCGCCGCTCGGCCCCTCGGAGCCCGGGCGGGGAACGGCGGCGACTCGCGCCCGAGACCGGGCGCGACGGGACGGGCCGACCCTGACGCGCCTCGCGCCTCGCCGCCCGGCGCGCCCGCCCGCCGGCCTCGCGTTTGCGCCGGGTACCCCGAGCGACGCCGAGCTCAGGAGGTCACCGTGCCCGATCAGTACCTGCGTCTCTACCTCCAGGATCACCTCGCGACCAACACGGGCGCGCTGGCGCTCGCGCGCCGCTGCCGCCGCAACAACCCCGAGCAGCCGCTGGCCGGCGTGCTCGAGCGCGTGATCGACGAGCTGCACACGGGGCAGCGCGAGATGCGGCGGGCGCTCGAGGCCGTGGGCGGCAGCGAGAGCTGGCTCAAGGCGGGCGTCGCCCGCCTCGGCGAGCTGGTGGGGCGCCTCAAGCCCAACGAGATGACCCTGCGCTACACCGACCTGGCGCGGATCTACGAGCTCGAGACGCTCATCGTGGCGCTCGAGTCCCAGACCATGGTGTGGCGCACGCTCTCGTGGGCCAAGATCCGCGAGCATCGCCTCGACGGGTTCGACTTCGAGGGCCTCGCGGAGCAGGCGGAGCACCAGCGCGACGCCCTGATCGTGCAGCGCGAGCAGGCGATCGAGCCGGCGTTCACGCCGAGCGGCAGCCGCTGAGCGCCCGCGCCGCGAGCAGGAGCCCCATCACGCTCATGGCGTCGGTGATCGCGCCGCGCTCCACCATCGCCACCGCCTCGGCCAGGGGCACGCGCCGGAGCGTCAGCCGCTCGGTCGGGTCGGGCTCGGCCTCGACCTGCGTCAGGCGCCGGGCGAGGTAGAGGAAGCCGACCTCCGACGTGAAGCAGTTGCTGAGGTGGAGCTCGCCCCCGAGCGGGCTCCACTGGGCCGCGAGCAGGCCCGCCTCCTCGCGCAGCTCGCGCTGGGCGGCGGCGAGCGGCTCCTCGCCGGGGTCGGCGCCGCCCTCCACGATCTCCCACGAGTAGCGCTCGAGCGGATAGCGCCACTGACCCACCAGGGTGACGCGGTCCGCCTCGTCGAGCGCGACCACCCCCGTGGCCACGTGGGTCGGCACGACCACGCCGTACAGCCCCGGCGAGCCGTCGGGGCGGATCACCTGGTCCTCGCGCACGCGCATCCAGCCGTTCTCGTAGACCCAGCGGCTCGAGACCGTGCGCCAGGGGTTGTCGTGCGCCATCCGCACCTCCTGCTTGCCGCGCCTGAGGATAACGGGCCTGGCCGGAACGGCCTTGCGGCCCGCCGGGCCGGCCGCACAATGGCGCGCCTACGCGTGCCAGGAGCCCTGCATGGCCGAACCAGACCCCCGGCCCGACGTCTCCGACCTCAAGACCTTCGACGTGCCCGACCCGATCAAGCCGCACGGCTCGTGCGGCGTCGGGCTCCTCGCGGTGATCGCGGGGGTCGCCGCCGCCGTGGGGTTCCTCCACGTGGTGCGAGCGCCCCACTTCTTCGCGGTGCTCGCCGACAAGGGGGAGTTCCAGCACAACCGGGATCGCGCGCGGCGATACGCGATGGAGCTCCCCCCCGCCGAGGTGCTCGAGCGGGTGCTCGCGCTCTCCGAGCCGGCGGACCGGGGCGCGTTCCACGCGACGCTGGCCTCGACCGGCGACGCGAGCCACGCCCCGGCGATCGTGGCCTACCTGGCCGCCCTCCGCAGCTGGAGGGCCGACGAGGACGCCGACGCGGCGCTGAAGAGCCTGGCCACGTTCGGGGCGGCCGCCGTCCCGCCGCTGTTCGAGTTGCTCGGCGAGGGCGAGCTCCACGGCGAGGTCGACCTGCAGGTGCGGGCCCACCTCGAGGCGGACTATCCGCCCGAGGCGCTGGCCCCGCACGTCGTGAAGATCGAGCCGCTCGCGGAGCGCGGGCGCTGGCACCGCGTGCTCGCCAGCACCAAGGACCCGGCCCACATCGACGCGATCCTCGCGTACGTGGCCTCGCAGGGGAGCGGCGGCCGGTTCGAGGAGGAGGCCGAGAGCCTGCTCGCGTTCGGCAAGGCGGGCACCGAGGAGCTCAAGGAGGCGCTGTACCGCGAGGAGCGCTCGATCGTGAACCTCGCGGCCGAGGCGCTGCGCGACGTCAACATCGAGTTCCTGACCGGCTACTGCCAGGAGCAGCTGACCGCGTACGAGGAGGGCGTGTTCTCCGAGGGGGGGCTGCGCTGGGCGATGCAGGTCCAGATGGCCGTCGAGGAGCAGGCGAGCCGCGGCGGCGAGCCGATCCCCGCCGAGGTGGTCGCCGAGGCCCGGCAGGTGGCCGCGCGCTTCTCGCAGCTCGCCTTCCGGGTCAAGGAGATGCTCAAGGCGATGCGCGAGGTCCCGGACAACGAGCCGGTCGACTTCTGCTTCGTCCACGGGCTCTCGGCGTTCGACCCCGAGGTGGCCGAGTACTGCGCCAACACGCTCCAGGTGCGCCTGACGCCCGAGAAGCTGATCGACGTGATGTTCCGCTACATCGCCAAGAAGGACCAGTTCATGGTCAAGGAGGTCGAGATCTACGAGGCGATGCTCCGCGCGACCGGCGAGGCCGGCGGGGTGCGGATCGGCGAGAACCTCGCGCGCCTGCTCGACGAGGCCGAAGGCGACCCGACGCAGGTGTTCTGGATCTACAAGAAGATGGGCTTCAAGGTGCTGCAGGACACCGGCTCCGCGCCGGTGCTCCCGATCCTGGCCCGCTACGCCGAGGACCCCGACTCGTACATCGAGACGACGACCGGCCCCAAGGGCCGCGAGCAGCGGGACATCATGTTCAAGGACGAGGTCGCCGCCGCGGTGCGCGCGATCGAAGCGCGGGGGGAGTAGCCGTGGAGGAGGCGATGGTCTTCGATCCGTTCGCGTACGGGGCGCTGGCGGTCTACCTCGGCACGATCGGGGCCGTGGCGCTCGGCCTGGTGGCGCTCGCCTGGCTGCGGCGCGGCGGCGCCTGGACCGCCGTGGAGGCGGCCTGCAAGCAGGCGGTCCAGATGGGCGCGACCACGTTCGCGCCGCTCCCCGACGGCGGCTTCCTGGTCTACGGGGCCGAGGCCAGCGCCGCGCGCGTCAGCGGCGGGGCCGCGCCGCAGCTCCAGAAGGTCACCCGGGTGGCCTTGGTGAAGGACATGGACGGCCAGACCGGGCTGGTGGTGACCGCGGGCGGGCAGAACGTGTGCGTGTCGGGGATCGGCCCCATGGCCCACGTCTACGGCCAGGCGCAGCGCGACGGCGCGGAGATGTCGATCGTGTTCCGCGACGACGAGGCCGAGCGCATGAGCCGCCTGATCGGCCTGCTCGACGGCAAGGAGCGCGAGATCCTGGCCGGCTGGCTGACCGAGAAGGAGGTCCTGACCGACATCATCTTCGGCGTCGACTACGAGGGCCAGCTCCGCACGGCGGGCGCCAAGGGCAAGGCCAAGCTGCTGGTCACCAACCTGCGCGCCGGCCTGCTGGGGACCACGATCCAGACCGAGCACCTCGGCAACGCGACCCGCACCACGACGCACTACAGCCTGATCAGCTACCTGCTGCCGCTGGCGGAGAAGGTCACGGTGCGCCGGGCGAGCGGGCTGGGGGCGAACAGCTACGTGCTCGAGCTGGCGCTCAAGCCCGAGCACCAGAACGAGGGCGCCCCCAAGCTCAAGCTGACCGAGGACCACGCGGGGGTGTTCCTGCCGCTGGTCCTGTTCCGCTGCCCGGTGGAGGTGGTCGAGGAGCCCGTCGGCGTGGGCAACGTGATCGGCGGCGCCATCCTCGGCGGGATCGGCTGGGGGATCCTGACCGCGATCGTGGGCGTGGTCGTGGCGGTGGCCCTGACCGAGGGGTCGGACCTGCGCCACTGGGGGTACCGCTACACCCTGCCGATCGTGCTGGGGGCGGCCCTCACGCCGCTGGTGTTCCGGATCAGCTCGCTGCTGCGCGACTACCTCGAGCGCGCGCGCGAGCAGGGGCTGCGGGCGGCGATCGCCAAGGCCTGAGCCGGCCCTCGTCGCCCCCGAGCCCCAGCTCCGAGCCGAGCCGCGGACAGCCGCGCGCGCGCGGGACCGTGACGTCCCGCGCGGTGCGCCCGTCCCGGCCCGCGCTTCGCTCCTTCGCGCCCCGGCGGCGGCGGGCGCGCCGCTTGCGCTACCTCCGCCCGGGAGGTGGCTCGTGGCCGGTCCGCGTCTGCTCCCCGAGCGACGGCGAGAGCCGCGGCTCCGGGTGAGCGTGCTCATCAACCTCGCTCCCCACCCCGAGGGCGCGCGGGCGCGCGAGCTGATCCTCGGCCGGACGGTCGACCTCTCGCGCAGCGGCGTCCGGGTCCAGCTCCACCGCGCGCTCGAGGTCGGCGCGCGCGTCCGGCTGAGCATCGCGCTGCGCGAGCGGCTGGTCGAGGCCCTGGGCGAGGTCCGCTCGGTCGTGCGCGTCGGCGAAGGCTACGAGGTCGGGCTCACGTTCATCGACATCGAGCCGCCGCACCGCGACGCGCTGGCCCTGTTCATCGCGAGCCGCCGGACCCGCGAGGGGGAGGCCACCCGGCGCCGGCGCTGGGCGGTGTAGTAGGCGATCAGGCCCGCATCGCGGCCGACACGACGAGCACGAGCGCCGCCAGGGACCAGACGAACAGGATCACGATGGCGGTCCGGCTCAGCGGGCGGCGGGTCGGGCCGGTCCAGGGGCCCGCGGAAGGGACGGCGCGACGCACCCGCGCGCGGTCCTCGACGACGTCGTCGTAGCTGCGGACCTTACGGGCCCGCTCACGCACCCGTTCCACCTCTGCCGGATCGAGCAGCGATACGAGGTGCCCGACCTCGGCCCGTGCCTCGGCTGGAATAGGGCCGTGGGCGGCGTAAGACTGTAGGTCGAGCAGCGCGCGCAGGAGCAGCTCCTGGGGCGAGGCGCGCTCAGGCTCGAGCTCGGCGCCCGCGCAGCCGAGGGTGGTGCAGCGGCCGAGCTCCTCCAGGCAGAGGCGATGGAACGGCGTCCCGCAGTCCGCGCACGTGGCGAGCGGTAGGTCGGGTTTCTCCAGCCGATCGTGGCAGTACGGACAGCGCGCCGCGGTCACGGCGAGATCCTGACCTGTAGGAGGGCTCCCGACCAGCTCCTCGTGCCGCGATCAGCGCCGAGGCGGCGTGAAGCGAGCGCCTCAGCGCGGCGCAGCCTGCTGCTCGTGGCGAAGCACGTGGTCGGCGATCCGGGCGGTGATCCTCGGCCACAGCGGGCGAGGGAGGTCGTGCCCTAGGCCCGGGATCACCTCGAGCACGGCGCCCGGGATCGCGGCGGCGGTCGCCTCGCCGGCGGCGAGCGGGATCAGCGGGTCCTCGGCGCCGTGGAGCACCAGCGTGGGCGCGCGCACGTCGGCCAGTCGGCGGAGGCGGTTGCCCGAGGCCAGGATCGCGGCGAACTGGCGCGCGAACCCCGCGCTGCTGACGCCGCGCTCGTAGGCGTGGTGGGCGATCTCGAGGAACGCCGCCTCGTCCATGGGGTAGTCGGGGCTGCCGATCGCCTTCATGATCTTGAGGCTGCGCCGGATCGCGGCCTGACGGTCGCTCGGCACCGGATCCAGCAGCGACGCCAGCGCGCGCGGGCGGGCGAAGCGGCGGTCGCCCGGGGTCGAGGCGAACGAGGTCAGGGTGCGCACGCGCGCCGGGTGCTCGATTGCGAGGACCTGCGCGATCATGCCGCCCATCGAGATCCCGACCACGTGGGCGTCCTCGAGCTCGAGCGCGTCGAGGAGCCCGACCACGTCGGCGGCCATGTCGCTCAAGCTGTAGGGCGCGTGGGCGCGCCGCCCGAGCAGCACGCGCAGCACGTTGGGCAGCAGGCGCGGCGGCGGCAGGTGCTCGAGGCAGGTCGAGCGCCCCGCGTCGCGGTTGTCGAACCGGATCACCGTCAGGCCGTGGGCGGCGAGCTGGTCGCAGAACGGCTCGGGCCAGTGGATCAGCTGGGCGCCGATCCCCATGATCAGCACCAGCGGCGGCCCGGCGCCCCGGACGTCGTACTCGAGCTCGACCTCGCCCACTCGCGCGCGCGGCATGCCGCGAGCATGGGGCGGTCGGGCGGTCACGTCAAGCGCGCCGCGGCGCGCGTGCGGTGTCCGCGCGGCCCGGTCGGTCGAGTAGGCTGACGCCGTGGACGCCCAGCTCCTCCTCCTCGACGGCGTGACGGGCGCCGTCCACCCCTGCCGGCCCGGGGCGCTGCTCGTGATCGGGCGCGCGGACGCGAGCCCGGCGCCCCACGTCCCCTGCGGCGACCCCGCCACCCTGCCGCGCCACTGCGAGCTCCACGTCGGCCCCGACGCGCTGAGCGTGGTGGACCGCAGCGGCGGCGCCACGTTCGTCAATGGGGTGCCCGTGGCGGGCTCCGCGCTCGCCGCGCCCGGCGACCGGATCCAGCTCGGCGCCTCGCGCTACCCGTTCGCCGTCGTGAGCGGGGACGCGGCGCGGGTCCCGCCCGGCCAGACCGCCGGCACGACCGCCCCGCCGCCGCCCGCGACCCCGCGACCCGGCCTGGCGCCCGAGGGGCGCGCCGCCCGCGACGCCGCGCCGGTCCCGCCGCTCCTCGACGGACGGTTCGCGATCCAGGGCGAGGTCGCGCGCGGCGGGATGGGCGTGGTGTACGCGGGCCTCGATCAGGCGACCGGCGCGCGCGTGGCGGTCAAGGTGCTGCGCAACGCCGCGCGCGCCCGCCCGCAGGACGTGGAGCGCTTCCGCCGCGAGGCCGCGCTCGGGGAGCGCCTCGGGCAGCACCCCGGGATCGTGGCGGTGCGCGCGTCGGGGTCGCTCCCCTCGGGCGTCCTGTACTACGTGATGGACTACGTCTCGGGCGAGCCCCTCGACGTGGTCGTGGACCGGGTCGAGCGCGGACGGGCCGTCGAGCTCGTGCGCGACGTGGCCCGCGTGGTGGCCTTCGCCCACGAGCACGGGGTGATCCACCGCGACCTCAAGCCGCACAACGTGATCGTGACCGCGGACGGCGGCGTCCGCCTCACCGACTTCGGGATCGCCAAGGCGGTCGACGCCGTGCAGGGGCTGACCGCCACAGGCGCCGTCATGGGGACGCCGACCTACATGCCGCCCGAGCAGGTCCGCGACAGCAAGCGCGTGGACCCGCGGAGCGACGTGTACGGGCTGAGCGGGATCCTGTACTTCGCCCTGACCGGCCGCGCGCCGCTCGAGCTCGGCGACGGCAACCTGCGGCAGGCGCTCAAGCGCGTGCTCGAGAACGACATCGTCTCGCCCGCCGAGCTGGACCCCACGATCGACCCGGCCCTCGACGCGATCTGCCGTCGCGCGCTCGCGGGCGACCCCGCCGACCGGCCGCCCTCGGCCGCCGCCTTCGCCGACGAGCTCGACGCCTGGCTGGCCGGCGACCGCACGGTGCGGCCCTACACCGGCGCGCCCGCCCGGCGCGGGACGTCCCCGACGCGCGACGAGGGCGGCGACGAGGAGGAGGACGAGCCCGTGCCGGGCCTCGCGCTCGCGCTCACCCTCGCGCTCGGCCTGGTCGTGCTCGCGGCCGCCGTCATCGCGGTCAAGCTCCTCCGCTGAGGTGTTAGGCTGGACCGCGTGGGCGTGACGAAGGAGCGCGAGGCAGCCTTCCAGGAGCTGCTCGGACCGTACGAGGGGGTGTACCTCCCCGACCTCGAGCGGCCCGCGGGGGGTGACGTCCCCCAGATCGCGGTCTACGTGTTCGCGCGCGACCTCGGCGACGGCCCGTTCTACACGCTCGCCAGCGGCGGCATGAGCGATCGGCGCATGCACCTCCCGCCCGACCTCCCCGAGGGGATCCCCCACCGCGCCGAGCTGCTGCTCTACGTGCGCGAGCTCAAGGACGAGTACGTCGCGCTCATGCGCTGGCTGGCGCGCTTCCCCTTCCGCGACCAGACCTGGCTGGGCTTCGGCCACACGGTGGCGCTGTCCGAGGCGCCGTTCCCCGGCTCGGAGCTGCGTCACCTGCTGCTGCTGACCTCGGTCGTCTCGCCCGACCGCGAGCTGCCCAAGCGGCTGAGCGTCGAGGGCGACCCGGTCGAGTTCCTGTGGGTGGTGCCGATCACCGCCGCCGAGCGCGACCACAAGATCAAGCACGGCGTCCACGCCCTGCTCGACCTGTTCGAGACCCACGACCACCCCTGGGTGCTCGACGAGGGCCGGCCGTCCTACGTGTAGCGCCTCAGTGGTGCATGCGCAGGTGGATCAACCCTGCGAGCAGCAGCGAGAACGCGACCGTGGCCGGCGCTGCCACGAGCAGCCAGAAGCGCACGGACGCGCGCTCCCGATCCGCCTGCGCGAGGGCGCGTTCGCCCGCCAGGGACAGGCCCACCCGCGGGTCGGGCACGAGCTGCAGCGCGCCGCCTGCGCGCTCCAGGCGGCCGCAGGCCGTCACGACCGGCGTGATGGGGATCCGGGTCATGACCGTCCGGTAGCGATCGCCCCCGTCGGACCTGATCGAGGGCTTGCTGCCGATTAGCGCGGTCGGCGCCCCGGCGATCGCGACGCGCCCGCCCCCGACGTCGAGCGCGAGCCTCCAGCGCGGCTCCTCGACCCGCAGCGTGCGCCAGCTGTCCTTCTCCGGGTCGCGGGTCTCGAGCTCATGGCGGTACCACACGCAGCTCGCCGCCTCGGGGTCGTCGTCCTCCTCGCCACCCGTGCGCACGGGCGCCCCCTCGATCGCGACGAGCTCCCCGACCCGAGCCTCGAGGTCCTCCAGCGACTGCTCGCGCTCGAGCGCGCGCACGACGCGCAGCCGTTGCCAGCCCTGACGCACGCAAAAGCCCACCCCGCAGAGCGAGCAGGCCACCGCGGTCGCGAACGACAGCTCGAACACCCCGCCTCCTCGAGCCTCACGTTGCCACGTGTGCGCCGCGGACGCCAGCGGGCCGGCCGGGAGCGAGCGACGGGTCGACGGCGCCGAGCGCCGCCCGCTCGGCCTCACTTCGGCGCGGGCTGCCGCGCGGGCGTCACAGGAACAGCGGCCTGAGCTGGTATGCGATCCAGCTGGCGAACGCCAGGATGCCGGCGGGCGCGAGCAGCAGGTTGAGCCAGCCCTTGAGCTCCTCGCGCCGAGCCCGCTCGTGGGGCGGCTCGGGCGCGAACAAGAGCCCGACGCGGTCGTCGCGGACGAGCCACAGGTCGCCGGCGTGGCGCACCAGCGCGCCGCACACGGTGAGGCGCGAGACGAGCGGGAGGACCTCGGTCTCACTGTGCCACGGCCCCTCGCCGCCCGAGGCATGCGTCGTCGTCCCGTGGACCTCGGTGGGCGCGTTCTTGACGCGCACCGGCACGCCCCCCACGTCGAGCGTGAAGTCCCACGGGGCCACGTCCTCGCGGACCACGCGGTAGCTGACGTCCTCGCCCGAGCCGCTCTTCTCGAGGTAGCGCTTGCAGAACCACAGCGTGCGCGCGTGCGCGGCCGTGAGCCCGATCCCGGCGTCCTTGAAGGGCTCGCCGCGCAGCGTGCAGGCGCGCCCGACGAACTGATCGAGCCGGCTGGGCGAGACCTCCTCGGTCAACACGCGGGCCTGCGCCAGGTCCAGCCAGCCGCGGCGCGCGAAGGAGGCGGCCACCCCCAGCACCGCGGCCCAGTACCCGATGATGATCAGCCAGCCGATCACGGCGTCCTCCTCGGCGGCTCACAGCCAGGAGAGCGGTCCGCCGGCGCTCGTCAGCCACAGCGCCAGCGCGATGATCCCGAGCGGCCCTCCGACCAGGCCCAGCCAGCCCTTGATCCGCTCGCGCCGCGCGCGCCGGTGCGGCGGCTCGGGGGCGAACAGCAGGCCCAGGCGGCGGTCGGGCACCACCCACAGCTCCTGGCCGCGGCTGACGAGCGCGCCGCACACCGTGAGGCGCGGCGGGATCGGCAGGACCTCGGTGATCGTGCGGTAGTCCTCGCCCCACCCGCCGCCGGAGGTCTCGGTCTCGGTGCCGTAGACCTCGGTGGGCGCGTTCTCGACCCGCACCGACCGGCCGCCCACGTCGAGGGAGAAGTGCCAGGGCGCGGTCTCCTCCCGCACCGTGCGCCAGGAGGGGTTGTTCCGGTGGCGGTCGTACTCCTGGAACTCGCGCCGGAACCACAGCCAGCGCCGGTGGAACGGGTCGTCGCCGCCGTAGTCGCTCGTGGGCGTCCCGACCACCGTGACGGCGCGCCCGACGTGAGCCCCGAGCTGGCCCGGGGCGAGGTCGTTCTCCAGCAGCGTCGCCTGCTCGAGGTTGCGCCAGCCCAGGAACATGGAGGCCCCGGCGCCGCCCACGGCGAGCGCGCCAACCACCCACTGCGCCACGTCGAGCATGGGTCACCTCGGCGATGCGAGCGCTCTCCTTCGGCGACCATGGCACCGGCGGGGCGAACGTGCCAGGTCAGCTCGTGGGCGGCGCCTCGCCTGGGTCGGGGGCGCGGAACGCGGCCTCGACCGGCCGGAGCGGGCGCTTCAGCCAGGTCGGGCGGCGGAGCCCGTTCACGGGCCCCGGGCGCGCCTGGGTCAGCCACTCGCGCCACACCGCGCGCGAGGCTTCGAGGTCGACCCGCACGTCGCCCTCGCGGTCGTCGGGGCCGGCGGGGCGCACGCGCACGGCCTGGTGCCACACGTGCATGCCCGAGATCGGGTCGGGCTGCACCGGGAACGTCATGTTCTGGTGCACGCCGACCTCCTTCCACCACAGCCGGCTGGAGTCGGCGTCCTCGCTGGCGAACGGGCCGAGCCCCTCGCCCGTGCGGCGCACCAGCAGGCGGGCGCCCTCGCGCTGGAAGCGGACCTCGGCGGCGCTCCAGCGGCTGCTCACGGGCTGGCCCTCCTTGCGCCAGCGGCCGAGGTGGTGGCTGCAGGCGACCACGCCGGGGCGGACCGCCTCGGTCACCCACACCCGCAGCACGAACGCGCCGATCCGCGTCTCCACGCGCGCCAGCGCGCCCAGCTCCAGGCCGAGGCGCTCGGCGTCGGTGGGGTGCACCCACAGCGGGTTGCTGTGGGCGATCTCGAGCAGCCACTTGGCGTTCCCCGAGCGGGAGTGGACCAGCACCGGCAGGCGGAAGGTCGGGACCAGGACCATTTGGCCGTCCTCGAGCCGCTCGGGCGCGACCTGGCTCTCGATCGCGCCGGGCAGCGCGTGCTCGGGCCAGCCCCACTCGGCCAGGGTCGCGCTGTACAGCTCGAGCTTGCGCGACGGCGTGCCGAAGCCGGCGCGCCGCACCCCGTCGACCTCCACCCCGGGCTCGTCGGGGCCGACCTCCCGCTCGTGCAGCGCGAGGCGCTCGGCCCCCTCCGGCTCGACCGCGAACACCCCGCGCCGGCGCATGTACTCGAGCGGCTCGAGCCCCTCGGCCGCCGCCGCCTCGGAGAGCCCCGGCACCGCCGCGAACAGGCCGCCGAAGTAGTCGTCGACCGTCATGGGCTCGCCGGGGCGCTGCGGCGCCTCGAACCAGCGCCGGATCCCGAGGGCGCCGTCGGGGTCGATCCGCCAGGAGAGGGCGATGAACAGCTCCGCCTCCTCCCACACCTCGCCCGGGTTCGCCTGGCGCGTGTCGTCGACCCCGCGCCCGAGCCGGCGCATGGCCTCACGCACGACGGGCTGACGCAGCCCGATCCAGCGGCCGGTGTGGGTCTCCTGGCTCTGGTTGTCGTGCCGCTCGGGCCCGTGGCCGACCGGCAGCACGTAGTCGGCGAACTGCGCGGTCTCGTTCCAGGTGGGCGTGAGCGCCACGTGCAGCCCGACGAGCGCCTCGTCGGAGAGCGCCTCGATCCAGCTCGCGCCGTCGGGGTAGGTCCACACCGGGTTGAACACCCGGGTGAAGTAGACGTCGAGCTGGCCGCGCCCGTCGAGCAGGAGGTGCGGCAGGAGGAAGCTGGTCTCGTAGTGCGCGAGCGGGTACTCCTTGGGCCAGAGCAGCTCGTTCCAGCGCGCGTGCGGCGGAGGCGGCGCGGGCACGGGCGGCTTCATCTTGTGCCAGTCGTGGGGCGCGATCCCGCCGCGCGTGCCGACGCTCCCGGTCAGCACGTTGAGCAGCAGGAGCGAGCGCGCGATCTGCCAGCCGCCGAGGTTGCCCGAGGCGGCGTTGCGCCAGATGTTCGTGGCGAGCCGGCTGCCGGCCCGCCCCGCCTTGCGGGCCACCTTGGCCAGCTCGGCGGCGGGCACGCCCGAGGCGGCCTCGGCGCGCTCGAGCGAGTAGCGCTCGGAGAGATAGCGCGTGAAGGCGGCCAGGAACGCGTCGAAGTCCGCGTTCTCGCCGAGCGGCGCGCCGTCGGGCCCGGGCAGGTGCGGCGCGGTCTCGCGCCAGTTGGTCCAGCGGCGAATGAACTCGCGGTCGGCCAGCCCCTCGCGCAGGATCACGCCCGCCATGGCGAGGAGCACGAACGCCTCCGACCCGGGGTAGGTCGGCAGCCAGTGGTCGGCGACCGAGGCGGTGTTCGAGAGGCGGATGTCGAGCACCGCCACCTGCGCCCCGCGCTCGCGCGCCTCGGTGATCCGCTGGGCGTGCGGGTTGAAGTAGTGCCCGCTCTCGAGCTTGGCCGACACGAGCAGGATGAAGTCGGCGTTGGCGTAGTCGGGCGAGGAGCGGTCCGAGCCCCACATCGTCATGAGCCCGAGGCGGGTCGACGACGAGCACACGTTGGTGTGCGAGTTGTGGCCGTCGACGCCCCAGGCCTGGAGCACCCGGTCCATGAACCCGTCCTCGCCGGGGCGGCCGACGTGGTACATCACGCCGTCGTGGCGCCCCGCGAGGAGCGCCTCGCGGATCCGCCCCCCGATCGCGTCGAGCGCCTCGTCCCACGAGACCTGCTCCCACTTCCCCTCGCCGCGCTTCCCGCTCCGCCGCAGCGGGTGCAGGATCCGCTCGGGGTCGCGCACCTGGCTGAGGGTGGCGGGCCCCTTGGCGCAGGTGTGGCCGCGGCTGCCGGGGTGGAGCGGGTTCCCCTCGATCCGCCGGATCGAGAGGTCCTCGCGGTCGACGTAGGCGAGCAGCCCGCAGCCGGCCTCGCAGTTGAAGCACAGCGTGGGGACCACGACCGAGCGGCGCTCGACCTTGCGCGGCCAGGCCGCGGGGTCGAACTCGACCCAGTCGTCCCACCGCTCATGGGGCGGCTGCGAGGTGAGGTGCGGGGCGTCCGCCATGGCTCAGCTCAGCGGCGGGGCCTGGCCCGCCAGCACGTAGAGGTGGTCCCACAGGAACAGGCCGCTCAGGGCGCCCAGGCCGCCCAGCGCGACGGCGGGGCCGGCGCCCTCGAGGGACAGGGCCGCCACCAGGCAGGTGGCCGGGAACACGTGGCCCAGCACGAGCACGCCGAGGTAGAGCGTGGTGGCGCGCTCGCCGCTGGTGAGCCAGCGCACCGCCAGGCGGGCGTCGGCTCCGCCGTGGGCGCCGAGCTCGGCCAGGACCATCAGCAGGTTGAGGCCGAGCGCCACGGCCATGGCGATCCCCAGGCCGACCAGGCGCGCCTCGCGCGCGCCGGGCCCCACGTCGCCCAGGAGCATGCCCGGGACGATCGCCAGCAGCGCCGTCCCGGCCAGCGCCGCCTGGATCACGAGGTGCGGGAGCAGGAGCGGGCTCTGCCAGAAGGCGCGGCCGCGGGCCTGCCCGAACAGGAAGGCGGTGTAGCCGGCCGCGCCGACCCCGCCGAGCACGGCCGCCGCGCCCAGGCCGCGCCAGGCGGCGGGCGGCACGCCGCCGTCGTAGGCGAGCGCGCCCAGCCAGGCGGCGGCCGCCGCGCAGGCGGCGAACAGCACGAACGCGCCCCGCACCAGCCAGCTCTTGGGCTGCGGGCGGAACAGCAGGAGCAAGAACCGCTCGGGGCGGCGCAGGTCGGCGACCAGGAGCAGGAGGGTCAGGGCCAAGAACGCGAGCGCGAACACGGGCGGCCACATGCCGAACAGCTGGGGGCCGCGCTCGAAGGCGAGCAGGCCCAGGCCGCCGATCAGCAGCGCCCCCGCGCCGAGCGACTTGGCCAGCAGGTAGGCGGAGATCTTGGCGCCCCAGGGGGCGCCCTCCCGCGGCACGTCGTAGGCGACGCGCGCCGCCGCGGGGGCGCCGGTCCCGCCCGAGCGCTCGGCGAGCTCCTCGCCGCAGCCGCGGCTGGCGCCCCAGATCCCCGTCGCCGTGCGGGTCGCGGCCCGCGGGTCGAGCACGCTCTCGTCGGCGCCCTTGTAGAACACCTTCGGTCGCGTGGCGAGCTCGGGCTTGCGCACCTGCACCTTGCCGCCCGCCACGGCGCGCGCCACCGGCGAGGTCGGGTCGTCGAGGTCCGAGACCACCAGCGCGCCGGTGGGGCAGGCCGAGACGCAAGCGGGCTGCAGCCCGACCTCCACCCGGTGCGCGCAGAAGTTGCACTTGGCGGCGGTGTGGCTGCTCGGGTCGATGTAGATCGCGTCGTACGGGCAGGCCTGAATGCAGGCCTTGCAGCCGATGCACACGTCCTTGTCGAAGTCGACGATCCCGTCGGGGCGGCGGTGCATGGCCGCGGTCGGGCAGATCGCTACGCAGGGGGCGTCCTCGCACTGGTTGCAGCGCAGCACCCCGAAGTGGCGCTTGGTCGCGGGGCCGCTCCCCTTCTCGACCTGCTTGACCCAGGTGCGGAACACCCCCAGCGGGACGTCGTTCTCCGCCTTGCAGGCCACGCTGCAGGCGTGGCAGCCGATGCACCGGTCGTGATCGATCAGCTTGCCCCAGAGCACGCGCGGATCTTACCGAGGCGAGCCGACTTGGGGGCGTGTGGCCTTCCGTCCGACCAGCTTGGCGATCCCGAGCGGCAGCCCCGTGCCCGTGCCCGTGCCCGTGCCGTGCCCGTGCCCGTGCTCGTGCTCGTGCCTCGCCGCCGTGCCGCGGGTTACGGGGCACGGGACGGAATCGAGGGCATGGCACCGTCCGACCCCACCCTCAGGGATTCCCCGTGAAAGAGTCACGTTTACCCCCCGCTGCACGATCCCTCCCGACCTGGCACAATCGGCGGGGTCGGGGAGGGGAGCCATGCCGGTCAAGCTGACGCTCGTGCTCTCGGGCCGGACCTTGTCTCGGCACGAGTTCGGCGACGACTTCAAGCGGCTTCGCATCGGGCGCAACGAGGACTGCGACGTCCAGATCGACAACCTCGGCATCTCGCGGGTCCACTGCGAGATCCTGCGCAAGCCGGGCTTCGTGCAGCTCCGCGACCTGCAGTCGGGGAACGGGACCTTCGTCAACGGCAAGAAGGTCCAGGCGCACAACCTCAACTCGGGCGACGTGATCTCGCTCGGGAAGTACACGCTCCACTACGAGGCCGAGCTCAGCGACGACGAGACCAACCCGTCGCTGACCGGCGCGCGCGACGGCATGATGACCCTGGCGATGGACGCGGCCACGCTCGCGCGACGCCACCGCGAGGAGCAGGGGCGCTCGCGCGGCCACCTCGCGATCCCGGGGCGGCCCGACGTGATCCTGGACCGGGCCCTGACCGTGATCGGGCGCGAGCCCGACGCCGACGTGCAGGTCTCGGGCTGGTTCTGCCCGCGCGTGGTGGCCGTGATCGTGCGCGACGAGCAGGGTTTCCGGTTGCTCGACGTCAGCCCCCGGGGCAAGGCGGTGCGCGTGAACGGGCGGCATCGCCTCGACGCGGTGCTCAACGACAACGACGAGCTCGAGCTGCAGGGGACCATGGTCACCTTCCGCCGCGGCATGCCGGTCGGCGCGCGCGCCGCGACGTAGCCCG
>CAZMSZ010000003.1:43731-55112 GCA_964569055.1 uncultured Planctomycetota bacterium | reverse complement strand
CGTCGCCCAAGATCGGGTCGAGGAGCCCAGGCTCGAGGCGGAGCGAGGCGAACCGGCCCTCGGCAGCGCTGCGGGCGTCACGGCCGGGGTCGAGCAGCTCGCGCAGCTCCTCGCGCGTGTCGTCGTGGGCCAGGCCGTGCTCGCGCAGGACCTCGCCCGCCGCGTCGACCTCGCTGCGGAGCGCGGCGAGCAGGACGTGCTCGGGCCCGAGCGCCCAGCCGCCGGTCTCGAGCTCGTCGGCCTCCCGCCGGGCCGCGGCGAGCAGCTCGGCGAGCGGGAGCGTGGCCGCGTCGCGCATGGTTTGGGCCTCGAGGAGGTCGCGCCGCAGCCGCTCGAGGCGGACGTCGAGGTTCAGCAAGACCTGCGTCGCCCAGCCCCCGTCGCTCAGCGCGGCGGCGAGGAGCGCGCAGCCGCTCGCGAACTGCTCCCGGCGCGGGTCGAGGAGCTGCTCGGCGGCGCGGCGCAGCTCCGCATGGAAGCGGGTGGCCCGGTTGCGCCAGGGTCCGCTCAGCGCCTGCAGGGCGCCCTCGTGCCCGCAGCGGGCGGCCAGCTCGAGCCGCTCGCGCGCCAGCTCCCCGGCGGCGACCCGCGCGTTCAGCCAGGCGGCCTGGTCTTCGAGGCTCCCGCTCTCGAGCCAGCGCCGCTCCAGCTCGCGCAGGCGCGCGTCGCTCACCGCGGCCTCAGCGGATGCGGATCGGCCAGACCTGCGGCTCCTCGTCGTCGTCCTCGACCCAGAAGCGCAGCTCGCCGCGGGTGGCCTCGCGCGGGACCTGCTGCAGGATCACGCCCTCGGCGTCGGTCTCGCCGGCGAACGTCTCCTCGCCGATCACCAGCTCGTAGCGGCACCCGGCCAGGAAGTCGCCGTCGTCCTCGCCGATCCGCAGCTTGAGCAGCTTGGTGTCGGCCGCGAGGACGGTCACCTCGTAGGCGCGGCCCATCTGCCCGGTCTCGACCCGCAGCCCCTTCACGATCTCGACCTTGAGGATCTCGACCTTCCACTCCGAGTCGCTGGTCTCCTCGACGGTCCGGGGCTGACCCTCGGTGCTGCTCGTTCCGGCCATGGGCGCTCCTGCTCGGACGTTGATTGTAGAGGGTGGGTCGGGGCGGCCCAAGCCGCTCCCGGGCCAGCGGTTGGCCCTACAGCAGCTCGCCTCGCGCCGGCCCGTGGTCGATCCGGGCGGTGGCGTGGACCAGCTCGAGGTAGCGGGCCAGGGCCACCCCGCGCTGCTCGAGCGGCTCGTGGAACAGGTCGCGGAGCCGCTCGCGCTCGACCTCGCCCGAGAGCAGGCCCACGTAGAGCTTGTCGCCGAGCATGTGCCCGAGCATGTGGGTGATCAGCAGGTGCAGCTCGGCGGGGCGGGTGAGCGCCTTGGCGGGCGCGCGCCAGCGGCCCGACTCGAGGAACTCGCGCTCGAGCTGCTTGTGGTGGAGCACCAGGCGGGAGGCCTGCAGGGTCAGCCGCTGGCTGAGGAGCAGTCGCACGCGCTCCTCGGGGACCGCCGCCAGCACGCCGGTCTCGTCGGGGCGGAACGGCCGGTCCGCGGCGCGCTGCTGCCGCTTGGCGCGGCGGCGGGCGCGCTGGCGCTCGAGGTACACCTCGCAGTCGCGCTCCCGCCAGCACTCGCGCGTGGGGACGATCAGCTTGGAGCCGAAGAAGCCGAGCGCCTCGGTCACCACGCGGAAGTAGAAGTCGGTCTCGAGGTCGCGCGGGCGGTCCCAGCGGTAGCGCGAGCACAGGTGGTGGAGGAAGTGGGTCGCCTCCTCGGCGGCGTTCACGACCGAGAAGTCGGCGAGGTAGATGATGTCGCCCTTGGGGATGAAGTAGCTCTCGTTGGAGAGGATCTGCCGCTTGATGTCCTCGAGCTCGGTCTGGGTGAAGTCGCCGCGCCCCGAGAGGAGGTAGTCGAAGAAGTCGAGGTCGTTGACGGTGAACAGGGTGAACGCGTCGAGGTCGTCCCGCTCGATCCCCAAGAAGCGCGCCACCGTCACCACGAACCCGTGCACCTGCTCGGCGTACTCCGCGCCGTGGTCGTCGTGGTCCTCCTCGTCCTCGTCGTCCTCGTCCCCGCCGTACAGCGGGTCGAGCCCGTCGGGGACCTCCCAGCTCGAGGTCGGCATGGGCGGGGCGAGCGCGGGGCGCTGGCTGACCCAGTTCAGGTAGCTGTGCAGCTTCTCGATCGGCGAGGCGTTGAGCACGCAGAACGCGTCGGCCGCGAGGCGCACCACGTTCACCTGCTCGCGCCGCTCGCGCGCGAGCTGCCAGTAGGTCTCCTCCGAGTTCTGGTGGACGATCAGCTGCCGGCGCGGCTCGAGGCCGCGCTCGGTGAGCGCGCGCTGCACCAGGAACGGCAGGTGGTCGCGCGCCACGTGCAGGTCGCCGTCGAACACCAGCACCAGCGAGTCGGGGCGGGCGGCGACCTCGTCGGCGATCACCTGCGCGGCGAGGAAGTCGCGCTCGAGCAGGTGGTCGTGGGGGTGCTCCTCGGGGTCGGAGTTGATCCCGATCACGCGCAGGGCGCGCCGCTGCGCGACCGCGAAGATCTCGCGGTAGGGCGGCCAGGCGAAGCCCCAGGTGCGCTCGTAGTCGATCCGGCGCAAGAACTCCTGCTCGCCGATCCGGTCGGTGAGGTAGGCGTCGAGGTGCGGCTGGTCGCGGATGTGGACCATCTCCATGGCGAGGACCACCCGCCGCACCCTGCACAGCGCGAGCAGCAGCTTGACGAGCGTCTTCTGCGCCTGCGGGAGCGTGTGGTAGTCGCCCACGTAGACGAGGTCGGCCTTGGCCGCGGCCTCGACCAGCTCGTGCTTGGAGGAGACGGCCTCGTAGCGGGCGAGGTCGCGCTCGTACTCCTCCTGGTAGATCTCGACGTTGGGCGGGTTGTCCGCGATGCTCGACTCGATCTCGCGCTTGAGCCGCCGCCAGAGCCGCTTCTGGATCGCGAGCAGCTCGCGCCGCGCCGAGTCTTGGTCGTTCGCCTCGCGGGCCACCGCGCTCCTGTCGTCGCTGCCGTCGGCCGGTCCTCGGCCTGCCGTGGGGCTTGCCAGGGGAACGCACGCAACCCATTAGCGGACAACAGGTAACCGCATGCGGACCCAGGCTCCGGGATGATACCGCGGGCGCCGCCCCTGGGCACCGGGCCGGGGTCCTCCCAAGGCAACCCGAGGCGCCCCAACGAGGTACGCCTCTCCGCCCGCCCGGCGACCGGTTGCGCGGGCCGCAGCCAGCGAAGATCCTCGTCGTGTGCGTCGCCCCGTCCTCGCGCTCGCGCTGGCCTCGCTCCTCGTCGCGACCCCCGCCGGGCGGGCGCGGGAGGCCGCGGACGCCGCGGCCGACCTCGCGGCGGCGCGCGCGTTCGAGGCCCGCGTCCAGGCGGTGATCGCGAGCGTGCGCTCGGCGGTGGTCACGATCGGGGTCACCGACCCCGACGGGCCCGGGCTGCGCAGCGGCGGCTCGGGGGTGGTGATCGACCCCGAGGGGTGGGTGCTCACCTGCGACCACGTGACCGAGGGGCGCGAGCGGGTGCAGGTCGGCCTCGCCGACGGGCGCACCCTGACCGGCGAGGTGGTGGGGCGCGACGTCGCCGGCGACGTGGCCCTGCTCAAGGTGGAGGGGCGTGACCTCGTGGCCGCCCGCCTGGGCGACTCGGAGGCGCTCGCGGTCGGCGATCCGGTGCTGGCGCTCGGCAACCCGTTCGGCCTGGCCAAGGACGACCACGAGCCGGCGGCCGCGCTGGGGATCGTGAGCGGGCTGCACCGCTATCAGGGCGGGACCAAGGTCTACGCCGACGCGATCCAGTTCGACGCCGCGGTCAACCCGGGCAACTCGGGCGGGCCGCTGGTCGACGTCGCCACCGGCCGCGTGATCGGCCTCAACGGGCGGATCTCGATCCGCGGGCTGGCGCGCCACAACGTGGGGGTGGGGTTCGCGATCCCGGCGCACCAGATCGCGCCGATCCTGGACAGCCTCCGCGAGGGGCGGGACGTAGCCCGCGGCTACTTGGGGATCAGGTTCAGCCGCCTGGGGGACGGCGCGCCGGGGGCGCGGGTGGAGGAGGTCGTGCCGGGGGGGCCCGCCGCGGCGGCGGGGCTGCAGGTGGGCGATCGGATCCTCGGCGTGCGGGGGCGCGCGATCGTGCACCCGGTCCGGCTGCAGAACTACCTGACCGTGCTGCCGGCGGGCGAGCGCGTCCGGCTCGAGCTGTTGCGTGACGGGCGCAAGCTGGCGCTCGAGGTCACGCTCGGGGAGCGGCCCCTGCGATGAACGCCGCCGCCCGGCGCGGCGCCGCCGCGCTCACCCTGCTGTTGGCGCTCGGCCTCGGCCTCCCCCGCGCGCTCACGGTGCGTGGGCAGGAGGCCGCGCCGCGCGAGCCGGCCTCGCTGGCGGCGCTGATCGAGCGCGCCAGCGCCTCGGTGGTGCGGGTCACGCTCGAGTCGGGCCGCCCGCGCGGCGACGCGCCGCGCTGGCACCTGCTGCGCCGGGTGGCGAGCCGCGACGCGGGCGCGGGCGTGGCGCTCGGGCAGGGGCTGGTGCTGACGCACGCCAGCCTCGCGCTCTACGACGACCCGCGCTACACGGTGACCGCGATCAGCGGGCGGCGGTATCCCGCGCGCCTGATCCACCTCGACCTCGAGCGCGAGCTGGCCGTGCTGCGGGCCGAGGGGCTCGAGGCCCCGGCGGCCACGACCGGGTCGAGCGCGGCGCTCGAGACCGGGCACCTCGTGGTCGCGCTGGGCGACCCGTTCGGCATGGCGGTCGACGCCCAGCCCACGGCCACGTTCGGGGTGCTCGAGGGGCGCGTGCACCTAAACGCCGCCGAGGCGCGCTATCGCGGCGAGGTCCTGGTGACCGACGCCCCGCTCAACCCGGGGAGCGAGGGCGGGGCGCTGCTCGACCTCGAGGGGCGGCTGGTGGGCGTGCTGGCGCCGCTGGCGCTCGACCGACGCCTGGAGGGGCAGACGCGGCTGGGGGAGGAGCCTGACCTCCTCGGCTACGCGATCCCGGTCGAGGCGGCCCTGGCCACGCTGCAGGCGGCGCTGCGCCCGGCGCGCCCGGCGGGGTTCGTGGGGCGCCCCGGCCCGAGCGGGCTCGAGGTGGTGCGGGTCGAGCCCGGGAGCGCCGCGGCCGCCGCGGGCCTGCGCCCCGGCGACGTGGTGATCGCGGCCGCCGGGCAGCCGCTCGCCTCGAGCGAGGAGCTGCGCGACGCGCTGCGGGCGGCGGAGGACTCGCTCACGCTCACGGTCGAGCGCGACGGGGCGGCGCAGGAGGTGGTGCTGCGCTGGGAGGGGCCGCGATGAGCCGCGAGCCGGGCACGACGCGCGCGCTCCCGCTGCTGCTCGTGATCGCGGGGGCGGCCGCGCTCGGCTGGCGCGCGCCGGCCGCCGGCGAGGACCCGGGCGCCGCGCGCGCGCTGCCGCAGGTCGCGCTGTCGCGCGTGCTGGCGCGCGCGGTCGAGCAGGCGGCCCCGGCCCTGGTGGCGATCCGGCCGGGCGGCGACGAGGAGGCCGCGCGCCGGCGCATGCGCAGCGGCGTGGTCGTGGACCGCGAGCTGGTGCTGACCAGCGCCGACAACGTGCTGGCGTTCGGGGTGGAGGACCTGGTGGTCGTCACGGCCGACGGCCGGGTGCTGCCGGCGAAGCTGCGCGGGCGCGACCGTCGGCTGCGCGTGGTGCTGCTGCGCGTCCCGGGTCTGGGCGGCGTTCCGCTCGCGCCGGCGCCGGCGCACGAAGCCGGCGCGTTCGTGCTGGCGCTCGGGACCCCGCTGCGCGAGGGGCCGCTCCCGACCGCCACCTTCGGGATCCTCTCGGCGCGCGGGCGGTTCCAGGGCCGCGCCCACCAGACCGACGCCGCGCTCGACGCCTCGAACGTGGGCGGCGCGCTGGTCGACCTCGAGGCGCGCCTGGTGGGCGTGCTGGTCGAGGTGGACGAGCGGCTCGGCGCGCGCAGCGGGGTCGGGTTCGCGGTCCCGATCGACCGGGTGCTCCCGGTCCTCGACCGGCTGCGCCGCGGCGACGAGCTCGAGCCGGGGCGGCTCGGGGTCGAGATCCCGCGGTTCGCGGCCGCCAGCGACGGCGGCCTGCCCGGGGTCGAGCTGGCCGCGGTCGACCCCGACGGGCCCGCGGCGGCCGCGGGGCTGCAGCGCGGCGACCGGGTGCTCCGCCTGGGAGGCCGGCCCACCTCCAGCCTGCGCGCCTTCCGCGAGGCGACGTCGTTCCTCTACGCCGGGCAGGAGGTCGAGGTGGAGCTCCTGCGCGAGGGCCAGCCGCGGCGCGTGCTGGTGCAGGTGCTGCCGCTCGGGCCGTAGCGCGGAGGAGCTGTCGCGTCGGGCGTCAGCCTCCTTGCCCCTGCCCTTGCCCGAGCTTCGTCCGAGGCGTGGGAGTCGTGCGCGACAGCCTCTCGGGAGGCCGAGATCGAGCGCTCGGGCAAGTGGCGCAGCGCCCCGCTCCGCTCAGCGCGGCGGCGGCGCGAGCGGGTCGGGCGGGTCGTTCGAGGTGTCGAAGGGGTCGTCGGGCTCCGCGGGCGCCGCGGGCGTCGGCCCGGCCGGGAGGGGGACCTCCGGATACTCGAGCGGCGGCAGCGGCTCGTTTACCGGCTGCGGCGCGGGGGGCGTGGCGGCGCCCGCGGCGCCGGACGCGACCGGGCGGGCTGGACCGGGGTCGGGCTTTGGAGCCGGGGGCGCGGGCTCCGCCGGCGCGGTCGGCTGGGGCGCCGGCTCGGGGTCGGTGACCGGGTCGAGGTAGGGGCCGAACGCCTCGTGCACCCGCTCGGGCAGGAGCGGCCGCAGCTCGTGGACGATCGCGCGCAGGGCCTGGCCCGAGGCGCTGCCCTTGACCGCCGCCTCGACCCGGGCGGAGAGCGCGACCGCGATCAAGGTCACGACGGCGAACACCGCCAGCCCCTTGAACGCGCCGAGCGCCCCGCCGAAGCGCTTGTCGAGCTCGTCGAACTCGAGCTCCTCGATCCGGTGCTTGAGCCGCAGGCTGAGCACGTACAGGCAGACCGCCACCACGGCGTACACGATCACCCAGGCCGCGAACGGCCCGAGCAGGGGGCCGGCCCCCAGCTTGGCGCCCAGCGGGCGGGCCAGCACGGTCGCGCTCAGGCCGCCCACCACCAGGGTGGCGATCCCCGAGAGCTGCCAGACCAGGCCGCGGCTGCGGCCGATCAGGTATCCGATCGTCCCGACGGCCACCGTAACCAGGTCGAAGATCCCCAACGCCACCGCCCCTTGCTTCCTATCGGCCGCGGCGGCGCCGCTCCGCATTCATGGTGGCGCCTCCCCGTCGTCTCGTCACGGGTGGCGCGTCACTCCGCCTCGAGCACCAGCCGCACACCCATGTCGCCGAGCGACGCGTCGGCGCGGCGGACCCGCTCGACGCCCGGTCGGCCGCCCTGGACCTTGCCCGCCACGGCGCCGCCCGAGGTCCATTCGGGCACGTCGTCGAGGAGCCGACGCAACCCCAGCGCGTTGTGGTCCGCGCCCGGCGTCTGCCGCGCGTAGGCCGCGTCGAGCCACTCGGGCCCGGTCGGCAGACGCATGCCCAGCAGCCGGGCCAGCCGGAGGGCCGCCTCGTGCGGGATCCCGCGCATGGGCTGGTCGCGCTGCTCCTCGGGGATCCGCTCGAGCAGGTCCTGCCCGGCGCGCCGCGAGCGGCCCGTGCGGAACCGACGGCCGTCGGCGAGCAGCGCCTCGAGCGGGCCGCTCCAGCGCTGCCGGGCGGCCCCTCGCGGGAGGCTCTCCACGAACGCGGCGTACTGCCGCACGGTCAGCTCGGTCTCGGCGACCCACACCCCGCCGACCGTGCCGCCGCGCAGCGCGCGACGCGGCGGGAGCCACGCCAGGCGCAGGGTCACGCCGCGGCGGGTCACGACCTTGAACGTCGGCTCGGCCGGCGCGTGGGGCTCGACGGGCGCGCTCTCCTCGTCCTCCTCGGCGTCGGCCTCGGCCGCCTCGGGCTTCGGCTCGGAGTCAGGGTCGGCCGCCTCGCCCTCCCCGCCGCTCGCGGCCTCGTCCGGCTGGGCGGGCTGCGGCTCGGGCGCCTCGTCTGGGGCCACCGGCGCGGGCTCGGAGCCCGAAGCGGTCTCGCGCGCAGGCACGGCGTCGGGCTCGGCCGCGGGCTCGGGCTCGGGCTTCGGCGGGGTCTGGGCCGCGGTCGCGGACTCGGGCTCGGTCGCGGACTCGGGCTCGGTCGCGGACTCGGGCCCGGGCCCGGCCGCGGGCTCGGGCCCGGACTCGGACTCGGGCTCGGACTCGGACTCGGACTCGAACTCGGACTCGGACTCGGACTCGGACTCGGGTCCGGGTCCGGGCTCGGCCGCGGGCTCGGGCTCGGGCTCGGGCTTGGAGGGGGTCTGGGCCGCGGTCGCGGACTCGGACTCGGATTCGGGCGCGGCCGCGAACTCGGACTCGGATTCGATCGCGGATTCGGACTCGGTCGCGGACTCGGTCGCGGACTCGGTCGCGGACTCGGACTCGGACTCGGTCGCGGGGTCGGCCTCGGCCCCGGTCACAGCCTCGCCCTCCGCCCCCGCCTCGCCCGTCGCTTCCTCCCCCGGGGTCGCGGCGTGCTCGTCGCGCGGGGCCTCCGCCACCGCGGCCCCGAGCACGGTGGCGCGCAGCCGGGCCACGGGTTCGCGCATGGCTGGGGGGAGCGCGGCGGCGAGGGAGGGGGAGAACACCACCGCGGCGGCCGCGGCGAGGACGAGCAGGCCGAGGAGGGCGACGGCCAGCAGCGCCGGCGAGCGACCGCCGCCGGGCGGGGTGGGGGTGAGGGTGGATCCCTCGAGGGCGGCGGCGTCGTAGGCCGGGCGCGGGCGGGTGGTGCGGAAGCCGCGGCCGGGGAGGTCGAGCCCCAGCGCGTCGATCGCCTCGATGAACGCGTCGGCGCTCGCGAACCGCGCGGCCGGCGTCTTGGCGATCGCGCGCAAGACCAGCGCCTCGACGTCGGGGGCGATCCCGGCCTCGGGCGCGCGCTGCCGCGGCGGCACGGGCTCGGCCGTGATCTGCTTCATGAGCACGTCGACCGCGCTCTTGGCCGTGAACACGCGCGCGCCGCACAGCAGCTCGTAGAGCACGCAGCCGATGGCGTACAGGTCGGTGCGCGCGTCGACCGCCTCGCCGCCCGCCTGCTCGGGCGCCATGTAGTGCGGCGTGCCGATCACCGACTTGCCCGTCAGGCTCTCGCTCTCCTCGCCGCTCGGCGCGTCGAGCAGCTTGGCGATCCCGAAGTCGCACACCCGCAGCAGCTCGCTCGCGCCCTCCTCGCCCTCTACCAGCATGTTCTCGGGCTTGAGGTCGCGGTGCACGATCCCCTTGGCGTGCGCTTCGCCGAGCGCGAGCAGGGCCTGGCGGACCAGCCCGAGCGCGCGGGGCACCTCGAGCCGCCCCTCGTCGCGCAGCACCTGCCGCAGGCTCCGCCCGGGGGAGAAGTCCTGCGTCATGTAGAGCAGCCCGTCGGGCGTCTGGCGGCAGGAGCGGGTCGGGATCGCGTTGGGGTGCACGAACTCGAGCGCCGCGCGCGCCTCGCGCAAGAAGCGCTCGCGCACGTCGCGGCGCTCGGCCAGCTCGGGGTGGATCACCTTGAGCGCGACCTCGTTGCCGAGGAGGTTGCTCTTGGCGCGGAACACCGCCCCCATGCCGCCCTGGCCGAGCTTCTCGATCACGAGGTACTCGCCGTCGAGCGTGCTCCCCACCAGCGCGTCGTAGAACGCCTCGGTCGAGCCGGCGCCGGCGCCCGTGCCGCTGCTCACCGCGTCGTGCGTGGCGGTCTCCGCGCGGCTGCGCGCCGAGCTGGCGCGGCCCGACGCGGCGGCGGGCTCGGGGGCGAGCGGCAGGGCGTCGAGCGCCTGCTGGAAGGCGGCGGCCGTGGGGTAGCGGGCCGCGGGGTCCTTGGCGAGGGCCCGCCGCACGACCGCCTCGAAGCACTCGGGCACCTCGGGGCGGGCCGCGCGCAGCGGGGGCGGCTCGACCTCGCGGTGCATGCGGATCACCTCGAGGGCGCTGCGCGCCGCGAACGGGAGCCGCCCGGTGAGCATCTGGTAGAGGATCACGCCCACCGCGTACAGGTCGGCGCGCCCGTCGACCTCGGCCCCGCGGGTCTGCTCGGGGGCCATGTAGGCCACCGTCCCCATGATCTGCCCGACCTGCGTCAGCGCGCCCGAGGCGTCGCCCTCGCGCAGCTTGGCGATCCCGAAGTCGAGGATCTTGACCCGCTCGCGGGGCGCCTCGCCCTCGACCATGATGTTCTGCGGCTTGAGGTCGCGGTGCACGATCCCGGCCTCGTGGGCGCGCCCGAGCGCGCCGAGCACCTGCCCCAGGATCCGCACCGCGGTCGCCGGCGAGAGCGCCTCGCGCGCCTGGATCAGGTCGCGCAGCTCGTGGCCCTGCACGAACTCGAGCGCCATGTACATCGGGCCGCCGCCCTGGGCGCCGTCGTCGTACTCGTAGATCTCGATCGCGTTGGGGTGCGAGAAGCGCGCCGCGACCTTGGCCTCGCGCTTGAACCGCGCCGCGAACTGGGGGTCGCTGGCGAGCTCGGGGCGGATCACCTTCAGCGCGACCTGCCGGTCGAGGTTGACGTCGACCGCGCGATAGACGGCGCCCATGCCGCCCTCGCCGAGCTTCGCCTCGACCCGGAACTTGCCGACCCGCGAGCCCACGAGTCGGTCCTGCGTCGTGCTGGCCATGCGCCGCCCATTATGCGCCAGGAGGCGGCGCCCTGTCGTCGGCGCTGGGGGCGCGCCCCGGCGGGGGGCGGAGCGGGGCGGCGGGCGCGGTATGATCCGCGCCCTTCACCGGACCCCACGCTCGCTCGGGAGGAGCCATGCTGCCCCGCTTCCAGGACTTCGAGCCGCTCCTCGCCGCCGAGGAGATCCAGCAGCGCGTGGCCGAGCTGGGGCGCGAGATCACCCGCGACCTCAACGGGTCGGAGGACGTCGTGGTGGTGGGCGTGCTCAAGGGCGCGCTGATGTTCATGGCGGACCTCGTCCGCCACCTGCCGCACGAGGTGACCTGCGACTTCCTCCGCCTGTCGAGCTACTCGGGCACCAAGAGCAGCGGCAAGGTCCGGTTCGACTTCGACCTGACCCAGCCGATCGAGGGCAAGGACGTGCTGATCGTCGAGGACATCGTCGACACCGGCCTGAGCATGAGCTTCCTGCTCCAGGCGCTCGGCGCCCGCGGCCCGCGCTCGCTCAGCCTGTGCACGCTCCTGCACAAGCCCGCCCGCCAGCAGCGCGACGTGCCGATCCGCTACCTCGGGTTCACGATCCCCGACCGGTTCGTGATCGGCTACGGGCTCGACCTCGAGGGGCGCTACCGCAACCTCCAGGAGATCTACGCGCTGCGCCCCGAGGTCGAGGCGGCCCTCGCGGCGAGCGTCGA
>CAZMSZ010000003.1:38312-43631 GCA_964569055.1 uncultured Planctomycetota bacterium | reverse complement strand
GCCGCGCGCTGCAGGACCACGGCGGGCGAGCTCGGCCGCCGGTCCGGGTCGATCCGCGTGAGGTCGCGCAGCAGCGCCGCGAGCTCGGGCTCGAGCTGCGTCGGGAGCGGGACCTCCTCGCGGCACATGCGGTCAATGAGCTGCATGCCGCGCAGCTCGGGGAACGGTTCCTGCCCGGTGAGCGCGAAGCGGGCGATCATGCCGAGCGCGAACAGGTCGGCGCGCACGTCGTGCGGCGCGCCGCGCATGCTCTCGGGGGCGATGTAGCCGGGCGTGCCGAGGACCAGGTCGTCCTGCGTCAGCCCGCGGTCGAACGAGCGCTTCGCCAGGCCGAAGTCGACGAGCACGGGGCTGCCCCAGCGCCCGTCCCGCAGGATCACGTTGGACGGGGTGAGGTCGCGGTGGACCAGGTCGACCGCCGCCAGCGCGCACAGCGCGGCGGCGGCGACCTCGAGCAGCGCCACCGCCTCGCGCTGCGAGGCCACGCCCGCCAGCCCGACCCGGCCGCGCACGGTCGGGCCGCGCACGTGCTCCATGGCGTAGTACAGGCGGCCCTCCGCCACGCCGAAGTCGCGCACGCCGACCACGTTGGGGTGCTCGACCGACGAGAGCGCGTAGGCCTCGCGCACGAACCGCAGCCGCTCCTCGTCGCGCAGGCTGGGGCGCCCGGCGAGCACCTTGAGCGCGACCGGCTCCCCGGTGGTGAGGTCGATCGCGCGGAACACCGCGCCGAAGCTCCCGCGGCCCAGCGTCTCCTGCACGCGGTAGCGCTGGAACGCCGCGGCGCCGCCGCCCGGCAGGTCGGTGGGGATCGCCTGGGTGGGGCCGTTGCCCGCTCGCAGCAGCAGCACGTCGGTCTTGGCGAGGAGCTCGTCGGGGTAGAACGGCTTGCGCAGGTAGTCGTCGGCGCCCGCGGCGAAGCCCCGCCTGAAGTCGGCCTCGCCGTTGAGGCCCGAGAGCACCAGGATCGGGAGCCGCGGGCGCGCGCCGCGCAGGCGAGCGACCAGCTCGAGGCCGTTGCCGTCGGGGAGCCGGACGTCGCAGATCGCGAGGTCGAGCGCGCCCCCCGCGACGTGGTCGTAGGCGGTGCGGATGCCCGCGCACTCCTCGATCAGGTGGCCGCGCTCGGCCAGGACGCGCTGCAGCGCCCCGCGCACCGACGGGTCGTCTTCCACGACGAGGATCTTGGCCACGCACCCCCCCCGGGGCGACTGCCCGAGGAGGAGCAAGACGGTGCCCGAGCGCTCGCGCAGCGGGTTACGCCCTGGGGCCGCCCCAGGTCGTGCACCTGTGGGCGGTGGTGGCCGGGGGCTGCCCCGAAACGTGCGCTACCAGCGCCCGCGCGCCTTGCGGGCCGGCCGGTACGGCCGATAGCGGCCGCGCCGCAGCCGCGACTCGAACTGCCCCCGCTCGGCGAGCGCCCACAGGCCCAGCACCGCCAGCTCGGGGAAGTCGTAGACCGGCACGCCCTGGGTCTGGAGCATGCCCACGCCCGCCTGGTTCTGGACGCCTATGAACGCGGCCAGGAGCGGCTTGGTCAGGGTCCGCGCCACGTCGCACACGTCCACCGCCACCTGCCGCACGTCGGTCAGGGCCTGGTCGGTGAGCACGAGCAGGATCATGTCGACCTCGTCGGCCCGCGCGACCGCCTCGAGGGCCGCCACGATCTCGCCCGCGTTCGCGTCGCCCAACAGGTCGACCGGGTTGGTCGCGGCGCGCGGGTTGGCCACGATCCCCTGCAGCCGGCGCACCGTCTCGGGCTTGAGCTTGACCACGTCGAGCCCCCGGGCCGAGACGCGGTCCGTCGCGAGCACCCCGGCGCCGCCGCCGTTGGTGACGATCGCCACCCGCCGCCCGGCAGCGGGGCGCTGGTAGGCGAGCGCCCGCTGGGCGGCCACGAAGCCGGCGAGGGACTCGCTGCGGATCACGCCCGGGTGCTGCAGGGCGCTGTCGAGCGAGCTGTCGCTCACGCCGAACACCCCCTCGTGGACCTTGGCCGCGCGGTGCCCCGCGCCCGTCAGCCCGCCGCGCAGCACGACCACGGGCTTGCGGGGCGCCGCCTCCCGGACCGCGTCGTAGAACGCGCGCGGGTCGTCGAGCGACTCGAGGTACAGCGCGATCACGCGCGTCTCGTCGTCGCGCGCGAAGTAGCGGACCAGCTCGGCGTCCTCCACGTCGACCTTGTCGCCGATGCTGACCACGTGCCTGAGGCCGATCGCCTGGAGGTGGGAGTACTGGAGCTGCGCCTGCCCGATCGCGCCCGACTGCGTGATCAGCGAGATCGGGCCGAGGTACGGGCTGCCGCTGAAGAACGAGGCCTGCAGGCGGCTCTCGGCCGAGAAGATCCCCATGCAGTTGGGCCCGATCACGCGGATCCCGGTGTTGCGAGCCACCGAGCGGAGCTGCGCCTCGAGCCGCCGCCCCTCCGAGCCCAGCTCGAACCCGGCCGACAGCACGATCGCCGCCTGCACGCCCTTGCGCGCCGCCGCGTCCATGGCGCTGGGCACCTCGCTGGCGGGGACCGCGAACAGGGCCAGGTCGACCGGCCCCGTCAGCTCGTCGACCGAGCGGCACACCGGCAGGCCGAGGATCTCGTCGGCCTTGGGGTTGACCGGCACGATCCGCCCCGCGAAGCCCGCGGCCCGATCGCCCTGGACGCCCGCGCGGCAGCCGCCGAACAGCAGGTTCTTGACCACGACGTGCCCGACCTTGTCGGGGCTGCGCGAGGCGCCGACCACCGCCACCGCCCGCGGCGCGAAGAACGCCCGCAGGCCGCGCGGCCGCGGCAGCAGCTCGAGCGCCGGGTCGGGCCGGCCGTCAGCCCCCGGCGCCGCGTTCGCGTCGCCCGGGCTCATGGCGCTACCCAGGCAGCCAGGCCGAGACCTTGGCGCGTCCCGTCGGGCTGCGCCACAGGCGCAACAGCTGACCGATCGTGTTGTGGGCGCTCGGGCTCGGCGAGTAGAGGAACCCCGTGCCGCCGCGGATCCGCGGCGAGCGGGTGCGCCGCACCAGGCGCGACTGCACGAGCTGGTCGATCGCGTCGCCCACGCTGCCGCGCGCGCCGTTGGCCGAGAGCGTCACGTCCGTGCGGGCGAGCACGCGCTCCCCCGCCTTGGCGAAGCAGTCGAGGACCTCGAGGTGGAGCGGCGCGGTGAGCGCGTGGTCGACCACGAATCGGCGCAGGGAGGCGTCGCCCTCGTCGGCGGGCTCAGGCTCGCTCAGGGCGGGCGGAGGCTGGACGGGGGCCGGGGGCAGCGCAGTCTCGGGGCCGGCGGCCTGCGCGACCTCGGCCAGCAGCGCGGCGTCGAGCGCGCCGGGCTGGAACATGATCGTCTCGTCCTGCTCGTCGTCGTCGTCCGCGACCGGCGCCGGGCTGGGCGGGCGCGTGGGCGGAGGCGCCGGCGCCGCGGCGGGCGTGGTCGGCGGCGGCGGGCTGGCGACGGGCGGGAGCGGGGCCGGGGTCGGCGGCGGGGCGAAGGACGCCGGAGGAGCCGCACCGACGCCGGCCTGGAGCAGGGCGGCGTCGAGGGCGCCCGGCTGGAACATGATCGTCTCGTCGCCGTCGTCCCCGCCGTAGACGCGGACGGGGGGCGGGGCGGCCGCGCCGGCGTGGGGCGGCGCCGCGAGCGGCTGACCGACGGGGGCCGGCGGCTGCGTCGGCTGGGCGGGCGGCTGCGCCTGCGCGCGCGCCTGGAGCACCGCGGCCGAGGGGGTCCCGCCGCTGTCGACCGGCGAGAACTCCTCGCCCATGCCGCTGCGCCCGATCGCGGCCGCCGGCGCCGCGTCGAACGCGACCTCCACCGCGCCGCTCGGCGCCGCGCTCCAGCCGCTCGCCGCCGGGGCGTCCTCGAGCTGGAACGCGGGGAGGACCTCGGTCCGGAACTGCTTGCGCGCGGGGATCGTGTCGCCGAGGTCGATCACGCCCGGCTCGGGCTCGGCCGGCTGCGCCACGGGGGCGGGGCCGGCCGCGACCTCGCGCATGATCGAGTCGCCGTCGGGCCCGCCGATCGTGTAGCCGGTGGCCGTCAGGTCGCCCCAGAACACCGCCAGGAGCTCCTGGTCGCTCTGGGCGGCCGGGCTGGCGGCGCTGGCGGCGCCCGGCGCGCCCATGCCCTGCTGGAGCTGCGCGGGGTCGAACTTGGCGGTCGGCGCCGTGGCCGCCCCGCCGAAGTCGAGCTCGAACTCCAGCACGGCGGCCGCGGCCGCGGGCGCGGCGGCGGCGGGCGCCGCGGCTGCTGGGGCCGCGCCGCCGTTTCGGATCGCGACCAGGGCGTCGCCCTCGGCCCGCCCCACGATCGGGGGCACGTCGCGGGCGATCCCCGCCAGGTCGAGCAGCCGGGCCAGGCGGTCGCGCACCGCGTACATGCCGATCGAGCAGCTCCGGTCGCGGCACACGGTGAAGGCCTCGGTGAGCGCCTCGATGTGGTCCGCGCGCATGCCCTCGCAGCTCGCCATGTTGATCAGGACGTGGCGGGTCGGCGCCCGCTCGAGCAGCTCCTTGAGCGCGCCTCCCAGCGCGGGGACCTCCAGGCTGCCGGTGGCCGGCCAGTCCAGGATCGAGACGCCGTCGACCTGACGTACCGCGGGGGAGGGGGCCATGGGCGTTAGCTTAACCTCTCCGGGCGCCGGTTGCCGCCGCTGCATCCATGAGCGCCAGCCGGCGGCTGAGCACCCGGGCGACGGTCAGGAGGATCCGCAGCTGGAGCTCCTTGTCGTCGCCGAACAGCCAGTACAGGTCGTCGCGGTTGATCTCCCACAGCCGGCAGCGCTCCTGCGCGACCACGCTGGCGCAGCGCGGCTCGAGGTCGAGCAGGCACATCTCCCCGAAGAAGTCGCCCTCGTAGGAGATCTCGCCGGCCGCCGGGGCGCTGAGCGAGGCCACCTGCCGGTCGCCCGCCGGGGAGGCCACGCGCACCTCGACCCGCCCCTGGTCGATCACGTAGAGCGTGTCGCCGTAGTCGCGCTCGGAGACGACCGCCTCGCCCGCCTCGACCGTCCGCACCCGGACGATCGCCGCCACCTGCTCGAGCTGCGCGGACGTCAGCCCCTGGAACAGGAGCTTGTCGCCGATCCGTTCGAGCACGACTGGATCTCCCACCGTGCCGCTCAGCGCTGCCTCCGGCTCGAAGCCGCGGGGCTCCACGAGTTGGGTCCGATCTTAGCGTGGGCCCCACCCCCAGGCCAAGGGAGTTGGGTGGTTCTGGGGGGCTCCAAAGTCCCCCCGCCTTCGCTGAGATTGCCCGTCGCCGCGGCGCCGCGGCTGTAGTGGAGTGAACTTCCAGATCTTGGCGAGGGCGCCGCGCCGCCCGAAGCGGCGCT
>CAZMSZ010000003.1:33409-38212 GCA_964569055.1 uncultured Planctomycetota bacterium | reverse complement strand
GTGGCTGTCGCTCCAGTGCCAAGCTCCCTCGCGCCACTGCTGTCGCTGAATGTGCGCGGGCGTCGTGCCCGCGGAGCGGCGCCGTGCGCGGCGTCGTGAAGGAGGGCGTCGTGCCAGTGGAGTGAACTTTCAGGTCTTGGCGAGCGCGCCGCGCCGCCCGAAGCGGCGCTGCGGTTTGGCGAGAAGGCGCTCTGTAGTGCGAGAGGTGCTTCGGGCCCAGTGCCCGCCGTGGCTGTCGCTCCAGTGCCAAGCTCCCTCGCGCCACTGCTGTCGCTGAATGTGCGCGGGCGTCGTGCCCGCGGAGCGGCGCCGTGAAGGAGGGCGTCGTGCCAGTGGAGTGAACTTCCAGATCTTGGAGGGGGCGCCGCGCCGCCCGAAGCGGCGCTGCATTTTGGCGAGAAGGCGCTCTGTAGTGCGAGAGGGGCTTCGGGCGCAGTACCCCGCTGTGGCTGTCGCTCCAGGGCCAAGCTCCCTCGCGCCACTGCTGTCGCTGAATGTGCGCGGGCGTCGTGCCCGCGGAGCGGCGCCGTGCGCGGGCGTCGTGAAGGAGGGCGTCGTGCCCAGTGGAGTGAACTTCCAGATCTTGGCGAGGGCGCCGCGCCGCCCGAAGCGGCGCTGCTGTTTGGCGAGAAGGCGCTCTGTAGTGCGAGAGGTGCTTCGGGCCCAGTGCCCGGTGTGGCTGTCGCTCCAGTGCCAAGCTCCCTCGCGCCACTGCTGGCGCTGAGTGTGCGCGGGCGTCGTGCCCGCGGAGCGGCGCTCGTGCGCGGGCGTCGTGAAGGGGGCGTCGTGCCCGGCGCCAGGCTTCCTCTTCGCGCCGGCTTGGTGAACCCGATGCACTCCTCCCGAGGCGTTCTCGACGGGCTTCGTTCCCCCGCCTCAGCCGCTGTTGTAGGTGCGCAGGGCGCCGGCGCGGGCTTCGCGCGCGAAGCGGTAGAAGTGCCAGTGGGTCACGCAGCGGTTGAGGTACTGCGCCACTCCGACGAGGTCGCGGCGGTACTTCAGGTTCTCGCGCACGAACGTGCGTAGGTAGACGCCGCCGACCTCGCGCAGCGAGCCGTCGCGCAGGAGCGCGCGCGCGAGGTTGGCGAAGAGCACCAGCGAGTAGCCGAGCGTCGGGAGCGCGCGGCCTTCGTCCGCCTTCTTGCAGATCGCGGCGCGGCGGCGGTGGTACTCGGGGTGACGGTAGCTCTTGAAGTAGCGGGCCAGGAACGCCTCGGGCTCGTACAGCTTGCGGACCAGCTCCCAGTAGCCCGCGCGCAGCTCCTCGCGGGTCATCTGCTTGGGGTGGAAGTTGCAGTTGGGGTCCTCCTCCACCAGCCGGCCCTCCGCCTCGAGGCGGGCGTAGAGCGGCGTCTTGGGGATCGCGCCCAGCATGCCGACCATGGCGAGCAGCACGCCGTTCTCCTGGATGAACTCGAACTGGTCCTCGAAGATCCCCGCGTCGTCGCTGTCGAACCCGACGATGAAGCCGCCGCTGATGTCCAGGCCCGCCTCCTGGATCCGCGTGAGCTTGGCCGCGAGGTCGTCGCCCCGCGTGTTCTGCAGCTTCTTGGTCTCCTGGAGCGACTCCTTGCGCGGGCTCTCGATCCCGATGAACACGCTGCGGAAGTTCGCGCGATACATGAGGTCGAGCAGCTCGGGGTCGTCCGCGAGGTTGACGCTCGCCTCGGTGTTGAGCCGCAGCGGGTAGCCGTGGCGCTCCTGCCACTCGATGATCTCGCGCAGCAGCGCCTTGGCCTCCTTCTTGTTCCCGATGAAGTTGTCGTCCACGATCATCGCGGAGAAGAAGCCCGCGGCCCGCATGTCGTCGAGCTCGGCGATCACCTGCGCGGGGCGCTTGGTCCGCGGCCGGCGGCCGTAGATCACGATGATGTCGCAGAACTCGCACTGGAACGGACACCCGCGCGAGAACTGGAGCGCGCCCGAGGCGTAGCGGTCCACCTTGAGCAGGTCGTAGCGCGGGCGCGGGACCGTGGTCATGTCGGTCTTGGCGGCCTGCTCGTAGCGCCGCTCGGTCGGGCGCCGCGCGGCGAGGTCGGCCAGGAAGCGCGGCCAGGTCTCCTCCGCCTCGCCCACGAAGATGGCGTCGCACAGCCCCTCGAAGAACTCCTCCTTGACCGAGGCGTACGGGCCGCCCACCGCGACGACCACGTCCAGATCCTGCAGGCGCTCGAGGATCTCGCGCATGCGGCGGCGCTGCACGTTCATGCCGGTGACGCCGACCACGTCGAAGGACGCGACCTCGGCCCAGTCGATGTCCTCCACGTTCTCGTCGATGAGGCGCACGTGGTGCCCCGCAGCGAGCCCGGCCAGGGTAGGGAGCGCGCCGGCGATCATGGTGCTGCGCCGGTCGCCCGGGTAGAGCGGGAGGGCGTACTCGAACCCCCAGAACGATGGCTCGAACCGGGGGTTGACCAGGCACACCGAGAGGGCGCGCGGCGGCGCCTTCGGCGGCGCGGCGACGGAGAGCGGTAGGGTGCGCAGAGGACCGTCCTAGCAGCCGTGATCGGCGGGGCCGTTCCGAAGACCGCCTCGACGCGGTGGCCCGCCGCGCTCACGCACCCCCGACGGGGCCCACGAGCTGGGTCCAGCACGGTCGCAGAACGGGAGGCGAACCGCCAGGCTCAGTGGGTCCGCGCGTCGCTCCGCTCCAGCCCCGGCGCGCGCTCGGGGGGCTCCGCTCCTACCTCGGCCTCGGAGGCGACGGCGCCTCGGCGCCGGGCGCGTTCACGTAGATCCAGCCCGACCACGAGCGGCCGCGCACGATCCGATACAGGCGGAAGGCGCCGGGCTCGATCGCCTCGCGGTAGCCGCCGCGCCGCAGGCCGAGCGAGCGGCCGTCCACGAACAGCTCCGCCTCGCCCTCCCAGCGCAGCTCGACCCAGCGGTCGGCCCGGGGCGCGGCGCCGACCGCGCGCCAGGTCGGGTCGAGGTCGGTGCGCGCGCGCAGCGAGCTCGCCTCGGGTCCGCCCACGCACACCCGCCCCGCGCGCAGCGCGTCGAACACCGCCTCGCGGCTGCGCTCGCGCGCGAACGCCCACAGGGTCGGGAACACGAGGTCGCGGTGGTTGTCGGAGCCGGCCAGCGGGACCAGCCGCCGCCGCTCGGCCAGCATGCGCCGCTCGAGCAGCGCGAACGCCTGGGCGAGGTCGAGCTCCTCGCCGCGGCGACCCACCGCGAGGGAGGCGAGGTGGACCAGGCCGCTCAGCGTCTCGAACCCGTCGACCGGGACGTCGTGGAGGGCGGGGTGCGGCCGCCCGTCGGCGCCGAGCGGCGTCGCGCCGTAGCTCAGCGCCAGCTCGAGCTCGCCCGCGGCGTCGCGCCCGAGCCGGGCCCAGAGCCAGGCGTTGCGCCCGACGTCCAGCGCGACCTCCAGCGCGAGCGGCCCGCCGGCCGGACCCGCCGCCAGCTCGCGCGCCAGCACCTGACCGAGCGCGGCCTCCGCCCTGCGGAGCTCGCCGAGCGCCTCGCCGTCGGCGGGGGCGGGCACGAGCTTCCAGGCGGCCGCGCGCACCGCCTCGGGGTCGAGCGCACGCCCGAGCGCGGCGGTCTCGCGCGCGTCGCCGGGGGCCAGGACCGCCAACCCTTCGCGCGCGGCCGGCGCCAACCGATAGCGCACCAGCCGCCACGGCGCCGGGTCCTCGCGGCGCCGCGCGCGTTCGCGCCAGGGGGTCGCCCACCGGGCGTACTCCCGCCCCTCCAGGGTCGCGCCGCCGTCGGGCAGCTCGTCGACCTGCTTCCAGTCGGCGGCCCAGTCGGGGAAGAACGGGATCCGCAGGCGCGGGTGCGGCCAGGGGTGGGCCGGGACCCACAGGCGCTCGTCGGGCGCGAGGGTCGCGAGCCGCTCGCGCACCCACGCCCGCTCGTCCTCGGCCGGCTCGGCGCCGGGCGTGTTGAACGCGTAGGCGTCCTCGAGGTCGCGGAACAGGAGCAGCACGTGCCCTCCCGCGCCGAACGGGCCGGCCCCGCGTCCGCGCAACATGACCTCGAGCCCGGGGATCACGATCGGCCCCTGCCCCTCCAGCGCGCGGACCTCGCGCGCCAGCGCCTGCAGGTCGGCGCGCGCGGCGGGCGCCTCCCCCTCGAACCAGAGGTGCGGGTTGATCCCGACGAAGTCGAGCCCGTTCGCGGCCGCGAGCGCGTGGGTCTCGGCCGGGCTGACCGGCGCGTGCCCCCCGTCGGGCGGGTGGCAGTGGTCGTGGAGGTCGCCGACCAGCCACAGCCCCTCCTCCTCGATCGCCCCGTCGCGCGGCGCTGGCGCCGCGGGCGGACCCGCGTCGTCGCCCGCAGGGTCGAACCCGATCAGCCCCGCCAGGAAGTCGACCAGCTCGCCTGGGCTCAGCCCGAGCCGCAGCCCGAGCACGCCCGCGAACAGGCCGACCTCGAGGTCGAACAGGCGCCAGGGCGAGCTCCCGTGCCACAGCTCCGCGGCGTTCGCGTGGAGGTGCCCGACCCGCCACCACTCGCCGTCGCGCGCCGCGCCCAGCCACGGCACCAGCGAGAGCGGCAGCCCCACCTCGCGGTCCCACAGCAGCTCGGCCTCGCGCCCCCGCAGCCCGACCTTGCGCGCGTGGGCGTAGCCCGCGCCGACGTGGAGCAGGTCGGTCAGCTTGACGTCCGCCGCGAGCCCCAGCCCCGCGCTCGCCTCGACCACCACCACGTCCGCGAGGTCGCCGGCGCGGTCCGAGAGCCAGGCGCACGAGCCGAGCGCGAGGAGCGGAGCGAGGAGGGCGAGGCGAGCGACGCGGCGAGCCGGACGGATCACGGGGCCGCATGGTCGCAGATCGGCGCAGCGGGGCGGAG
>CAZMSZ010000003.1:0-33309 GCA_964569055.1 uncultured Planctomycetota bacterium | reverse complement strand
GGCGAGCCGGCCGCGTTCGAGCAGGACGAGGTCGTGCTCGACCCGGCGCTGGTCGAGGATCCCGAGGAGCTCGCGGAGGAGGCGGAGGCCGAGCCGGAGCGCGCTCCTGGCGAGCCGGCCGAGCAGGCCCACGACGAGGTGGTGTTCCCCGAGCGCGACGAGCCCTGATCGGCGAGTGACGGCGCTGGCGCCGCTGGCCGGGCAACGCTCGCCGCCGGCGGGACGCGCGCGCCCCGCGCTCGCCTGGAAGGCTCGCTGCGCTGGCGCGCGCCGCGGGCGCACCAGTTGCGCTCCACAGGCGCGGAGAGGTGTCGCGTGGCATACCCGCGAGAGCTGCGGACGATCCGTCCGGCGCGTTACCGCGACCGCGCCGACGCCGGGAAGATCCTGGCGGAGCGGCTGCGGTTCTTGGCGCACGCCGCCGCGCCGATCGTGCTCGGGCTGCCGCGCGGCGGGGTGGCCGTGGCGTTCGAGGTGGCCGAGCGGCTGGGCGCGCCGCTCGAGGTCCTGCCGGTGCGCAAGCTCCCCGTCCCCGGCCACGAGGAGCGCTCCATGGGCGCGATCGCGGCGGGCGGCGCGCGGGTGCTCAACCCAGCCGCGCTCGAGGACGTGCCCAGCCCCGAGCAGGCGGTCGAGGAGGTCGTGCGGCGCGAGCGCGCCGAGCTGGAGCGCGAGCTCGCCCGCTATCGGGGCGAGCGCCCGCTCCCCGCGCTGCGCGGGCGGACGGTGGTCCTGGTCGACGACGGGATCGCCACCGGCGCCAGCCTGCGGGTCGCCGCGCAGGCCGTGCTCACGCAGCAGCCCGCGCGGGTGGTCGCCGCCGCGCCGGTCGCGCCGCTCGACACCCTCGCCCTGCTGCGGCGTGAGCTGCCCGAGGTGGTGGCGCCGCTCGTGCCGGCCCCGTTCTTCGGCGGCGTGGCCTTCTGGTACGACCGCTTCCCGGACCTCGCCGAGGAGGAGGTCTGCGAGCTCCTGCGCCGGGCGCGCGAGCGCGTCGGCGCCGAGGGCTGACTCGGTGGCGCGCACCTCGCGGACCGACCCCGTCGCCATGGTGCGGCGCGGCGCCCTCCCGCTCCAGACCGCGGCCGACCTCGACCCGCTCCTCGGCGCGATCGGCGAGGCCCGGGTCGTGCTGCTGGGCGAGGCCACCCACGGCACGCAGGAGTTCTACGGGCTCCGCGCCGAGCTGTCCCGGCGCCTGATCGAGGAGCGCGGCTTCGCCGCGGTGGCGATCGAGGGCGACTGGCCCGATGCCTACCGGGTGAACCGCTTCGTGCGCGGCGAGGGCGGCGACCGGACGCCCGAGGAGGCGCTGCGCGGCTTCCGGCGCTTCCCCACCTGGATGTGGCGCAACGAGGAGGTGATCTCGCTCGTCTCGTGGCTGCGCGCCCACGGCCTGCAGCGCCCTCCCGAGGCGCGCGTCGGCTTCTACGGCCTCGACCTCTACAGCCTGCACGCCTCGGCCGCCGCGGTGATCGAGTACCTCGAGCGGGTCGACCCCGAGGCCGCGCGCCTCGCCCGCGAGCGCTACGCCTGCCTCGATCACGCCGACGGGGACGCGGGCGAGGACGCGGGCCAGCGCTACGGCCTCGACGCGCTGCTGCGAGCCCGCCCCGAGTGCGAACGGGCGGTGGTCGAGCAGCTCGCCGAGCTCGAGCGGCGCGCGGGCGAGCTCCTGGCGCGCGACGGGCTGGTGGCCGCCGACGAGCAGTTCTGCGCCGAGCAGAACGCGCGCGTCGTGCAGCGGGCCGAGCAGTACTACCGCGAGGCGTTCCGCGGCCGGGTGAACACCTGGAACCTGCGCGACCGCCACCTGGCCGACACGCTCGCCGCGCTGACCGAGCACCTCGGCGCGCGCGGGAGCGGGAAGGTCGTGGTGTGGGCGCACGACTCGCACGTCGGCGACGCGCGCGCCACCGAGGCCGCCGAGCAGGGCGAGCTGAACCTCGGCCAGCTCGCCCGCGAGCGGTGGGGCGAGGAGGCGTTCCTGGTGGGGTTCACCACCTACCGCGGCGCCGTCACGGCGGCCCGGGAGTGGGGCGGCCCCGCGCTCCACCGCCGCGTCCGCCCGGCCCTGCCGGGCAGCCTCGAGGAGCTCCTGCACGAGGCGAGCGAGGGGCGGCCCGCCTCGCTCCTCCTGCTGCGCGGCGGGCCGCGCGCGCTGGCGCGCGCCCTCGAGCCGCGCCGCCTGCAGCGCGCGATCGGGGTGGTCTATCGGCCCGAGTCCGAGCGGACGAGCCACTACCTCCACGCCCACGCGGCGCGGCAGTACGACGCCCTGATCCACGTGGACGAGACGCGCGCGGTGATCCCGCTCGAGCGCACGCAGGCCTGGGAGCGCGGCGAGCTGCCCGAGGCGTTCCCGACCGGGCTGTGAGTGAGCCTACGCCACCTCGTCCGCCCGCTCGGCGCGGGGCGGCTGCCGCCGCCTGGGGCCGGCGCCGAGGCGCTCCTCGAGGGAGGTCAGCCGGCGGCGCAGCCCGCGCACCTCCTCGAGCAGCTTGGGCAGGCGCGCCTGCGCCGCCTCGATCCGCTTGGCGAGCATGTGCGGCCGCGCGGGGAAGCCGAGCACGCGCGCCCCGGGCGCGACGTCCTCGTACTGCACCGTCGCGGCGCTCCCCACGATCGCGCCCGCCCCGACCTTGCGCCGCTCGGCGACCGCGGCGTCCTCCGCCAGGATCGCGCCGGCCCCGATCTCGACCGAGCCGCCCATGCGGGCGTAGCCGATCAGGAGCGCGTCCGCGCCGATCCGGCAGTTGTGCGCCACGTGGCAGTGCGCGTCGATCTTGACCCCGTCCTCGACCTGCGTCGGGTCGACGGCCCCGCGGTCGACCGTGGAGAGGCTCCCGACCTCCACGTCGTCGCCGAGCACCACGCCGCCCACCTGCGGGATCCGGTAGTAATGCCCGTCGCGCCGGAAGAACCCGAACCCGTCGCGCCCCACCACGGCGTGCGGCCAGACGATCACGCGCTCGCCGAGCACGGCGTGATCGAGGACCACCGCGCCCGGGTGCAGCCAGCAGCGCGCCCCGAGCACCGCCCCGCGCCCGACGAACGCGTGCGCGTCGACCCGCGCCCCCTCGCCGAGCCTCGCCCCGGCCTCGACCACCGCGAACGGCCCGACGGCGACCTCGGACCCCAGAGCCGCGCTCGGATCCACGCAGGCGAGCGGGTGGATGCCCGGGCGCGGCGCCGGGCGCTGCGCGTCGCGCAGCGCGCCCGCCAGGCGCGCCAGCGCGGCCTCGACGTCGTCCACCACGATCCGCGGCCGCGTGACCCCGTCCGCGTCGGGGGCAATCAGGACCGCGGCCGCGCAGGTCGCCTGGGCGTCGGCCAAGAAGCGCGCCTCCCCCCGGAAGAAGCTCAGGTCCTCTGGCGTGGCGGCCCTCAGCGAGCGCAGCCCGCGCACCGTGCGCTGCGCGACGCTCGGGTCGGACAGGCGCCCGCCGGCGAGGCGCGCGACGTCGGCGAGGGTGATCTGCATGGGCCGCTCCCTGGCCCGATCCTGGCTCGCGGCTGCGGTGTTGGGGAGCGCCCGTCCGCACGCTCAGCGGCGCGACTGGAAGCTCGCCTCGAGCGTGCTCGCCGCGCCCGCCTTCTCCCCGCGGTGGAAGGCGAGGTAGGCCTGCTCCAGCGCGTCGACGGTCAACCCGTGGTCGGCCAGCACGCGCTCCACCTCGGCGCGGCTCAGCGTGGAGCCCTGGGCCTTCGCCTTGCTCGCCGCGATCAGGTCGAACGCGATCAGCCGGCCGACGGGCGAGCCCTCCATGAGGAAGTAGGTGAGCGCCCAGGCCTGCGCGTAGTAGGCCCCCGAGAGCTGCGCCGAGGCCGCGAAGTAGCTCGCGAGGGGGTAGGTCTGCCCGGCGAGCTGCATCCCGCGGAAGTCGCTCATGCGCCCCCGGTCGGGCACCCCGAGCTTGATCCTGCGGCCGCCCGCGGAGAGCAGCCCGGCCCCGAAGTACTCCGCGATCCCCTCCTCGAACCAGGGCGTCGGGCGCACGGTCCCGAGCACCTTGTGGTTCAGCTGGTGGGTCATCTCGTGGAGCATGGTCGGAAAGTTGAACCCCTGCGAGCCCGCGAAGAAGAAGCCGGCTCCCTTGCTCGGGAAGTAGACGCCCGCCGAGCCCGGCACGCCCGTGTGCTTCAGGTAGTCCGACTCGTGCTGGAACAGGACCACGTCGAGCCCGCCCGCGGGGTAGCGCACGCCGAGCGGCTCCATCACGCGGAGATACTCGGCGTAGTGGGTCTGGATCGACGCGAACATCTGCTCGAGCACCGAGCGGCCGTACCTCATGTCGATGTCGGTGTAGAAGCGGAACGGCCCCTCGCGAATGATCACGAACGCCTCGCTCAGGCCGAGCGCCGCGCGCCGCGTCTCTCCCAGGCGCGCGTCCTCCTCGCGGGCCGCCTCGGCGCGGTCGGCCGGGATCCAGCGTCCCCCCACGAACGTGTGGTCGAGCTTCTTGTAGAGCTTGGCCACCTGAGCGTCGTGCGGCGCGATCTGGGCCGCGCGCGCCAGCGCCTCGAGGGCCGCCTCGGCGTCGTCGCTCTTCGCCAGCGAGGCCGCCTCCTCGAAGAGGGGCTCGGCGCGCTCGCTCTGGAGCGCGCGCAGCTTCTTGAGCGCGCTGCGCGAGCCGGCGAACGCGAGCCGGGCGTAGGCCCGCTCGGCGGCCTCCTGATCGCCGGCCTTCTCGGCTCGCTTCGCGGCGCGCTGGACCGTCTCGAGCGGGCCCCCGGCGAAGGCGAGCGTGGGGGCGGACAGGAGCGCGGCGAGCAGGACGAGGCGGGCGGGCACGTAGCACCTCCTTAAGTGCGGGCCCGCTGTGCACTCGACGCGCCGCCGCGGCGCGGGAGGCTAAGTCGCTACGTTTCAACCCCTTGCCCCCGTCGCTGTCGTCAACGGCCTTTCGCCCGGGAGCCCGCGGGCAACAACGCCGTGAACACCCGGGGCTTCTCCCTGCCCGAGCGGGCGTGCTACGCTTCGAAGCCTGCGGAGGTGCGCCCCTTGGACACCGAACGCGACGAGGACGAGGAGCTCTCGATCGTCCTTGGGCCGCCCGCCGACTGGGCCGGCGAGCGCCCGCTCGTCCCCCGGCGCGCCCTGCGCGGCGCCGCGCGCGACGCGCTCCGCAGCATCTACGACGACCTCGAGGGCGAGGTCCTCAGCCTCGACGACGACTGAGGGTCGGTCAGCCAGGGGCGAGTGCGCGCGGCCGCGGGGTGGCGTACGATACGGCTTTTACTAAGCCCGTAACGCCTAGCGCATAGCCGAGCCCCCATGCCGCCCGACCGCAACGACGAGCCCGTCTACGTCCTGATCGACGGGGAGAACATCGACCGCACCCTGGGCCAGATCCTCGAGGCCAAGCCCCGCCCCGAGCAGCGCCCGCGCTGGGACAAGGTGCGCACCTTCGCGGAGCAGGCGTTCGGGCCGCGCCAGGCGCGGGCCTTGTTCTTCCTCAACGCGTGGCGCGGACTCCCAGGCACGTTCGTGCAGGCCCTCCGCATGGCCGGCTACCTGCCGATCCCCCTCAGCGGCGACCCCGACCAGAAGGTGGTCGACATCGCGATCAACCGCACGCTCGAGGCGCTGCGCGCCCGCCGCGGACCCGTGCTGCTCGTCAGCCACGATCAGGACTTCAGCCAGGCCCTCGCCGCGCTCCACGACGGCGAGCGGCCGCTCGGGGTGCTCGCGTTCCGCGAGTACCTCGGCGGGGAGTTCGTCGACATGCCCGGCGTGCGGGTGTTCGACCTCGAGGACGACGTGCGCGCGTTCGAGGGCGGCCCGCTCCCGCGCGTGCGCGTGATCCCGATCGACGAGTTCGACCCCGAGCGGTACCTGTAGCGTCCTCCGGCCGAGGCCGCTCAGCTCCGCTCCTTGGCCGTGACGAACAAGCGCCCCAGCTTCCCTTCGCTGAAGGCCACCCCGTGGCGGCGCAGCTCGTCGCGGGTCTTGGCCTGCTCCTCGGCCTCGGTCCAGGCCAGGAGCAGACGGCCGCAGCCGTCGCACACGGCCACGTCGCGCGCGCGCTCGAGCGAGCGCTCCGCCTCGGCGCGGCAGCAGGGATCGAGGGGCGGGGGCGGCGGGATCGAGATCATGGCGGGCTCGTGGGGCGGCCTGTCAACTCGCGGTCAACGGCAACCCAAATGGGGGTCAACTCTATAACACACTGACACGACGGGAGTAACGACGGCCCGCCGGCCCCAGTCCGGTTTGACAGCGCCCTTCGCGCACGACTAGACTTCCAAGCAGGGGACGCGGCCCACAGCCCTTGTCCCCGTTCGACTTAGCGAGATTCTCCCGCGGATAGGGGTTTTGCCATGGCCAACGCGACGCTCTCCGCCGCCGAGATCCAGCTGGGCCGCCTCGCGATCGATCGCGGCCTGGCGACCCGCGACCAGGTCCGCGAGTGCGCCGATCTGCGCAGCTCGGGCAACGGCGAGCACCTCGCGCGGCTCCTCGTCACGCGCGGGATCATGGACGAGGGCACCGCCCGTCGGCTCTACCAGGAGGTGCAGGAGTCGAACGGCGGCGCGAGCGGGTTCGGGACGCAGGTCGTGAACCGGGTCAACGAGCGCCTCGACGAGACCCGCGGGGGCAGCCGGCCCGCCTGGGACAGCGGCAACCATCCCGCCGCGGCGCCCGGCTACGGGGCGGCCGGCAGCAACTACGGCGCGGGGAGCGCGTTCGGCCCCGCGGGCAGCAACTACGGCCCGGCCGGCGCCAACTACGCCGCCGGCAGCAACTACGGACCAGCAGGCGCCAACTACGCCGCCGGCAGCAACTACGGACCAGCAGGCAGCAACTTCGGGCCTCCGGCGAGCAACTTCGGGCCTCCGGCGAGCAACTACGGCCCGGCCGGCGCCAACTACGCGGCCGGCAGCAACTACGGTCCGGCGGGGAGCGCGTTCGGGCCGGCCGGCAGCGCGTTCGGGCCGGCCGGCAGCAACTTCGGGCCGGCGGGGTCCGCCTTCGGCTCCCCGGTGGGAGCGGCCACGGGCCCGGGCAAGGAGGTCGCCGGCGACGACCCGATCGCGCTCGCCATGTCGACCCGCAAGAACTCCGACGGCTCCTCGGAGACGGTGTTCGGGCCCTACGACATCCTCGGCGAGATCGCGCGCGGCGGCATGGGCATCGTGTATCGCGCCCGCCAGCGCAGCCTCAAGCGGATCGTCGCGCTCAAGGTCATGAAGGAGGGCGAGAACGCCTCCGAGAAGCAGATCCGCCGGTTCAAGCGCGAGACCGAGGCCGCGGCCAAGCTGCAGCACCCCAACATCGTCGCGGTCCACGAGGTCGGCTGCCACCAGGGCTTCCACTACTTCACCATGGACCTGATCGAGGGCGACCCCCTCGACGCGATCGTCAAGCGCAAGGAGAAGATGCCCGTCCGGCGCGTGCTCGAGGTCGTGAAGGAGTGCGCGCAGGCGATCCACTACGCCCACGGCAAGGGGATCATCCACCGCGACCTCAAGCCGGCCAACGTGCTGCTCGACACCGACGGCCACCCCAAGGTGACCGACTTCGGCCTCGCCAAGCAGATCGATCACAAGTCGATGCTCACGCGCACCGGGGCGGTGGTCGGCACCCCGTTCTACATGCCGCCCGAGCAGGCCCGCGGCGACGTCGACATCGACCAGCGGGCCGACGTCTACGCGCTCGGCGTGATCCTGTACGAGCTGCTCACGCTCAAGCTCCCCTTCCACGGGGAGACGACCATGGAGGTGTACCACAAGATCCTCGAGGAGGAGCCGATCCCGCCGCGCAAGCACGACTCGCGCGTCGACCGCGACGTCGACACGATCGTGCTCAAGGCCATGGACAAGGACGTCCACCGCCGCTACCAGACCGCGCAGGAGCTCGCCGAGGACATCCAGCGCTACCTCAACGGCGACCCGATCAAGGCGCGCCCGCTCGGCCCGATCGGACGGGCGATCAAGAAGGCCAAGAAGAACATGCCGGTGGTGGTGGTCGGCTCGGTCACCGTGCTGGCGCTCAGCGGCGCGCTGGGGCTGATCTACTGGCGCAACCAGCAGGCGCTCAAGCTCGAGTTCGAGATCAACAAGAAGCACGAGTGGGAGACCTACTGCACCGAGCTCGAGAACCAGTTCATCAACGCGCGCTCGCAGATCACGCAGGGCGTGGCGCGGCGCAAGGACCGCGACCCGAAGAACGCGCTGCACGACCTGCAGGACGCCGAGCGGATCCTCGACGACCTGCCGCTCCTGCCCGAGGAGTTCGACCGCTACAACACCCAGCCCGAGCTGGAGGCCTACCTCACCGAGAAGGAGCCCGAGGTCGCGGCCATCTACCAGGAGGTGTTCCTCGAGGCCGGCCGGGCGCACGCCGACGTCGGCACGCCGCAGGCGTACCAGGAGGCGCTCGCCACCTTCGACCGCGGCCTCGCCAAGTGCGCCTCGGAGACCGGCGAGACGGCGCTGCGGCTCCGGCTCGAGAAGGGGAAGGTGCGGGCGCTGCAGGGCGACTACACCGCCGCGCTGCAGGTGTTCGAGGCGATCCTGGCCCACGACCCCAAGCACGTCGACGCGCGGCTCGAGACGGGCAGCGTGCACCGGATGGCGGGCGACTACCCCGAGGCGCTCGCGCGCTTCGGCGAGGTGATCGACCAGGACCCCAAGGCGCTGCGGGCCTACCTGCTGCGCGGCGAGGCCTACTTCGAGCTGCGCCGGTTCGACGAGGCCCTGCTCGACTTCGACAAGGTGCTCGGGATCGAGGACGACCACTTCGAGGGCTACCTGTGGCGCGGGCGCACCCATCAGGCGCTCGGCCACTTCGGCGAGGCGCAGGACGACCTGACCGAGGCGATCGACATCACCCCCTCGCTCCCCGACGGCTACTACTACCGGGCGGAGCTGCACTTCGTGCAGCGCAAGCTGGCCCAGGCGATCAAGGACTACGAGGTCGCGATCTCGCGCTCGACCCAGTACTACCGGGCCTACCTCGGGCTCGGCCGGGCGCAGGAGTGGGTGCTGGAGTACGAGCGGGCGCGCCAGCACTACACCGAGATCGTGCAGAGCGAGGCGCGCGAGGCGGCCCCGTACCAGGCCGAGGCGCTCACGGCCCTGGCCGCGCTCGACCTCGTGCAGGCCGACCCCTTCGAGTGCACGCTCGAGGTCGACGACCGGATCCGCCAGGCGAACGCGACCGCGGACGGGGCGCTCGGTCCGCCGCCGCCCCTCGCGACCCTCGAGGCCGAGGCCAAGACGCTGCGTGAGGGGCGGCTGCGCGCGGCGCGCGAGGGCTTCGACCGCGCCCTCTCCAAGGACCCCGCGCAGGTGGACGCGCTGCTCGGGCGGGCCACGCTCCACCTGCTCGACGGCGAGCGCGACGCGGCGCGCGCCAAGGTGGAGCAGGCGCTGACGCTGCTCGCCGCGCGGCCGCACGTGCGCTTCGGCGAGGGCGGCGGCGAGGACGAGGAAGACGAGGAGGAGGCCGGCGACGACCCGTGGGAGGACGGCGAGTGGGAGGACCCGCTCGACGTCGGCACGTTCAACCCGCTCGACGCCGACCGCCCGCTGGCGGACGCCCACGTCCTGCTCGGCCGGATCGCGGTCGAGGCCGGGGAGTGGGACGCGGCCCGCAAGCACTTCAAGAAGGCCCAGGGCGCGGACTCCGGCTCGGCGGCCGCCAAGGCCGGGCTCGGCCACGTGCGGCTCGGCAAGGGGCAGCGCGAGGAGGCGGCGAGCGCGTTCGAGGAGGCGCGCACGCTGCAGCAGACCGGCGCCGACGACGCGGTCTACTTCTATCAGGAGGGCGTGCGCTTTCAGGGCCTGGCCGAGCGCAGCAAGAAGCCGGAGTACTACAAGCAGGCGCGCCAGGCGTTCGCGCGGGCGCTGGCGCGCAACCCGCTCCACGCGCTGGCGGCCCTGGAGCGGGCGCGCCTCTGCCGCGACTGGTCGGGGCACGACGTGGCGGTCGCGCTCGCCGAGCGGGCGGTCGAGGCCGACCCGTTCCTGCTCGCCGGGCACGAGCTGCTGGGCTTTCTGTTCACCCGGGACCTCCCCGAGGCGCGCGACCCGAACACGCAGCGCCCGCAGCACCTGCGCGACCACGCGCGGGCCGAGCAGGAGTTCGACCGCGCGATCGACGTGACCCCCGAGGACGCCCCCGAGGTGGCGGCCGACGCGCACTACGGCCGGGCGCTGGCCCTGCTCGCGCAGGCCGCCGGCGACGACGACCCGCGCGTCGCCAAGGCCAAGGACGACCTCGAGCAGGCGATCGTGGCCGTGCCGACCGACTTCCGCACGGCGGAGCCGCGCCGGATCAACCAGGCGATCAAGTACCTCGAGCTCGCGGCCGAGGTGAACCAGCGGCTGGGCCTGGCCGACGCGGCGGCGACCGCGCTGGCGCACGTGGAGGAGGTGCGGGCGGCCGCGCGCGAGGCCGCCAACGCCGAGCTGCTCGAGGGGCGCGCCCTGCGCGACCGCCTCAACTACTCGGAGGCGATCAAGCGGTTCGACCGCGCGATCGAGCTCAACCCCGGCTACGACGAGGCGTTCTACGACCGCGGCACCTGCTACCTCAAGATCGGCAACTTCGTGCCGGGGATCCTCGACTTCTCGCGCGCGCTGGAGCTCAACCCGCGCATCGCGGACCAGGTCTACAACAAGGTCTACCAGATCTCGTACGTGGTCGACCTCAACCGCGTGATCACCGAGCTGAACAAGATCGTCAGCGACCACCCCAACGTCTCGTACGTGGTGTTCCTGCGCGGCTTCTTCTACGTGGCCAAGACCGAGTTCAAGCAGGTGAGCCGCGAGGACCTCGAGGCGGGGATCGCCGACTTCGACCGCTGCCTCGAGATCAACCCGACGCACGTCACGGCCTTCCTGTACCGCGGCTTCCTGTGGACCAAGATGGCGGGCAAGGAGACCGAGCAGGAGAAGCGCAACGCGCACTACGCCACGGCCATGAGCGACTACGAGAAGGCGCTCGAGCTCGACCCGGTCTCGGGGATCAGCCACTACCTCCAGGCGCTGTGCTGGTCGATCATGTCGACCGAGGAGGACTGCACCGAGGACATGGCGCAGGAGCGGCGCATGAAGGCGATCGCCGAGCTGGAGGCCTCCTTCCAGTGCGAGTTCAAGGGCTACGAGCGGATCCGCAACGAGAAGGGCTTCGGCCCGATCAGCGAGATGGAGGAGTTCAAGGCGCTGATGAGCGGCAAGTGATCCGCGAGCGGCGCGTGCGAGCGCTGTTCGCGCTCGACGCGGCGTTCGAGCACGGCCTCGACGACCGCGCGGCTCGGTGAAGACCCCGGGTTCGAGCCGCTCCGCGAGCAGGCCGAGCTCGGGGCCCACGTCACGGCGCGCTGAGGGCGGCTCCGGCTCAGTCGTCGGTCAGCGGGCGTCCCGGCCTGGCCGCGGCCTCGCGCACGGCAGGGTGGGGGTCCTCGGCGGCCAACCGCGCGCGCGCGGCGTGCGCCTCTGGCGAGCCCGCGAACGCCGGCTGACCGAGCGCGGTGACCGCCGCCCGGCGCACTCCAGGGCAGGGGTGGTCGAGGAGCGCGAGGAGCGGCCCGCAGGCGTCCGGGTGGTCGATCATGGCCAGGCTGCTCTCGACCTCGTCAGGGATGCTCCAGGCGCCTCCGTCGAGGTCGCCGAAGCGCGCGATCGCTGCGGCGAGGTGCGGGATCGCCCGGACCGGCTCTCGGAAGGACAGCAGCATGGCGATGCGCTCGCGGACCGAGAAGGCCGCGTCCTCGTCGTCGTCGCGATCGAGCGCGAGCTCCGCGCACAGCCGAGCGAACGCCTCGTCGGCGTCGAGGTCCCAGAGGGACGTCGCGCTGAGCGGGTCGAGCGCGTCGTCGCTGACGATGCGCCGCACGATCGCATCGCGGAGGTGCCCGGGTAGCTCCGCCTCGACCTCGGGCAGCACGGCGAGCGCCGCCTCCGCCGCCCGGGTCGAGCCCTCCTCGATCGCTGCGACGAGCTGCGCGACGCCCGCCGCGCCCAGCGCGGCGAGCGCCTCGGCGGCGTCCGCCCGGACGTTGTAGTCTTCAGCGTCCAGCGCCTGCGCGAGGCGCGCCGGGGATCCGGGCGCGTGCACGGGAGCCGGCCGCTCGGCGGGCTCGGCGCCGGCCGCCGCCTGCAGGAGCTGTGCCGTCCGCTCGAGCTCCCCCTGGGCGCGGTAGCCTTCGGCGAGCAGGCGCAGGACGTCCTCGTCGTCGGGGAGCTCCGCCACGATCCGCTCGGCGAGCGCGTCCGCCCGCTCGAGCTCACCGGCCCGCGCGTAGCAAGCCCAGACCGAGGCCAGGTTCGCCCCGCGATCGGGCGTCCCGACCGCCTCGAACAGCACCCAGCGCCCGTCCCGTCGGATCAGGTTGCGCGCTCCGCGCACCTCGAACCGACCGGACTCGTAGTTGCCCAGCGACCAGAGGTTCGCCTCCCGCCACTTGGCCACGATCTCCTCGGCAGGCGACGTCAGCTCGCCGCCGGCCTGCGGGTCGAACACCACGCCCTCGAGGCGCTCCGCCACCGACGCGATCGCCGCGGCGAAGCGGGCCGCCTCGGCCACCGTGCCGCCATACGCGAGGTTCCAGCTCAGGCGCTTGACGCGCCCCAGGAGGTTCGTCGTCGCCTCCACGGTGAAGAACGCGCCCTCCTCGCGCTGCCAGCAGTAGGAGGTCTTGGCGCCGTTCTGCTGCAGGCCCGGCAGGAGCTCTTCGAGGAGCGCCTCGAGGCTACCGCGCGGCGCAGCGCGCCGGAAGGTCAGGACGACGTCGTAGCTCACGCCGACTCCTTAGTCGTCGCTCCCCTTCAGGCGCCCGCCCGCGGCCTTGCTGCGCAGCTTCTTGAGCAGCTCGTCGCTCCACGAGACGTAGCGGTTGCGGCCGCTCTCCTTGGCCTCGTAGAGCGCGTAGTCGGCCTTCTTCAGCAGGCGGGCGGGGGTCTCGCGCTCGCCCGGCATGACGGTGGCGATCCCGATCGAGACCGTCTTCTGCAGGGTCCGCCCGTCGGGGATCAGGAACGACTCCTCCTCGACCGCCTGCCGAATGCGCTGGGCGACCTTGATCGCGAGCTGGGCGTCGGCGCCGGGCAACAGGACGGTGAACTCCTCGCCGCCGTAGCGGGCCACGGTGTCGGTCGAGGGGCGCACGCACTTCTTGAGCAGCGCGCCGAGCTTGCGCAGCACCGCGTCGCCGGCCTGGTGGCCGTAGGTGTCGTTGGTGTGCTTGAAGTGGTCGATGTCGAGGATCAGGAGCGAGACGGGCTCCTTGACGTCGCCGCCCTCGAGCTTCTCGGTGAGCTGCTGCTCGAAGAACCGGCGCAGGTAGACCCGGGTCAGGCTGTCGACGGTGGCCTTCTCGTACAGGTCGGCGTTCTTGAGCGCGATCGCCAGCTGGCCCGCGATGATGTCGAGGATCTTCTGGTCGTTGCCCGAGAAGGCCGCCCCGCCCATCTTGTCGGTGACCGCGATCGCGCCCAGGATGTGGCTCTCCTCGGTCTTGCGGGCGCCCGCCGTCTGCGTCTTCTGGACCACGGGCACGATCAGGAACGAGCGGCTGGAGTAGCGCGGGTTGGGGGTGTAGCCCAGCTCGCGGATGTCCTGCACGAGCAGCGGGCGCCCCTCCTCGATCACCTGCCGGCAGAACCGCTCGCCGATCTCCGAGCCCTTGATCGAGTTCCACACCTCCTTGGTCATGCCGACCACGCTCTCGAGCCGCATGCGCCCCTGCTCGTTGAGCAGGATCACGCTGGCCTTGGTGCAGTTGAGCTGCTGCTGCGCGATCTTGCTGACCTCCTTGAGGATCTGCTCGCGGTCGAGGAAGCTCGACAGCCGCTGGATCGCGCGGCCGAGGTGGAACAGCTGGCGGTTGTATTCGCGCCCCTTCTGGTAGGCCTTGCAGTTCTCGATCAGGACCGCCACGAACTGCCCGATCCCGTTGAGCAGGTCGAGGTCGTCGCCGCCGAACGAGCGCTCGCGCGAGCTGTCGACCTGGATCAGCGCCACCACGCGCGAGTGGTGGATGCACGGCACGCACATGAACGCGCGCACGTTGCTCTCCACGATCGACTTGCCCGAGAGGAACCGGGCGTCGTCGAGGGCGTCGCTGCACAGGACGGCCTCCTTGCTGCCGAGCACCTCCTTGACGATCGTGCGGCTCACGTCGGCCGCCCCGTCGAGCGCGTCGTCGCGGCGGCGGCTGGCGAGCGGGCGCAGGCGCTTCTGCTCCTCGTCCATGAGGAGCACGAACACCCGGTCCGCGTCGAACACGTCGTAGATCTCCTCGGCGAGCTGGTCGCCGAGCTGCTTGAGGATCAGGGTGCTGCTCAGCCGGTGCGCCAGCCGGAACAGCACGCCGAGCCGCTGGTCCCCCGCGCCGCCGGAGCGGTCGAGGGTCTCGATCACCGACTCGGCGTCCTCGAACGACTTGCGCCGGGCCTGGATCTGCGAGCGGAGCAGGTCGTCGGTGTCGATCGACTGCAGCTCGATCTGGTGCTCGCTCTGCTGCGGCTCGGAGTCCTCGGAGAACACGAACGTGGTGTCGGCGATCGTGATCCAGTCGCCGTGCTGCAGGCGGGTCGCCTTGAACACCTCGCCGTTGACCTGCAGCGCCTTGCTGTGGTCGAGGTTCTTGATCTCGTAGCCGAACTTGCGGCGCGCGATCTCGGCGTGGTGCGTCGAGATCCGCCGGTCGGTGAGGACGATGGTGTTGTCGGGCGCGCGGCCGAGGGTCTCGCGGTCGCGCAGCTCGAACGTCTTCCCGCGGTTCTCGCCCTCGACGATGATGAGCTGGGCCAAGAGCGCTCCCGTCCTGCGTTCGTTGTCCCGCTTTACCCTGCCCCAGTCAAGCTCGGCCCGGCCCCTTCCGGCGCCCCGCCGCGGAGGGCGCGGGGAGGCGCCTCCTGCACTAAGATCCCCCGCCTATGAAGGTGTTCGTGCTGGGGGGGACCGGGTTCGTGGGCGGGCACGTGGCCCGCGCGTTCGCGGCCGCGGGTCACGAGGTGGCGGTCGGGGTCCGGCCCGGGAGCTCGCGCGAGGGGCTGGCGGGGCTGACCGTGGAGGAGGTCCCGGTCGACCTCGAGGAGCCGGCGAGCCTTCTCGCCGCGCTGCGCGGGCGCGAGGTCGTGGTCCACGCGGCCGGCGTGCTGAGCCTGTGGGAGCGGCACGGCCAGCGGCTGTACGACGTGAACGTGATCGGCACCCGCAACGTGGTCGACGCCTGCCTGGCGGCGGGCGTGCGGCGCCTGATCTACACCGGCTCGGTGGGGGTCTACGCCGGCACGACCACCCCCACCCCGGTCGACGAGCGCGGGGCGCCCACGATCGAGCGGTTCCACTCGTTCCACGTCACCTCCATGTGCCTGGCCGAGGCCGAGGTGTTCAAGGGGGCGGCCCGGGGGCTGGAGGTGGTGGCGCTCCACCCCTCGCTGTGCCTGGGGGAGGGCGACCGCAACTTCCACTCGTCCTGGGCCATGGTCGGGCTCGCGTTCGTGCGCCTCCAGTTCGTCCCGCCGGGCGGGCTCAACCTGGTCGACGTGACCGACGTGGCGCGCAGCCACGTGGCGGCCGCGGAGCGTGGCCGGGCGGGGGAGGCTTACCTGCTCGGCGGCGAGAACCTCACCAACCAGGCCTACGCCGAGCTCCTGGCCGACGTGCTCGGGCTGCCGCCGCTGCGGGTGCCCCTGACCCGCGGCGGGATCCGCGCGCTGGGGCGGGTGAGCGAGCGGCTGGCCGGCGTGCTCGGGGTCGACCGCGGCGCCTACATCACGCTCAACCGCGCCATGAGCGAGGCCATGTCGCTCTACTGGTTCCTCGACGACCGCAAGGCCCAGCGCGAGCTCGGCCACTCCCACAGCCCGATCCGCCGCGCGCTCGAGCGGCAGGTCGCGTGGCTACGGGAGCGCGGCTACCTGCGCGAGGGCTACGGCCTGCGCGACTTCGCCCACGACTTCCTCGGCGGCCGAGGCCAGTAGCTACGACGCTAACCGGCTCTGGCGCGCGGCCAGCTCGCGGCGAATGCGGCGCAGCTCGCGGGCCAGCTCCTTGGCGGTCTGGTAGCGCTTGGCGGGGTCGAAGCGCATGGCCTTGCGGCACACGGCGATCACGTCCTCGGGGACCAGGCGCCGGGTGAGCGGGCGGCGGTAGTCGCGCTCGAAGCGGCCGCGCAGGTCCTGCATGGACTCGGGGCACTCGGGGAAGCGGCGGGTGAGCGCGGTCGCCAGGATCAGGCCCAGCGCGTAGATGTCGGCCCGGCCGTCGACCTTGTGGCTGGCGCCGGCGCACTGCTCGGGGGAGCAGTAGCGCAGCGTGCCGACCGCGGTGCCCGAGGCGGTCAGGCCCATGTCGACCTCGCCCGCGTCGTGCGCCAGGCCGAAGTCGGCCAGCTTGGGCACGCCGTGGGCGTCGAGCAGGATGTTCGCGGGCTTGACGTCGCGGTGCACGATCCCGTGGCGGTGGATGTAGTCGAGCGCGCGGGCCAGGCGCTCGGTCAAGCGCAGCGCGGGCTCGAGGTCCATGGGGGCGCGCGCCAGCAGCGCCGCGAGCGTCTGGCCCTCCACGTACTCCATGGCGAAGTAGGGCCGCCCCCCGGCGTGGCCGCAGCGGACGATCTCGACCAGGTTGGGGTGGCGGAGCCGGCTCAGGATCCGCACCTCGCGCATGAAGCGGGCGACCGCGTTCTTGTGGCGCGAGACCGCGTCCTCGGAGAGGTGCTTGACCGCCACCAGGCGGTCGCGCTCCACGTCGAGGGCGAGGTGGATCCGGCCGGCCGAGCCGCGGCCGAGCTCCTGGAGCAGCTTGAAGTGCGCCGGGGTGGACATGGCCCACTGCGGAGCAACCCCCAGGCCTGCGGAACGATAAGCGAAAACCGACTGGGACGACGCGACTTAGCGCGAGAAGCGATCGTGCCACCGACCCTGCGGCTCGTTCCGCTTCGCGCCATTCGTCTCACTTCCTTCCCACGCGAGACCGCGTGGAGCCGGCCGCCTCGAATTCGTTAGATGCGCGGCGGGTCGGTGTTCGTGCAGCGGGGTATGAACGGGGTGGGGACCTTGGGCGAGCGCGCCCTCCAAGCCACAGCGGGCGCCGCGGACGACGACGCGCTCGCCTTCACCGAGACCTACCGGCGGGTCGGCCCGCGCGGCTACCGCCTGGCGCTCGCGATCACCGGCGACGCCGCCCTGGCGGAGGACCTGCTCCAGGAGGCGTTCGTGCGGGTGTGGCGCCGGCGCGCGCGCCTGCGCGCCCCCGAGGCCCTCGACGGCTACCTGCTCGCCGCCGTGCGCCACCTCGCCTGCGACCACCGCCGCCGCGAGGAGACCGCCGGCCGGGCGCTCGGGCAGGTGCGGCTCCTGGCCGCGCGCAGGGTCGACGGCGACGAGGGCCCCGACCCCGAGCGGGTGGCTCGCGCCGTCGCCCGGCTCCCCGAGGCGCAGCGCGAGGTGGTCACCCTGCGCGTGATCGAGGGGCTGCCCGCCCGCGAGGTGGCCCGCTGCGTGGGCGCCCCCGAGGGGACCGTCCACTCCCGCCTGCGCTACGCCCTCGACAAGCTGCGCGACCTGCTCGCGGTCGCGCCGGAGGCCCGCCGTGACTGAGCCGCTCGAGCAGGACGAGGTCGCGACCGCGCTGCGGCGCCTGATCCCGATCGGCGCCCCCGCCGGTCTGTGCGAGCGGATCGAGGGCGCCCTGGCGGCGCCGCCCGCGCGCGCCCCGCTGGCGCGCCTGCAGGCCGCCGCCGACGACGCGTTCGGCTACCTGCTGGCGCTGCTCGGGGACGCCGCGCTGGCCGAGGAGGCGCTCGAGGAGGCGGCCTTCGCCCTCCTCCGCGAGGCGGACGAGCAGGACGCGCCGGCGCAGCGCGCCCTCGAGGCGCTGGTCGCGGCGGGCGCCGAGACGCTGCGCCTGCTCGACAAGGCGCGCGCCGCGCAGGAGGGCGGCGAGGCCGAGTCGCCGCTGGCCCGGGTCAGCCCCGAGGCGCGCGCCCGGCTGCTCGCGGCCGGGCTCGACCTCGGCGATCCGCCGGCGCCGGCGGAGCCCCTGGCCACCGCCGCGCGGGAGCTCGCCCGCGCGCTCGGGCTGCGAGCGCACGACGGGCGCGAGGCGGTCGCGGCGGACCTCGCGGCCGAGGCGGCGGCCACGCTCGACCCGGCCGGCGCGCGCCGCCTGAGCGCCCACCTCGCGGCCTGCCCCGCCTGCGCGGTGGTCGCGGCGCGCCTGCGCGAGGCGCTCGAGCTGCCGCTGGCGCGCTGCCCCGACCCGACCGCGCTGTGGACGCGCGCCGAGCAGCGCGCCGCGCGCGAGCGAGCGCACCGCGCGGCGATCGCCCGCGTGCGCGTGCGGGTGGTCCTCGACTGCTGCTACTGCCACGCGGCGCTCGACCGGACGGAGGCCGCGTTCTGCGCCTCGTGCCTGGCGCCGCACCACGCCGACTGCTTCGCCGAGCACGGCCGCTGCGCCGCGCTCGGTTGCGAGGAGCGGGCCACCGTGCGGCCGGGCGCGCCGTCGAGCGGGCGGGCGCGGCCGCGGGGAGGAGACCGCGAGCCGCGCCGCCGGCGCTGGCCGATTCTGATCGTGTCGCTGGTGGGGGGAGGGGCGCTGGCCGCCGCCGCCGTCGGGTGGGCGGAGGCGTTCACCGGCGCGCAAAGGCAGCACGAGCTGGCCGCCGACCTCGCGGAGACGCGCCAGCAGGTCGCGGAAGTCCAGGCCGAGCGCGAGCAGCTCGCGGCCGAGCGCGAGCGGCTGGCGGCCGAGCTGGCCACGGCCGAGGCGGAGCTGCGGGCCTTCCAGGAGGCGCGTCAGCTCGAGCTGGCGCGCGGGGAAGCGACCCTCGCCGCGCTCGGGGCGAGGATCGACGCCCTCGGCGGCGGGCGCGAGGAGGGCGCGCTCGAGGCCGACCTGCGCGCGCGCTTCGCCAAGGCCGCGGAGCTGGCCCGCGAGGGGCGCGCCACCGCGCTGCGGCAGCTCGTCGCGCAGCTCGGGGCCGAGCTCGATGCGAGCTCGGCCCGGCTCGCCCCCGCGCGGCTCGCGTACTGGGGCGGCGAGCTGGCGCGCCTCGACGACCTCGCGGCCGAGGTCGAGCTGCAGCAGCTCGCCAATGGCATGCAGGAGCCCTCCGCCAGGTACGTGGGTGCGCTGCGGGCGGGGCGGCTCGAGGAGGCCCGCGAGCTGCGCGACCGGTTGGAGGCGCTGCTGGCGCAGGTGTGGAGGGCGTCCGGGGGGCGCCCCGAGGCGACCGCCGCGAGGCTGCGCGCCCTGCGCATCTGCGCCGCGGCCGACGAGGTGGCCGAGCGGGTCGCGGGCAGCGCAGGGGGGGTCGTCGCACCCGGGCGCGCTCGCGTCCGGCTGGTCGACGGGCGCGTCCTCGAGGGGTACCGGCTCGGCGTGCGCGGCGACCAGATGGTGCTGAGTGGGCCCAAGGACACGATCACCGTCCCGATCGAGGAGGTCGCCGCGCTGGAGGTCGGCCCGTCGGTGATCGTCGAGCCCGAGAGCCTCGGCGCCGGGCCGCGGCCCGAACCGGCGGCGGAGGCCCCCGCGCCGGCGGAGCCGCCGGAGGAGCCCGCCCCCGAGGACGCCTTCAGCGCGCTCTCGCTGGGCGACACGATCGAGGTCGCGGGCGTGCCAGGCGAGCTGGTCGAGCTCGACGCCGAGCGCTACGGGCTGCGCCCGTGGTGGGGCGTGGGCTGGGACCGCGTGCAGCGCGGGCCTCGCGCGAGGAGCTTCCCCCGGCGCGAGGACGTGTGGCTGACGAGGCGGGCCGTCGCCGGCGAGATCGAGCTCGCGATCTCGCGCCGCGTCGCCGGCGGGCTCCACGTCGTGCGGGCCGAGCTCGACCTCGCCGACGGTGACCTCGCGCTCGCGAGCCCCGTCGTGCGGCTCGACCTCGACGACGAGCGCGCGAGCGAGGTGAGCGGCCGCTTGCAGGCCTGGAGCGAGCACGAGCTGCGGGTGAACGGCCGGACCTACCCCTTCGCGCCATCCGTGGCGCCGACGCGCCAGCTCCTGCTCGCGGCGCTGGCGCGCATGGGGGCCGGCGCGCGCGTGCACGTGGCCGTGCTCGACGGCGCCGTGACGGGGGTAGAGGTCGCCCCGCGCGCACCCGACACGCTCCCGCTGGGCGCGCTGATCCTGCCCACGGGTCAGGCGAAGCACCACGTGGTCCTCCGCGATCCGCTCCCGCGCGCGGGCCGCCTCCTCGCCCCGCAGACCTGCGCGCTCCGCCCGGGAATGCAGGCGCGGATCCTGCTCCGCTCGCGCGAGGCGAGCGACCCGCAGGTCCACCAGCTCTACACCGTGCGTGAGGTGCGCCGCGGCGGCCTGCTCGTCGCGCGCCACCCGCGCTGGGGCGCGCCGGCCGAGGCCGAGGCCGAGCTGCTCGGCCTGCGCGAGGTCGAGGACGCCTACGCGGTGCTGCCCGACGAAGGCACGCCCACCCGCGTGAGCGGCCGCTACGCGCGCCACGACATGAGTCGGCGCGTGTTGTGGCTCGACGACGGTAAGGTCCTCCGCCTCGTCCCGCGCACCGACGCCGAGGTGACCGAGCTCGCCGGCGCGCTCCAGCGCCTGCGCGTGGGCACCCCGGTCCGCGTGCGCCTGCTCGCGCGCGGCGAGGCGGCGACCGCGGTCGAGGCCGAGCTGCGCTGACTCAGGCCGCCTCGACCAGCTTCGCCTCGCCGGTGCGCAGCAGCGCCCAGCGGAAGCCGATCGGGCCGAGCAGCTCGTTGAGCACGATCATGCCGAACAGCGCGGTCGCCAGGGCCGGGCCCCAGTCGGTGCTCTGGAACGCGCTCGCGATCACCGTCACGAGCACGAACGACACGCCCGCCTGCGGCACGAGGCCCAAGAACAGCTTGTTCACCCAGGGCCCCGACATGCCCGCCGCCGCGGCGCCCGCCCGCACCCCGACCCAGGTCAGCGCGAGACGCAGCGCGAACAGGCCGACCGAGATGTACCACAGGGCCGCGAACACCTCGAGGTCGACCTTGAGCCCGGCCAGCGCGAAGAACAGGCAGTAGACCGGCAGGCTGGTCTCCTCGATGGCGTGGAACAGGGGCTCGGTCTTCTCATGCCACACGTTCTGCATCACGAGGCCGGCGGTGAGCGCCATCAAGAGCGGCTCGAGGTGCACGGTCGAGCCCGCGACGCTCAGCGAGACCTGGCCCACGAACGCCACCAGCAGGCAGCAGCCGACCACGAACACCGGCAGGTGCGCGCCGACCCGGCCGACGTACGCCGCCATGCCGACCCCGGCCAGGCCGCCCACCACGAACGAGCCGAACAGCTGGACCAGCACCCCCACCAGGAACGCGGGCGAGAGCTCGCTCGCCTCGTCGATCAGGGTGCGCGACACGGCCATCACCGAGGCGAAGGCCACGATCAGCAGCAGGTCCTTGCACACCGTCACGGCGAGGGTGGTCTGGCTGAGCGGCCCCTCGGCCTTGTAGTCGGTCAGCATGGCGATCACCACGGTCGGGCTGTTGGCGATCAGGACCGAGCCCACGAGCAGCCCGACCACCACCACGGTCGTCCGGTCGTGCCCCGCCAGGAACGGCGCCGCGCCCGGGAGGGCGAGCACCAGCCCGACGGCCGCGGCGAACAGGAGGATGGTCTGGACGCTGATCAGGACCAGCAGTTGCCGCACGCGGCCCTGCAGCCAGTCCAGGCGGATCTCGCCGCCGGCGGTGAGCGCGATCAGCGACACGGCCACGTGATTCACGAACCGCAGGTGCGAGAGCACCTCCTTGTCGACCAGCCCGATCGCCGAGGGGCCGACCAGCAGCCCGAGCGCGAGGAACCCGGTGATCTTCGGCAGGCGCAGCCGCTCGAACACGCGGCCGGCGAGCCAGCCCGCGAGGAGCAGCAGCCCGATCGCGAGCAGGCTGCGCGAGCTCGCGCCGAAGACCGCGTCGTCCTCGAAGGCGCGCACCAGCCCGCCGAGCGCCAGCACCGCCACCAGCCCAGCCGCGTGCTTCACGCCGCGTCCTCCCGCGTCTGGACCTCGCCCGCGCTGATCAGCGCCCAGCGGAACCCGATCGGGCCCAGCAGCTCGTTGAGCACGATCAGGCCGAACAGGGTGGTGGCGAGCCCCGGGCCCCACGGCACGCCCTCGTAGGCGCTCGCGATCAGCGAGAGCAGCACGAACGACACGCCCGCCTGGGGGATCATCCCCAAGAACAGCCGGTTGACCCAGGGGCCCTCCAGCCCGGCGATCCACGAGCCCAGCCGCACGCCCGTCCACACCGAGCCGAGGCGGACCACGAACAGCGCGACCGAGAAGACCCCCAGCGTCGCGAACACGCCGAGGTCGACCTTGGCGCCCGCCAGGGCGAAGAACAGGCAGTAGACCGGCAGGCTGGTCTCCTCGATCGCGTGGAACAGCGGCTCGGCCTTCTCGGACCAGACGTTCTCCATCACGAGCCCGGCCGTGAGCGCCATCAGCAGCGGCTCGAGGTGGACCACCTGCCCGGCCACCTCGAGCTTGCCCTGGCCGATGAACGCGATGAAGAGGCAGCACCCCACCACGAACGCCGGCAGGTGCGCGCCGACCCGGCCCACGTACCACGCCATGGCGACGCCGACCACGCCGCCCACGACGACCGAGCCGAACAGCTGCACGAAGACGCCGACCAAGAACGCCGGCGAGAGCGCCGCGTCGGCGTCGAGCAGGTTGCGCGAGACCGCCATCACCGTGGCGAACGCCACGATCAGCATCAGGTCCTTGCACACCGTCACCGCGAGCGTGGTCTGGCTGAGCGGCCCCTCGGCCTTGTAGTCGCTCAGCATCGCGATCACCACGGTCGGGCTGTTGGCGATCATGACCGAGCCCAGGAGCAGGCCGACCACCAACAGGGTGGTCCGCCCCTCACCGGCCAGGAACGGCACCCACTGGCCGGCCAGGAACACCAGCCCGACCGCCACGCCGAAGATCAAGGTCATGTCGACGACGATCAGGGTCACGAGCTGGCGCACCCGCCCCCGCAGCCACTCCAGGCGGATCTCGCCGCCCGCGGTCAGCGCGATCAGCGACACCGCCAGGTGGTTCACGAAGCGGAGGTGCGCCTGCGCGTCCTTGGAGACCAGCCCGAGCAGCGAGGGCCCGGCCAGGAGGCCGAGCGCCAGGTATCCCGTGAGCTTGGGGAGCCGCAGCCGCTCGAACAGCCGCCCCGACAGCCACGCGCCCAGGAGCAACAGCCCCAGCGCGAGCAGCAGCTCGGCCCGCCCCTCCTGCGGCTCCTCGCCCTTGAACCACTGGACCAGCGCCGTGAGGCCGAGCAGCGCCAGCAGCCCGCCTGCGAACCTCACGCGGCCGGCTCCCCGCTGGCCGCGCCGCGGACTCGCCGGCGCGCCAGGGCCAGGGCGAGCACGTCGCCGCCCAGGCCCACCAGGATCACCACCGTGAGGAGCTTGCCGGGCCCCGGCCCGAGGGAGGCGGTGGGGGCGAGCGCCGCCAGCCAGCCCGTCATGAACACGGGCGCGAGCGGCGCCTGCCGCAGCGGCGCGAGCGAGAGCGCGCCGCTCGCCGCGCCCGCGGCCTGCGCGGCCCGGGCGATCGGGAGCACGCCGACCACGAGCTTGGCGGAGAGCCGGCCCACGAGCAGGGCGGCCGCGAGCGCCGCCTCGGCGGCGCCCAGCCGCGGGTCGGCCAGCGTGCCCGCCAGGAGCAGGAGCGCCATGGCGATCGGCTGCTCGGCCGCGAGCACCGCGCGCTTGAGCTTGTCGAGCACCCCGCTCGGCAGGTTGACCACCACCGCGCCGGTGAGCGCGCCCACGAACAGCGGCGACTGCCCGAGCGTGACCGCGGCCCCGGCGCCGAAGGCGGTGCTGCCCAGGAGCACCACCAGGAAGTCGCCCTCGGAGCGGCGCGAGAGGCGCATCATGACGTCGATCAGGACGCCCGTCGCGGCCGCGATCCCGACGGCCAGGAGCAGGCTCCCGCCGACCACCTGCCAGCCGGTCGCGTCGGGCGGCAAGCCGAGCCTGAGGCGGAACAGCCCGCCGTACAGCGCCACGGCGAACAGCGAGCCCAGGCCAGACACGGCGCGCACGCGCAGCACGGCCGCTTGCGCCCGCGCGGGGTCGCCCGCCAGCGAGCGCGCCTCGGGCGGCCAGCCGATCGCCGCCACCCCGAGCAGCGCGGCGGGCGCCAGCAACGGCGTCCACCCGCCGGCTGGCGCGACGGTGTGCAGCACGGCCAGGGCCGCGCCGCCCACCACGAGCACCGACACGACCACGTCCGCCAGCGCGTGCCGCGCCGCGCCGGCCGGCAGCACGCGCGGCAGCGAGCGGTGGGCCTGGAAGCCCAGGAGCAGCCCGACCCAGCCCAGGCCGAAGTGGACCAGCGGCCGCACCTCCTCGCGCACCTCGGCGTCCACCACGCCGATCGCGTGCGGGCCGAGCAGGAGGCCCACCGCCACGGCAGCCCACCCGCCGGTGAGCAGCACGGCCCCGAGCGGGCCGCGCCGCAGCGCCCACAGCCGGCGGCTCGAGGCGAGCAGCGCCAGGATCGCGAGCAGCGCCAGGACGAGGAACACCCTCACGCGCCCGCTCCGGCGCGAGCCGCGGGGCCCTCAGTAGTGACGGATCCCCCGGAACTGGGCGATCGGCACCGTGAAGCACACCGCCGAGTTGGGCTTGTCGAGGGCGCCGACCACCTCCTCGACCACCTTGATCGCGGCCTGAACGAGCCGCTCGGGCAAGGCGGACAGGACGGTCCGGCTCCCGGTGCTCTCGGGGAACAGGCCCGCCAGCCCGGCGAAGATCGGCATCTCCTGGCGCACGATCGAGCCCATGCCGCGCGACTCGACCACCGTCGCCCCGCGCACGCCGATGTCGAGGAAGCCGGTGAGCAGGCCGTCGAGCAGGGCCGGCTGGTCGAGGATGACGACCAGCAGCACCCAGCTCTCGACCTCGCCCGGCTGCTCAGCCACACCGATCGTCCTCGGCCTTGAGCGCGGCGTGGAGCGCCGCCGCGTCGGCGGACGCGCGCAGGCGCGCCAGCACCCCCGGCCGGTGGCAGATCCGCGCGATCCGCGCCAGCAGCCCCAGGTGCTGCCACCCGCAGTCGAGCGGCCCGATCAGGAGGAACGCGATGTCGCAGCGCTGCTTGCCGGCGTTGAACGGCGCGCCGCCGCGGATCAGCGCCACCGCCGCCGCGACCTTCGGCACGCCCTCGAGCCGCGCGTGCGGGAACGCGACCGAGGACTCGTTCGCCACCCGCCCGGCGGCGTCGGACGCGAGGAGGGTCGCCGTCAGCGCGGCCGGGTCGAGCCCCGCCTCGTCGGCGACCACCCGCGCCAGGGCCTCGTACACGTCGCGCACCTGCTCGGTCGCGTCGAGGACCAGCACGTGTTCAGGGGTGAGGAGCGTCCCCAGTCGCATGCCCAAAGCCTCCGGGTGGCGCGAGGTTAGTTGCTCGGCTGCGACGACGCAACCGGGGCGACCGCCGGGGCGGACGCGCCGCCTCGCGCCTCGGCGGGCGCGGGCCGCCAGCCCTCCGCCTGGAGCACGCGCAGGCTCTGCCCCTCCTCGCCGAGGAGGTCGCGCGTGCGGCAGCCGAGGAGCGCGCGCGCGCAGGCCACCCCGCTCAGGGTCGCCCCCACGACGCCGTGAGAGAGGGTGCTCGCGCCGCAGTGGTACAGCCCGTCGATCGGGGTGCGCAGCCCCCAGCCGAACGGGCCGAGCTGGGCCAGCGACTTCTCGGTCCCGTAGATCGCGCCGCGCGAGGCGGCGACGTAGTGCTCGTTGGTGACCGGCGTGCCCAGCTCGCGGAACACGACCCGCGCGGCGATCCCCGGGATCGCGCGGTCGAGCGCGCGCAGCAGGCTGGCGCTCAGCCGCTCCTTGAGCGCCTCGTACTCCGGGTCGCGCTCGCCCGAGGGGAGGCCCGCCCAGCGGAGGAACGGCGTGTAGGGATAGAAGCAGAACGCCTCCAGCGTGTGGTGCCCGGCGCGCGCCCCCGCCAGGCGCTTGCTCGGGTCCTTGAGCGTGGTCGCCGTCACGAACAGCCCCGGCGGCTCGGCGTCGAGCGGGAGCAGCCCCTCGCGCACCTTGCGCACGTAGGCGTCGTGGGCCTCGAGGTCGCTGGTGCGCGACCACCACAGGTTGCCCGAGGTCATGCCCGCCGCGCGCAGGTCCATGTCGACCGCCAGGAACAGGCTGAGCACGGAGACCGAGTAGCGCGTGCGCGCCAGCCGCCGGCGCAGGGCGCGCCCGAGCGCCGCGGGCGGGAGCAGGCGGAACGTCGCGGCCGGGTCGGCGTTCGAGATCACCCAGCGGGCCCTGATCGCGGTCCCGTCGGCGAGGCGCACCCCCACCGCGCGCCGCCGCCAGGGCGGCCCCTCCAGCAGCACCTCGCGCACGCGGCTGCGCACCTGCACGCGGCCGCCGCGCCGGCGCAGCGCGCGCTGGAAGGCGCGCGGGATCGCGAACCCTCCTCCCTGCGGGTAGTAGCCGCCGTCGAAGTAGTGCGCCTGCACCGCCGCGTGCAGCGCCGCGGGCGCGCTCGCCGGCGAGAGGCCGTGGTCGCCCGCCTGCGCCGAGAGGACCGCCCGCAGCACCGGGTTCTGCACGAAGCGGTCGAGGAGCCGCTCGAGCGAGCCCAGCCCGTGGCGTAGCACGGCCCGGGCCCGCAGCGGGGCGAGCGCCAGGTCGAGCGGCGTGCGGGCCTTCATGAGCGCGCCCAGCTCGTCGCTGAGCCGCTGCACCGTATCGAGGTAGCCGCGGATCCCCGCCGCCTCGTGGGGGAAGCGGGCCGCCAGCCGCGCCTCGAGCGCCTCGCGCCCCTTGCAGTAGGCGACGCGCTTCTCGCCGATCGCGACCACGTCGTAGCCGCCCGGGTCGAGCTCGAAGAAGGCGAGGTCGTTCGCCACGCCGAGCCCCTCGTACAGCGCGCGCAGCCGCCCGCCGGGGCCGAGCTCGCCCACGTAGTGGACGCCGGGGCTGAACCGGTAGCCGCCCAGGGTGAAGCTGTGGCACCAGCCGCCTGGGACGTAGTGCTGCTCGAGCACGAGCACCCGCTGCCCGCCGCGCGCGAGCGCCAGCGCGCAGGCCAGGCCGCCGGCGCCGGACCCGATCACCACCGCGTCGACGTCCACGCCGCTGCTCGCCATGGCTCCCCTCCCGGTCATGCTAGCGAGCCGCTGCGGAGCGAGCGGGAGGAGTGATGGCGGTGGCGGAGGGGAGGCTCCAGCCGAGGGCTGCAACCTCCCCTGGCAGCCCGCTACCGCAGCAAGACGTAGGTCGAGTACTCGCCGTCCCACAGCCGCAGCAGCACGCCGCGCGCGGGGTCGAGGCCGGCCGCGCGCGCCGCGTCGAGGTCGGCGAGGGTCTCGATCGGGCGTCCCTCGATCTCCTGCAGGATCACGCCGGGGCGCACCCCGTGGCGCGCGGCGAGCGAGCCGGGGGCCACGCGCGCCACGACCACGCCCTGGGCCTCGGGCGCGTAGCCGAAGTGGAGCGCCAGCTCGGGGGTCAGCTCGCGGGCGGTGATCCCGACGTCGGGCGTGGTCGCCGGCGCGTCCGCGGGCGGCGTGGGCTGCTCCTGCTCCGCCGCGTGCGGCCACTCGATCGGGGTCACCGACAGGCCGAGCTCGCGGCCGGCGCGGACGATCGTGAGGGCGGCGGGCTCGCCGACGGGGAGCGACGCGGCGAGGCGGCTGAGCTGGGTCGGGTCGACGACCGGGCGCCCGCCGAGCGCGACCAGGAAGTCGCCCGGCTGCAGGCCCGCCTCCTCCGCGGGGCTGCCCGGCACCACGCCCGACAGGAGCGCCCCGCCGCGGCCCGCCAGGCCGAGGCGCGCGAGCAGCTCGGGCGAGGCGTCCTGGAGCGCGACCCCGAGCCAGCCGCGGATCACGCGGCCGTATTTCACGATGTCGTCGACCACCTTGCGGGTCATGGCGATCGGGATCGCGAACCCGATCCCCTGGTAGCCGCCGCTCTGCGAGGCGATCGCCGTCGCGACCCCGACCACGCGCCCGGAGAGGTCGAGCACCGGGCCGCCCGAGTTGCCGGGGTTGATCGCGGCGTCGGTCTGGATGAAGTCCTCGTAGTGGGCGATCCCCACCCGCGAGCGCCCCTTGGCCGAGACCACGCCCGCGGTCACGGTCTGGTCGAGCCCGAACGGGTTCCCGACCGCCAGCACCCAGTCGCCCACCTCGAGCGCGCGCGAGTCGCCCAGCTCGACCGCGGCGTAGGGCTGCCCGTCCCCGCGCGGCGGCAGCCGGAGCACGGCGAGGTCGCTGAGCGGGTCGGTCCCGATCACGTGCGCGGTGACCTCCTGCCCGCCCGGCAGGCGCGCCAGCACGCGCGCGGCGCCGGCGACCACGTGGTTGTTGGTGAGCGCCAGGCCCTCGCCGTCCAGCACGAACCCGGTGCCGAAGCTGCGCTCGAGGCGCGGGCGGCTCCGCCCCTCGCCGCCGCGCAGCAGCTCGTTCATGAACTCGAACTGCCGCACGAACTCCTCGAGCACCGGCGGCGCCTCGCGGCCGATCGCGCGCTCGGTGGTGATCGTGAGGACGGCGGGGCGGACGCGGCGCGAGGCCTCGCGGAACGCCTGCGACAGCGTGCGCGGCCCGGCGTCGGCCTGCCCGCCGGCGGGCGCCGCTGGGCGGGCCTCGTCGCCGCGGGCGCCCACGCGATCGCCGCTCAGCCCGGCGCCCAGGGCGGCCCCGGCCAGGGCGGCCAGGACCAGCGGAAACGTGCCGCGCGGGGTGCGGTGCGTCAAGCTCGTGCTCATGCCATGCTCTACGGCCGGCCGCGGGCCGGCGTTGGCCCGGGATGAGGCCCAAGTCCAGCCCCAGTCAGGCCGAAGAGGAGCAGGAGGGAGGGCGCGTGGCGAGGCCGCTGGTCGGGATCGAGGTCGACCTCGAGGCGAACGCCAGCGGGCGGCGCTACGCCAAGTGCTACGAGGCCTACTTCGACCAGGTCGCGGGCGCGGGCGGCGCGCCCGTGCTGCTGCCGCCCTCGGGGGCCGCGGTCGAGGGCGAGGTGCTCGCCCGGCTGGACGCGGTGGTGGTCCCGGGCGGCGACGACTTCCACGCCTCGGAGTGGGGCGAGGAGCAGCGCCCCTGCGCCCGCTACGTGGCGGTGGACGCGCGCCGACTCGCCCACGGCAAGCGGCTGATCCGGGCCGTGCTCGAGCTGGGGCTCCCCTTCCTGGGGGTGTGCTACGGCGAGCAGCTGCTCGCGCTGGCCTGCGGCGGGACGCTGGTGCAGGACGTCCCCGACGAGGTCGAGGGCGCGCTCGATCACCGAGCCGATCACCGGATCGAGGTCGCGCCGGGCACGCTCCTCGAGCGGCTGTGCGGGCGGGGCGAGCTCGAGGTCAACTCGCGGCATCACCAGGCGGTGCGCCGGCCCGGGGAGGGGCTGGTCGTCTCGGCGCGGGCGGCCGACGGGGTGGTCGAGGCGATCGAGGCGGCCGACGGGCGCTTCCTGCTCGGCGTGCAGTGGCACCCCGAGGGGCTGGAGGGCCCCGCGGGGAGCGCGCTGTTCGAGGGGCTGGTCGAGGCCGCCCGCGCCCGGCGGCTGCTCGCGACCCGGAGCTGAGCGCGGGCCCGCCCGCGGCGATCTCCGGACCGACTCCCGCAATCACCGTGATCCAGCGCACAATGCGGGAACTCCGCCCGGCCGGGCGGGGTGATCGGCGGGATGGGCCGATCAGAGCGGGGATCCGGGCGGAGCACGACCGAGGCGAGCACGCAGGTGGGAAGCGCATGAGCTACGAACCGCGGGTCGAACGCACCCCCGCGATGTCGCGCGGCGAGCGCACCAAGCTGGTGGTGATGGTCGCCGTGTTCGGCCTGGCCGCGGGGCTGCTCACCAGCTTGAAGACGCCCGGTGGCGGGACGGCGCCCGAGGGGATCGAGGTGAGCCCCGGCCCGCGCGCCGCGATCGACCCCGGCATGACGCCGCGGACCGGGCAGGACGCGGTCAAGGCGCTGGCCACCCTGCAGCGCCACGAGCAGGAGCAGGCGGCTCGGACGGGCGGTCAGCCGGCGCCCGTGACCACGTTCGTCTACGACCCGACGATCGTGGCGCAGGTCCAAGACGGCGCGCTCGACGTGGTGGAGGAGCCGGCGTTCTATCAGCTGGTGGCCCGGCTGCACTTCATGAGCGACGAGGAGCTGGAGCGCGCGCCGGAGCTCCACGGCGGGTTCACCTTCGAGCAGCTCAAGTCGCCCGAGGGGCGCGACGCCGCGCGGGGCAGGTTCATCCACCTCAAGGGCGAGCTGTTGATCCCGCTGTTCCAGCGCGTGCTCGAGCGCTACCCCAACGAGACGGGGACCGACCTGGCCTGGGTGTGGCAGGGCGTGCTGCGCTCGAGCGACTACCGCGGCTACTTCGTCACCGTCACCGACAAGGACCTCGACCCCGACCCGGGCGAGCCGATCGAGCTGGTGGCGGCGTTCCTCAAGGCGTATCGGTTCGAGACCGCCGAGGGGATCAAGACCATGCCGCACGTGATCGCCAAGCGCGTGCGTCGGCTGCCGCCCCTGGTCCAGCGCGACGCCATGCACGACCCGCTGCTGTTCGGGGTGGCCGGCGCGTTCCTGTTCGTCGTCCTCGCGGTGTGGCTCTACGCGAGGGGCTCACGGACCGGCGCGGAGCGGTTCGAGCGCTGGCGCCACGGCCGGCTCCACGCGCCGCGCAAGAAGCTGGAGCTCGCGGCCGCCACGGCCGGCCCGAGCGCCGAGCCGACCGCGCCGCCGAGCGGCGAGACCGCTCCGAGCGCGCCGGCGGACGAGGCGCTCGACGCCGCGGCGCCGAGCGGCGAGACCGGCTCGAGCGCGCCGGCGGACGAGGCGCTCGACGCCGCGGCGACGGTGGTCGCCGCGCCGGCCGACCCGGCGAGCGCGGGAGCAGGCGGGAGCGAAGGCGCCGCGGCGCCCGCGTCCAGCGCTCACGCGCCAGCCGACCCGCCCGCCGAGGCGAGCCCCGAGAGCGCGACGGCGAGCGAGAGCCCGCCGGGCCCCTCGGACGCCTCGCCCGCGCCGTGAGCTGGCCGCCCGGCTGGAGCCCGCCCGAGATCGCGCGGGCCGAGGAGGGGCGTCAGGCGCGCGGGACGGCCGAGGTCGTCCCCGAAGCCGAGCCGATCGCGGGCGGCTGGATGACGTTCGACGCGATCGGCTCGTGGGCGAACCAGGCCGTCGGCCTCGGCCTGCACGGCCCGGTGAGCGAGGGGGACCTCGAGCGGCTGGTCGCGTTCTACGTCGAGCGCGGCGTCGAGCCGCGGCTCGAGGTGTGCGCCTTCGCCCACGAGAGCCTGCTGCAGGGCCTGGCCGCCCGCGGCTTCGTGCTCCGCGAGTTCGAGGACGTGCTCGCGCGCCCGCTCGACCCGGGCGAGGACCTGCGCGCCCTGCTCCCCCACGGCTGGCCCGCGGGCCTCACCTGCGAGCGGGTCGACCCGAACGACCCCGAGGCGGTCGAGCGGTTCGTCGAGGTCACCCTGGCGGGCTTCCAGCCCGACGTCCCGCCCGACCCGGTGTTCGCCGCGATCACCCGGCGCGTGCTGGCGCACCCCCGCAACGACGCGTTCCTGCTCCACCTGGACGGCGAGGTCGCCGGCGTGGGCGGCATGGAGACGGCGGGCGCGATCTCCTGCCAGTTCGGCGGGGTGGTCCTCCCCGCCTTCCGCCGCCGCGGCCTCCAGGCGGCCCTGATCGTGGCCCGCCTCGAGCGCGCCCGCGAGCGCGGGGCGACCCTGGTCTGCACCCACTCCAGCCCCGGGATCCCCACCGAGCGCAACGCCCTGCGGCTGGGGTTCCGGCTGGCCTACGCCAAGGTCGTGCTGGTCAAGCCAGGCGAGGGGCTGGCGAGCTCGCTGTAGCCGGAGCGGATTGGGAGCCGGGAGGCTGCCCGCGAGGAGTGCGCCCGCGGCCTCGCCCCCAAGGAGGCGGAACGGCTCATTGCGACACTTCTCGGACACGTCCTCGCCCCACCCCCCCTGGCGGGTCTTGCGGGAAACGATCATCCTCTCCCCCGAGGACCCTCCATGATCCAGCCCCGCCCCCTGCTCTCGCTCCTCCTCCCGCTCCTCCTCGCCGCGCCCGCCGCTGCCGACCCTGGCGCGGAGGCCCAGGTCACCGCCGGGGCGCTGCTCGACGGGCAGCTCGCGCCGCGCGACGCCGCGGCCTCGTGGGAGGCGGCGGGGCTCTCGCCGGCTGCCGCGCGCGAGGCGCTGGTGGCAGCGCTCCGCACCCAGCGCGACGAGCCGGTGGAGCGGCTCGAGCTCGAGGACGGGCACGGGCGGCGCTCGCACGCCGAGGTGGTGTTCCCGGCCGCGCCGCGCGCCGACGGGCGCTACGGGGTGCTGGTCGTGCGGCACGGGCTGGGCGGGCGGGCCGATCAGCTCGTGCCGTTCGCCCGCCGCGTGGCGCCGCCCGGGACGATCGTGATCGCGCCGGGCGCGCAGCGCCTGCCCGACGAGCTGCAGGGCGAGGACCTCCCCGGGATCGGCGCGATGGCCGCGGCGCGCGCGCTGCCGCACTGGTGGAGCTACCGGCCCGACGCCTTCCCGCTGCTGGCGCTCGACGCGCTCCTCCGCCGCTACCCGATCGACACCGACCACGTGGCGCTGCTCGGCTACAGCATGGGCGGCTACGGCACCTGGAACCTCGGCCTGCGCTACCCCGACCGGTTCGCCGCGATCGCGCCGCTGGCCGGCGGGATCTCGCGCCTCGAGAACTTCGCGCCGCGCGACGGCCGCTCGCGCGCCCTGGTGGCGAACGGGCGCATGGTCCCCAGCTTCGTGGTCCACGGCACGGCCGACCGCACCGTCCCGTTCCGCTTCTCGCGCAGCCTCACCGAGGAGCTGACCGAGCTCGGCGCCGAGGTGACCTTCCGCCCGGTCGAGAACGGGCCGCACATCCTGGCCAGCTTCCTGCGCGGGGACGCGGTGACCGCCGAGCTGGCGGCCTGGCTGGCCGACCGCGCGCGCGACCCCGACCCGGTCACGGTCGAGCACACCCTGCTGGCCGACTACCACGGGCGCAGCTACTGGGTGCGCGCGCGCGGCGTCCGCGGCCAGGGGCGCGTGACCGCGCGGATCGCCGGCGAGCAGCGGATCGAGGTCGCGGCCGAGGGCGTGCGCCACGTGACGGTCTACCTCGACCCCGACCTCGTCGACGTGGAGCGGGCGGTCACCGTGACGGTGGGCGGCCTGGTCGTGTTCCACGGCCGCGTGGCCGGCAGCCTGACCACGCTGGCCGAGACGTTCGCCGAGACGCACGACCCCGAGCTGAGCTACGCCCACGCGCTCGAGCTCGACCTCGAGGCCCTCCCGCGGCCCGCGTTCTAGCCCGCAAGCGGCGCCGGCGAAGCCGGCGCAGCTTGCGGGCTAGCAAGGA
>CAZMSZ010000002.1:13293-56744 GCA_964569055.1 uncultured Planctomycetota bacterium | reverse complement strand
TCCGATAAGGACCCTTATGTTACGCCCAGGGCCTCGTAACCTCCGACGATCCGGTGGACGCCGTGGTTATCGGAAGTCGAGCTCCACGGCGCAGGGCGCGCGCGCGATCTGGGCGTCGAGTGGGTCGCCGATCGGCTGCTGGCGCGCCTCCTGCGCGGCCACGCCCGGGAGGCCGCGCCGCGGCTGGGCTCGGGCGCGGCTCACGTCCCGGACAGCTCGACTAGGATCCCGCCCGCGCTCTTGGGGTGGATGAACGCCACGCGATGCCCGCCCGCGCCGGGGCGCGGCGCCTCGCCGACGAACTGGAAGCCGGCTTCGCGGAGGCGCGCCACCTCGGCGTCGATGTCCGCGACCGCGAGGCACACGTGGTGCACCCCCTCGCCGCGCTTGTCGAGAGCCCGCTGGAATGGGCTCTCGGGCGAGGTCGGCTGCAGCAGCTCGATCCGGCTCTCGCCGACCCGGAAGAAGGCGACCTCGACCCCCTCGCTCTCCACCACCTCGCGGCCGCCGGCCTCGCTGCCGAGCAGCTGTGCGAACAGCGCCTCGGCCTGGGCCAGGTCGCGGACCGCGATCCCCAGGTGGTCGATCCGTGTCGCCATCGCTCGCTCCTCCTCTGCGTCCCTACTCGCGCCAGCGCTCGCGCGCCTGCTCCAGGCGGCGGCGAGCGCCCTCCTGCCAGCGCCGGACCTCGCCGAGCTCGCGCAGCCCGTGCGCCGCCAGCGCGGCCCGAATGTCCGGCTCCTCTCGCGCGAGCACCTCGCGCGCCTGCGCCGCGTCGCCGTAGTACCGGTGGTAGTTGGTGACCTGGTTGAGGGCCTCGTTGACCGCGCTGCGCAGCGCGTCGTCGGCCGGGTCGAGCAGGGCCACCAGCGTCTCCACGTTGGCCCAGTTGCGATGCGTGCGGAAGCACCGCAGCGCCGCGCGGTCGCCGCGCTCCACGCGCTTTCGCAGGGCGCGGAGGAGCACGGGGGTGCAGCGGTGCTCGCCTTGCTTCGCCTCGTCCGCCAGCACGGCGCAGTAGGTCGCTCCGCTCGCCATCTCGTACACGATCCGCTCCGAGACCGGTGAGTCGAGCCGCGGGATCAGCCGGGCCAGCGCCTCGGCGATCTGGTGGCGGAGGGGGTCCTCGATCGGCGCTGGCGAGCGCGCGAGCGCCTCGAGCGCCGCGTCGCGGATCGCGGCGTCCGGATCGGCGACCGCGCCTAGCAGCGCCTCCACCGCCTCGGCGGTGGGCCGGTGCCCGAGCAGCTCGGCCAGGTCGCGCCGGGTGGTCGGCGGGAACGAGCGCCAGTGCGCAGCCACGAGCCGGTCGACCCGCACGTCGAGCGCGCGGGTCGGCGCGCCGAGCTCCGCCAGGACGGCGCTCGGGTCCCCCTCGGCCGCGAGGTCGCGGACGAGCCGCTCCAGCTCCGCGGCCTCGCGCTCGCCGGAGCCCCGCCCGACGCGCGCCAACAGCCGCGCGCACTGGGCGCGCACCGGCGCTGGCGGACGGCCGCGCAGGCAGGCCAGCGCCCACTCCAGCAGCTCGGCCGGCACCGGCCGGTCGTCGGCGGCCACGCGCTCGAGCGCCGCCGCGCGGACGTCCGCGTCCACCTCCGCGCCGACCCGCTCCAGGTAGTCGGCCAGGGGCACCAGCTCGCGCTGCCGCAGCAGGTCGAGCACCTCGAAGGCGGCGCCCCGCACGCTGGGGTCCTCGCTCGCCAGCGCCGCGAGCGTCGCCTCTCGCCCTGCCCTTCCGGCTCCATACAGGACGGCCCGGGCCTCGCGCCCGAGCGTGCGGTCGGCCAGGAGCGCCGCGACGTGCGGCAGGGCCTCGGGCGGCAACGCGAAGATCGGGTCGTCGCCCGAGGCCCCGATCCGCGCCCGAACCTCCCGGGCCAGGCCGAGGACCTCGGCCGTCCCGGCCGCCCCGTCGGCCGCGTGCGCGCCCAGGACCCGCAGGCCCTCCGCCCGGACCGCGGCCGACTCCGAGCCGACCGCCTCGGCCACTGCGTCGAGCCAGCGCCGGTCGCCGAGCCGCCGCAGCGCCAGCGCGCCTGCCAGCCGCAGCTCGGGGGCGTCGTCCTCGAGGAGGCGCTCGGCGAACGCCCGCTTGCGGGCCGGCGGGAGCGCCGCGCGCGCCACCATTCGGGCCGCCGACGCCCGGAGCGCCGGCGAGCCCTGGGCGAGCGCCTGCCCCAGGGCGGCCTCGGCCGGCGCGCCGACGCGCTCGAAGAAGTAGGGCAGGTCGATCGCGAGCCCGCTCAGGAGGTGCGGATCCATGGCGTCGCACTCCTGCGCGAAGGCCGCCAGCCGCTCGGCGATCGCCGGCCAGGTGCTCGAGGGCGGCGGCGCCGCCTGGCCCCCGCTCGCCGGCCCGCTCCCCTCCCCTGCCCCGCCCGCCCGCGGCGGCGCGGCGATCGGGAAGGGCGGCCGCGCGCGCGCCGCGTCGAGCGCCGCGCGATCGGCGAACCGCTCGACCGTGCCGTCGGCCCGCAGCGCCCGGAAGCTCGGCCGCCCCAGCGCGTCCGCGTGGGCCTCGCGGTCCCACAGCACGAGGTAGCCCGGGTCGACCTGCGGCGTCAGCTCCTCGGTCGCGCGGCCCACGTACGGGTAGAGGTCGTCGGCGAGCGGGCACCGCAGGTCCGAAGGCGCCAGCGGCGCGCGGGAGCCCTCGCTCAAGGCCCACAGCGCCTCGTGGAACGGGCGCTCGGGGCCGGGCCACGGCCGGGCCCCGAGCCGACCTCGCACCACCCGGCCGATCCGCTCCAGACGCGCCTCGCAGGCGACCGCGAGCGCCGCATCGCCGCCCCTCCCCTCGCGGAGCGCGAACGCGGCGAAGAACAACGCCACCAAAAGCCAGGCCGCGCTGCCCGCCCCCGCCATCACGCGCACCTGCTGCGCGTGCTGCAGGGTGTCGAGGTCCCGCCCGAGCGCGCGCAGGCGCCGCTCCATGGCGAGGCTGCGGGCGAATACGTAGGGCCCCAGCAGCAGCCCGAGCGGCGAGAGCGCGACCCAGGCCAGCCGCCCGAGGTCCGCGAGCGACGCATCGGCCGAGGCGACGGCGCGGAGGCGGTCGCTCCGCTCCCCTGCCTCGTGGGCGTCCTCGATGCGCCGCCCGACCCGCCAGTCGTACCCGCAGCGGACGCAGAGCACGATGTCGGCATCGTCCTGAAAGCCGCAGCAGGGGCACCGCCGGAGCGGGGCCTGCAGATCGAGCGGCGCGCCCCCGACGAGGCCGAGCCCCTCGTCGTCCGACATCGCCCCGGGGGTGCGGAACGGCACCTCGAGGTCGGCGCTGTCGGGGGTCGCGAGGTGCGGGACGCGGCGGACAGCGCCGCAGCGCTTGCACTGCAGCTTCCGTCCGGCCTTGTCGGGAGGGACCTGATACACCTTCCCGCACACACAGTGGACGTCGATCACGCGCGAGAGAATACATCACCCGCGCGGGCGCCCCCGGGCGCCCGTGCGCGCTCGCCCGCGCGCAGACCCACGAGCGGGTGGGTGTCGCCGCGCCCTTGGGGGACGGCCGCCGGTATCGCGCGCGGTACGTACGGATATGTATATCACTGTACGCTGGGCCGTGTAATGGCTACATGCGCACGGGCTAGGTATACCTGTATCGTGCTTCTCGTCGAATCGCGTCGGTGAGTCACCCTTCGCGCCCTGCGGCGCGCGCGCTCCTCCGGTATCGTCCCCTCCATGCCACGCCTCCGGCGCCCGCTCACGCTCGCCCTGCCGCTCGTCCTGACCCTGCTGGCGGCGCCCCTCGCCGCTCAGGAGGCGCCGCTCGCGCTGACCGTTCGCGGCGTCTCGGGGTCCACCCTGCGGGCGCGGCCGCGCCGCTTCGTGGCGGTCGACGTGCTCCTCGAGAACGTGAGCGCGCGGGACCAGGAGGGCGTGCTGCGCGTCTATCGCTCCGAGGCGCCCCGGGTCAGCACGCCCGACCAGGCGCTCTACTACGAGCGGCGGGTGTCGGTCCCCCGTCAGGGACGCCGGGCCGAGACGCTCTACTACTACGTGCAGGAGGGCGAGCCCCCGGACCGGCTGTGCGTGGCGTTCGAACCCGACGAGGGCCCTGCCCCGCAGCCGGCCTTCCCGCAGGTGCGAGTGGCCGCGGGTCGCGAGCTGGCGGTGCTGGTGCTCTCCTCGCGCCCCGCCGTGGCGGACCAGACCGCGCGGCTGTTCCAGCGCAGCGCGGTGCCCTGCGCGGGTGACCTGCTCCCGACCCGCGTCGAGCAGGCGCTGCTCGAGGCCCTCCCCGACCACATGGCGGGCTACGGCCCCTACGACGCGGTCGTGGTCGCGGACCTCGACCCCGACGACCTGCCGGAGGCCGTGGCGACGCCGCTCCTGGAGTGGACCGCGGCCGGGGGCGACCTGATCGTGATCGGCTCGGGCGGCCGCGCTCGTGTCCCGCCGGCGCTCGCCGCCGCGCTCCCCGTCGAGCTCACGGGCCAGGTCGCCGAGCGCTCCCTCGCCCCGCTGCGCGCCCTCGCGCCTCATCAGCCCGCGCCGTCGGCCACCCCCGTGCTCGTGGACCGCGCGCGGGCGCGCCCGGACACGGCCGTGCTCGCGGCGGATCGGGGCGAGCCGCTCGTGGTCCGCGGGCGCCACGGCGCGGGGTGGGTGACCTACCTCGCCTTCCCCGCCGATGCCGCGCCGGTCGCGCGCTGGGTGGCGCTCCAGAGCGGCGACTTGGGGGCGGCGCTGCTCCGCCCCTCCCGGGAGGACCCCGAGGCGGGGAGCGACGCGCCGCCGTCCCCGCCGCTCGAGGAGCTGCTCCTCAACCTCTCGGAGGCGCTCGAGCCGCTCGAGCCGCCCTCGACCTGGCTGGTGGCGCCGCTCCTGCTCCTCTACGTGGCGCTCGTCAGCCCGCTCAACTACCTCGCCCTCTCCCGCCGGCGGCGGCTCGGGCTGGCGCAGGCGATCGGCGCCGGCATCGCCCTGGTGTTCGCCCTCGCCTTCTGGGGCATCGGGTTCCTGTTCAAGGGGTCGCAAGCCCTGAGCACCCGGGTCGCGCTGGCCGAGGTGCCCGTCGCGAGCGCGGGCCACGGGCGCCTCGACGTCATCTCGGGCTACTACTCCACCGGCCAGGGCCTGACCGAGGGCGAGGGGCCGCCCGGCGCCATGGTCGGCCCCGTCGCGGGCCGCCGGGTCGGCCAGAGCGCCGAGGGGCGGATCCAACAGGGGGGAGAGCGGGTCCTGCTCGACGCGGTGACCCTGCACACCTGGGGCCTCCGCCGGTTCCGCAGCCTGCGCGCCGCCGACGTCGGTCGGATCGACGCGACCTTCACCCTCGCGGGCGGCGCGCTGGCGGGCGAGCTGCACAACGGCACGCCCTACGCCCTGCGCGACCCGGTGCTGCTCCTCCCCCACGGACGGGTCGAGCTCGGCGACCTCGCCCCGGGCGCGCGCCTCACGTTCGACGCCGCGGCGGTCCGGGGGCGGGGGCCTCACGGGCTCGAGCCGTTCGACCTCACCGAGGCGCTGCTGAGCGCGGCGCGCGGGTCGTACCCGCCGCTGTATGGGAAGCCCACCTTCGCGCTCGCCGGTCTCCAGGACCCCTACGCCGCCGACCCGCGCCGACGCATCACCGACGCGCTGACCCGACGCCTGGCGCGGGTGCCGCGCTGGCCCGGGCGGCTGCCCGCCCTGCTCGTGGCGCGAGCCACGGCCGACCCCGGCGGCGTCGACCTGAGCGAGCTGTCGAAGCGGGACCTCGAGCTGATCGTGGTCACCAGCGAGCTCCACGTCGAGCTCGCGCCGGGCAAGCACACCTTGAGCAACCTCCCGCCCGCCGTGGCCGCGCGCGCCGCGGGTGAGCGCACCGCCAACTACCTGGCGGTCCAGGGCGGCACCGGCACCTTCCCCGCCCTGCAGGGGAGCGGCGGCATCCCCGGCCGCGAGGGGTTCGTGATCTGGACCTGGAACCTCCCCGGCGCGAGCGATGCCCCGCTCGCGGTGGACCAGCTGCGGCTCGACTGGCGGTTCGAGCCGCGCCCGCGCGTCCGCGGTCAGCTCGTGCTCGAGGCGTACAGCTACCGGCGCGGGGCGTGGATCCCCCTCGGCGACCTCGCCGACATCGAGGCCGACGACGGCGACGGCAACGCCCACTGGCCGGCGAATCGCCGTGACCCGCTGGTCCGCGACCTCGTCGACCCCGCCACGGGGCAGGTCCTGGTCCGGCTGTTCAACAAGGGCTCGGACGTCACGATCGAGGCCATGAACCTGACCGTGACCTTCACCCGCCAGTAGCCGACGCGGCGGAACCGCGGGCCCGGGCCCGCCGTGGTCATCCGGGCCGGGCCGCCACGCCTGCCCTGCCCTGCCCTGCCCTGCCGGCCCGGACGCGTGGATCCCCGCGCAGCGGACCGGCGCGTAGGATCCGCGCGCCTTGGAGGTCGCCATGCTCCGCTCGCCGCACGCGCTGCTCCTCGCGAGCGCGACGTTCCTCCTGCCCCTGGTCACGCCCGCCAGCGCCGCCCCGCGCGGGTGGCGCGCCGCCCGCGCGGAGTACGACGAGGCGCGCGCGCGGCTGGAGCGGGCGGCGCCCGGCGAAATCGAGGCGACCGCCGAGGCCGCGCGCGCGCTGGGCGACGCGAGCGCGCTCCTGCTGCGAGCGGACCCGGCGCACGGCGTGACGCACCTGATCACGGCCGGGCTCGCCAGCCCGAGCTGGCGGGTCGGCGAGCTGGCGACCACGGCGCTCGCTCGGGCGCAGGACGAGGAGGCGCTGCGCGCGCTGGTGCGTGCGCTCGAGGAGGCGCCCGAGGCGCTCCGCCCGCGGGTGGCCCAGCTGCTCGGCGGCGTGCGCGGCGAGCGCGTCGTGGCGGCCCTGATCCGCGCGCTGCGCGCGCGCCATGAGCCGCTCCGGATCGCCGCTGCGCGCGCGCTCGCGCGGCACGGCCAGGCGGCGGCGAGCGCGGCGAGCGCCCTGCGGCGCCTCCTGGACGACGACTCGCGCGCCGCGCGCTGGGCCGCGGCCGACGCGCTCGAGGGCGCGACGGGGGCGCGGCCCGAGGGCTTCCCGCCGCCCGCGTTCGACGCGCGGACGGGCCTGCCCGATCACCTCGGTCACCTCGATCGGGTGGTGTTCCTGCTCGACGGCAGCGAGGCCGCCTCGGTCGAGGCGTTCGAGGACCCGCTCGCGCCGCCCCCCGCGGACGACGCGGCGGCGGCGCAGCCGCGCACCTCGGCGCTGGCCCTCGCCGGTCGGCTCGTGGGCGAGGCGCTGCGCGGCCTCGGCGCCGAGACCCGTTTCGCGCTGGCGCGGTTCGCGGGTCGCTCGCGGTGGTTCACCAGCGACTACGCCGCGGCGGGCCGGCGGGACGAGGCGCGCGTGTGGCTCGCGCAGCGGCCGTCCGGCCGCGACGGCCGCCGCGACCTCGCTGGCGCGCTCGACGCCGCCCTGGCGCTGACCCCGCTCCCGCAGGTGGTGTTCCTGGTGCTGGCCGGGCCGCCGACCACCGCGCGCGGCGAGCCGTTCGCCGAGACGATCGAGGCCGCGCGGGCGTCGCTGTGGCGGCGCGGCGTCGTGCTGCACGTGCTCCAGCTCGCGCTGGCGCCCCCGCCGGCGCGCAGCGAACGCGCCCGCGTCGCCGCGGCGCAGGCCGCGCACGCGCTCGACACCTTGGCCGCCGAGCTCGCGCTGGCGGGCGGAGGGCGCGTGACCCGCCTCGCGCTGGCCCGTCCCTCCCCGCCGCCCGTCGAGGAGCCCCCGCCGCCGGCCGACCCGCTCCCCGCGGACCTCGACCTCGGCGCGCCGCTCTCGCGCCGGGACGCGCGCCGGGTCGAGCGGACGCTGCGCGACGCCCTGCGCGAGGGCGGACCGGGCGCGGCGGCCCTGGTGGAGCGGGTCGCGGCCTGCCCGGACGCCCGGCACGCCGCCCCGCTGGTGGTGGAGCTCCTCGCCGGCGAGCCGGCGCTGGCCGACGCGGCGGCCGCCGGCTTCGCCCGCAACGGCGACCCGGCGGTCGTGGCTGCGCTGCTCGACGCGCTCGCGGACGCGCGCGACCCGACGCATCAGCTGGCGCTGCTGCGCGCCGTGGGGGCGGCCCCCGGCGCAGCGGCCGCCCGCGGCCTGGTGAAGGCGCTCGCAGACCTCGCCCCCGATCCGGCGCGGGTCGCGTGGCGAGCGCTCGCGGCGCGCCCGCCCGCCGAGCTCGCGCCGCTGCTCACGCTGCCTCGCCTCGCGCGCGGGGCCCGGGGCCTGGCCGCGCTCGCCGCGGGTCAGGCTGTCGCCAAGGCGACGGGCGCCCCCGCCCCGTCGACGGAGGGGCTCGAGGTCGGGAGCGCGGCGCTGCTCCCCGAGCGGTTCGTCGCCAGCGGTGTGGCGTTCGTCCTCGACACCGACCGCGAGATGGCGGCGCCGTTCCAGCGGCCGGCCACGGTGCCCCCCGAGCCCCCGCTGCCGCCCGTGAGCCGGCTGGACGCGGCCCAGCGCGAGCTGCGCCGCGCGCTCGCCGCCGCCGCCCGCGACGAGGTGCGGGTGAACGTGCTCACCACCGCCAACCGGAGCTGGGCGCGCGCCGCCACCCTCCCCGAGGCGGGCGGCGACGACGCGGCGACGTTCGTCGCGCGTCAGCGCCCCAGCGGCGCGCGCGACGTGGGCTGGGCGCTCGAGCGCGCGCTGGCGGACCCCGCGATCGAGGAGATCTACCTGCTCGTCTCGGGTCCGCCCGCGCGCGGCCTCGGCGACCGGGACCCGGCGATCCTCGCGGCGCGGGTGCGCTCCCTTCAGCGGCAGCGCGCCGTCCCGATCCAAGTGGTCGGCGTGCTGGGCGCGGCGGCGAGCGACGACCCGCTGGAGGAGGCTGCCCGGCGTGACCTCGAGCGCGCCCTGGCCGAGGCCTACGGGGACGTCGCCGCCGCCCACGGCGGGTCGCTCGAGATCCGGGCGCGCCTCGCGACCCTCGAATAGGCGCTGTCTCGAAGCGCGCTCCGAGCTTCGAGACAGGGCCTGCGCGCGGAGGAGCCCGCCGAGCGCCGCGGCGAGCATTCCTGATATCGTGAGCCCGGCCGCCGGAGGTCGGCTGCAAGCCCCATGCAGGACTCGGCGTCGCTCGCGCTCGACGATCGCTTCTTCCTCCTGATCGCCATGAAGAACGGGCTGGTCACGGAGGACGACGGCCGGCGCGTGGCGCTCGAGGCCGCGCGACGCGGCGTCCCGGCGCCCGCCCTCCTGCTCGAGCTCGGGCTGCTCGACGAGCGGCAGGTCGAGCGCGTGCGTGAGGCCATGGCCGCGAGCCAGGTGATGCGGCTCGACGCCCTCTACGCCGACGTGCTCGTGACCCGCGGCTGGATCACCCCCGCCGCGCTCGAGGAGGCGCGCACCCGCCAGCGGAGCGCGCGCTATCGGGTCCGGCTCGGCGCGCTGCTCCTCGCGTCGGGCCAGCTCGACGCCGAGCGGCACCGGAGCGTGGTGTCCGAGGTGATCAGCCGGATCAAGGCCTACGGCGACGAGGCGTTCGCGAGCGGCAGCGCGCGGTTCAGCGCGCCGACCCCTCCGCCCTCGGCGCAACCTCGGGGCGCGGCCGAGCCGCCGCTGTTCGCGACCTCGAGCGGCCTCCTCGGCCTGTCGAGCGCTCGCGACGCCGACCCGCCCGCCTCGTTCGTCGCCTCCCGCCAGCCCCTCGGGCTGTCGAGCGCGGACGTGCGCGAGCCGCCGCCGCGCGAGCCCGCGCCGCCGACGATCCCCCTCCACGACACGCAGGAGCTCCCGGCGGCCGCGCTGCCGCGCGAGCTGCGTGAGGCGTCCGCGGCGGCCGCCGCCCGCGGCTCCCCCTTCGCGCGCTCGCGCAGCCTCGAGCAGGTGCTCGAGGACCTCGAGGAGAGCGCTGAGCCCAGCGACCGACTGCTCGCCAGCGCCGTGGCGATCGGGCTGTCGAGCGACGAGGCGATGCTCGAGAGCGACGTCCACCAGGCCGGCTGGAACGGCGACGAGCCCCCCGACGGCTCGACCAGCGCCAGCTTCATCCTCGACCGGATCGAGCTGGAGGAGGCCGCGTTTCGACCGGCCGACTACGTGGCCCGCAAGCGCCTCCGCACCCGGCTGGCGCTCGGGGCGGCGGGCCTGCTGCTCCTCGCGGCCGGCGGCGTGGGCGCCGCGCTCGGGGTGGCCACGCTCCGCAACCGCCAGCAGCTCGACGAGCTGCGCGGCGCGATCACCGACGCCGAGAACGCGGCCGCGCCGGCCCGCCAGCGCGAGCTGTTCCTGGCGGCCAGCGAGCGCCTCGACGGCCTGGGCGGGGTCGGGGTCGAGCCCGGGCTGCGCCTCGAGCTCGCCGAGCGCGTGCGCTGGGGGCTGCTCCGCGCCGAGGCGGGCGCGCTGCTCGCGGCGGGGGAGGCGGCCGAGGCGCGAGGGCTGCTGGAGCGGCGGGCGGCCGAGGTCCCGCCGCGGGCGCGCGAGCAGCACGCTGAGCTGCTGAAGGAGGCGCGCCGCATGGGCTACGTGCTCGCGGCGGAGCGAGCCGAGGCGGCCGGCGCCCTGGCCGAGGCCGTGGCCGACTACCGGCGCGCCCTCGAGCTGGGGGACCCGGGCTCCGCCACGCGCAGCCGGCTCGACGCGATCCGGTCGGTCTGCGTGAGCGCCCTCGACCGCGCGTTCGCGCAGGCGCGCGCCAGCCTCGAGCCCGCCGACGAGGCCCGGTTCGTCGCCGCGGCCAAGCAGCTGACCGAGCTGTTCCGCGAGGACCCGGGCACGCAGGCCAAGCTCGAGCAGCTGGCCTTCCTGCGCGCCCTCCGCGACGGGCGCGTCCGCCTGGACCGGGGCGACCTCGCCGGCGCGGCGGCCGCGCTCGAGGAGGCGCGCCGGCTCCGGCCGAACGCCCCCGAGGTGCTGGCCGCGCTCGAGCGCGTGGAGCGCCGTCGCGGCGCCGCGGGCGCCGAGCAGCGCGCGCGCGCGCTCGAGGAGCGCGGCGCCATGGCGGAGGCGCTGGCCGCCTATCGAGCCGCCCTGGCCGAGGCCCCGCCGGCCGCGCGCGAGCGGCTGGAGCGCGCCGTCGCCCGCTGCGCCGCCAGCCTCGCCGAGGAGCAGGAGCGGGAGGAGCGCGCCCGCCGGCGCGCCGCCGCGCTCGAGGCGTTGCGCGGCTCGCGCGCCGATGAGGCGTGCGCCGCGCTCGAGGCGCTCGAGCGCGAGCGGCCCGACCCGCGCACGGCCGCGCTCCTGGCGCTGGCGCGGCGCGTCCGCGGCATGGTCTACGTGCCGCCCGGCCCGTTCCTGATGGGCAGCCGCCCCGACGCGCCCGACGCGCGCCCGCGCGAGCAGCCGCAGCGGGAGGTGGCGCTCCCCGGCTACTTCATCGACCGGCTCGAGGTGACCAACGCCGCCTACGCCCGCTTCGTGGCCACGGGCGAGGTCGCGGCCCCGCCGCACTGGGACCGCGCGGAGCGCGGGCAAGACGGGGCGGAGCGCCGGACGTACGACCCGCGCATCGCCGACCACCCGGTCACGCACGTCTCGTGGGCCGAGGCCAGCGCGTTCGCCGCCTGGCGCGGCGGGCGGCTCCCCACCGAGGCGGAGTGGGAGAAGGCCGCCCGGGGCGCCGACGGGCGGCGCTTCCCCTGGGGGGAGCGCGCGCACGTCCGCGCGCACATCCACGTGGCCCCAAACCGCCTCCGCGTCGTCCCGACGGCGCCCGCCGGCGTGCACGGAGACGACCGCAGCCCCTACGGCGTGCTCGACCTCGGCGGGAACGTGGCCGAGTGGACCGCCGACCCGTTCCGTCCCTACCCCGGCGCGCCGCGGGGCGTCTCCTTGCCCGACGGCCGCCGCGCGATCCGCGGCGGCTCCTACCGCTGGCCCCTCACCGACGCCCGCTGCGCCGCGCGCGACGGCGCGCCCGAGCGCGACTACCGCAGCGCGACGATCGGGCTGCGGGTCGTCGTCGAGGTCCCGGCCGAGGTGGACGCGCTGCGGTAGCGCCGCGCGACGTCGTTGGGTGGCGCCGGGTCCAACCAGCGGGCGTCCCCACCCTCCTTCTCGCGCTCTGGTCCGCGTTATCCTGACGCCATGCGGATCGTGATCGTAGGCGGCGGCGTCGTCGGCCAGAACCTCGCCGAGGCGCTGGCGGCCGAGGACCACGACATCACCATCGTCGACCAGAACGGGGAGGTCGTGCGCGCCCTCGCCGAACGCCTCGACGTGTTCGCGATCCAGGGCGACGGCGGCAGCCCCCGCATCCTGGAGGAGGCCGGCGTCCGGCAGGCGGAGATGGTCGTGGCCGTGACCGACTCCGACCACCTCAACATGTTCATTTGCCTGCTGTGCGAGACGATGGGCGTCAAGAACAAGCTGGCCCGCGTCCGCAACGAGGACTACTCCGAGCCGCACTTCCTCGAGCTGATCCGGGGCAAGCTCGCGATCGACCGGGTGATCAACCCCGAGGGGCTGGTGGTCGAGCACATCGCCCAGATCATCACCGCCCCCGGGGCCACGGACGCCCACGAGATGGCGGGAGGTGCGATCCGGCTCCACACGTTCAACATCCACCCCGGCGTGCGCCTCGCCGGCCGCAAGCTGAAGGAGGTCCGCTCGCTGCTGCCCGAGCCGCACCCCTTCGTGATCGTCTCGGTCATCCGCAACGGCGCGATCCTGCTCCCGGGCGGCGACGACGAGGTCCGCGCCGGCGACCGGATCCACGTGGTCATGGCGCGTGACACGCTGCAGCCCTTCTTGACGCTCGTGGAGCGGCGTCGGCTCTCGGTCGAGCGCGCGTTCGTGTTCGACGCCGGCCGCCTGGGCCTCGCCATCGCGGACCGGATCGAGGAGATGGTCCCGAGCGTGGTGGTGTTCGAGCCCGACGTCCAGCGCGCCAACGCCGCGGCGCTCGCGCTCGAGCAGGCCCTGGTCGTGCACGGCTCGCCGGGGGAGCTGGACCTGCTCATGGAGTACGACGTCCGCTCGTGCGACCTGTTCGTGGCCGCCGCCGAGGACGAGGAGCAGAACCTCATGGCCGCGCTGCTGGCCCGCCGCAACGGGGCGCGCAAGATCATCGCGGTCACCCGCCGCGCGGCGAACGTGGCCCTGCTCGAGTCGACCGGGATCGACGTGGTGATCGAGCCCAAGATGCTCACGGTCTCGGAGTTCCTCAGCCACGTGCGCGGGGCGCGCGTCCTCTCGGTGGCGCGCATGGAGGGCGACGCCGAGGCGCTCGAGCTGCTCGCCACGCGCCGCGCCCCGATCGTGGGCCGTCCGCTGCGGGAGGTGGCGGTGCCGCGCGGGGTGCTCGTCGGCGCGATCATCCACCAGGACGACAACGGGCGAGTCGAGGTGGCGACCGGCGACAGCGTGATCAACCCCATGGACAAGGTGATCGTGTTCACGCTGCCCGAGGCGCGCGCGCAGGCCGAGAAGCTCGTGAGCCCGGGTCAGTGACCGCGCAGCCGAGCCGCCTCCGCTGGGCCGCCCTCGCCTTGGCCGCGCTCCTCGTCGGCTGCCCCGGCGAGCGGCCGGTCCCCACCGCCGGGGGGGCGGCCGCTCCCAACCGCGCCGGCGCCACGCCGCGGGTCGTCACCGCCGCCCCCGCGCTGGCCGAGATGATCTGCGCGATCGACGGGCGCGAGCACCTCGTGGGCGTCTCGCGCTGGTGCGTCTACCCGCCCGAGCTGCGCGGGCTCCCCGACGTCGGCGGGATCCTCGACCCCAACCTCGAGGTGATCGGCGCGCTCGCCCCCGACCTCGTGCTGGTGCAGGGGCGGAGCGAGCTGGTGGAGCAGCTCGCCGCGCGCCGCGGCTTCTCGGTCGAGCGATTCGAGGTCGAGACGCTGAGCGACCTGTTCACCGCGCTCGGCCGGCTGGGCGCCCTGCTCGGGCGCGAGCGCGCCGCGGCGCGGGAGGTGGCCCGGCTCGAGCGCGCCCTGACCGCGGCCCGGGCGGCCGCCCCCGCCGAGCCGCCCGACGTGCTGCTGGTGCTGCACCACCGCCCCGGCGAGCTCGGCACCGTCTCGGCCGCGGGGCCGGACACGTTCATCTCCGAGGCCCTCGAGGCGGCGGGCGGGCGCAACTGCCTGGGCGACCTCGTGGGACGCCGCTACCCCACCCTCCCCAAGGAGCTGGTGCTCGAGCGCGCCCCCGACCTGATCATCGAGCTGCACGTCGAGCCGGTCGACGCGGGGGCCGCCGCGCTCCTGCGCGCCGACTGGGCCCCGCTGACGAGCGTGCCGGCGGTCGCGGCCGGCCGGATCGCGTTCGTGGCGGGCGAGGAGGTGTTGGTGCCGGGCCCGCGGCTGGACGTGCTGCTCGCCAAGCTCCAGGCCGTGCTCGCGCGGGAGCGGGGCCCGTGAACGAGAGGGTGCCGCTCGAGGTGCGCGAGCTGGCGTTCAGCTACCCGGGCGGCGCGCCGGCCCTGCGCGGGGTGGACCTGCGGCTCGAGCCGGGGACGCTGACCTGCCTGCTCGGGCCCAACGGGAGCGGCAAGAGCACCCTCCTCCGCCTGCTCGGCGGGCTGGCCCGCCCGACCGGCGGCGAGGTGCGCCTCGGCGAGCGCGACCCCGCCCGGCTCGCGCGCGAGGCGCTGGCCCGCGAGGTCGCGTTCTTGCCCGCGCGGGCGGCCGTCCCGCCCGACTACACCGCGCTCGAGGTGGTGCTCATGGGCCGGCACCCCTTCGGGCGCGGGCTGTGGCTCGAGCGGCCCGAGGACTCGGCGCGCGCGCGGCACGCGCTCGCGCGCGTGGACGCCGGCGGGTTCGCGGCGCGCCCCTGCGACGCGCTGTCGAGCGGCGAGCGCCAGCGCGTCCTGCTGGCGCGCACGCTCTGCCAGGACGCGCCGGTGCTGCTCCTCGACGAGCCGACCAGCGCGCAGGACCTCGCCCACGCCCTCGACCTGCTCGAGCTGCTGGCGGCGCTCGCCCGCGAGGGGCGCACGGTGGTCGTCGCCACCCACGACCTCAACGCCGCCGCGCGCCGCGCGGACCGGCTGGTCGTGTTGGCGGGCGGGCGGGTCGTCGCCGACGGCCCGCCGCGCTCGGTCATCACCGAGGAGACCCTGGCCGCCGCCTTCGCGGTCGACGCCCTGCTGGGCGAGGACGGCGGCGCGCCGTTCGCCGTCCCGCGCCGGCGCCGGCGCGCGCCGGAGGCGGCCGCGTGAGCGCCGCCCGGCTCGCCCCGCCGCTCGCGCTCGCGCTGTGCGCGGGCCTGCTCGCGCTGGCGGTGGCGGTGGCGCCGCACGTGTCGGGCGCCTCCCTCACCGGTGAGGCCGCGCGCGTGGCCCTGGTCGAGCTCTACCGCCCCCGCGCCGCCTTCGGCGCCCTGGCTGGGTTCGGCCTGGCGCTGAGCGGGGTGGCCCTCCAGGCCACCCTCAAGAACCCGCTCGCCAGCCCCTACACCCTGGGGATCGCGAGCGGCGGGGCCGTGGGCGCGGTGGCCGTCGTCCAGAGCGGCCTCGCCTGGAGCGGCGCGCTCGGGCTCTCGGCCGTGTCCCTCGGCGCGCTGGCCGGCGCGGGCGCCACGGCGGGGCTGGTGTATGCGCTCGCCTCCTGGCGCGGGCACGCCGCCGAGACGCTGCTGCTCACCGGGGTCGCCGTGGCGCTGCTCGGCGGGGCGATCGTGACCTTGCTGCACTACCTCAGCCTGGAGGGGAGCGCGATCGACCTGGCCGCGATCGTGCGCTGGTCCATGGGCGGCCTCGAGGTCGTCGGCTGGTCGCGGGTCGGCGCCGCGGCCGTGCTGATCGCGCTGGGCTCGGCGGTGGTGCTGTCGGTCGCGCGCCACCTCGACGTGGCGGCCCTCGACGACGAGAGCGCGCTCGGCCTGGGGGTCGACCCGGCGCGCGTCCGGCGGCGGGTGTTCGTGGGCGCGAGCGTCGTCACGGCCGGCGTGGTCGCGTTCGCGGGGCCGGTCGGGTTCGTGGGGCTGATCGTGCCCCACGCCGTGCGCCGCCTGGTCGGCCCCGACCCGCGCCTGCTCCTCCCCTGCGCGGCCTGCGCCGGAGGGGCGTTCCTCGTCGCCTGCGACCTCGTGGCGCGCACCGCGCTCTACCCGACGACCCTCCCGATCAACGTGATCACCTACGCGGTCGGCTGTCCCACGTTCGTGTGGATCTTGCTGCGGCGGAGCTCGAGCCCGTGAGCGACCGCGCGACCCCCGGTCAGGCGCCCCTCGCCAGCCACGACGAGCTCGTGGGGCTGGAGTCGATCGCCGCGCTGCTGGCGCTGTACCGCTCCCGGGGCTGCGAGGGGGACGACGAGGCCGTGCTCGAGCGGGCGCAGGCGGACTGGCGGCGCGAGGCGCTGGCCCGCGCCCGCGCGGTCACCGAGGAGCCCGCCGCCCTCGAGCCGGTGGTGTGCGAGGCGGACGGCGTCCGCTACGCGATCTACGGCGTGGTGCACGGCATGGTCGGCGGCGGTGACCGCGGCTACAAGGCGTTCGTCGACCGGTCCCTCGAGGCGCTCGACCCCGTGGTGTTCGAGAACGGCCTCTCGTGGTTCTATCCCTCGCGCGGCCGGTCGGCGGACATTCCGGACTTCTGGGTGCTCGGCGCCCTGGGCTCGCTGCGGCTCGGGCTGTACGTCGGCTTCACCTTCCCGGCTCAGCTCTGGACCTTGGTGCTCGAGGGGCTCCGGGTGGGCGGCGGCGGCGGAGACCCCGACGGGTTCGACTTCAGCGCGCGCTACCACGCCGTCGACCCCGAGACCCGCCGCGGGCTCGAGGAGCACCCGCCCCTCCCCTCGCGCCTGCAGATCGACTACGAGCTGACCGGCTGGGACGCGGCCGGGTGGCTGGCCGCGTGGCGGTTCCCGTTCGCGATCGTGCCCCGCTCCCTGTTCATGGCGGGCTTCGCCCGCGGCTTCGCCGAGCGGCGCGGCCTGCGCGAGCTGGCGCTCGTGGTGGGCGACCTGCACACCCTCGAGGTCGCGCGGTTCCTCGCCGCGCCCCCCGGTCGCGCTGGCGCGCTGCACCCCCTCGACGCCGCCGGGCGGGCCTTCGGCGCGCGCGGAGAGGTGTCGCGACGGATCGGGGCGGGTGGGCGCAAGGCGGTCCACCTCGGCCTGGCCGCCGTGGGCGGGCTGCTCGGGCTCATTCCCCTGATCGCGCTCGTGCTGCTCGTGATTTGGCTGGTGCGGAGCCGCTGGCTCGGCTGAGGCTCTCGGCTGCCGCTGGTTGGCAGGACCGCCTCTGGCGAGGGCGGGCAAGGGCAAGGACAAGGGCAGGGAGCTCGATCGCTTCACGCGGGCAGTCGCGTTGAGGCCGCTGTCGGTCTCCTTGAAGCGTCGAGGACTGCGACACTCGTCGCGGAACTCGACGGGGTCGGGGACGACCCTACGGCGCTTGCGACAGGCACGGCGTGTGCCAGGCCTCCTCGGGGGGCGGCGCATGGACGAGCGACGAACGGTGCTGGTGGCGGCGGCCCGGCCGCTGGCCGCGGTGCTCGAGCGCGAGCTCGCTGGCGCGCGGGTGCGGGTGCTCGTGACCACGACCGCCGGCGAGCTGGCCGGCCGGCTGCGGGCCTGGGTGCCCGATCTGCTCGTCCTCGACGCGGACCTCGCCGCGCGACCGGGCGAGCAGGGCTCGACCGCCGCCGCGCGAGTCACCGCCGTGCTGCGCCACCTGCCTCCCGGCGAGGTCCGCGCGGCGCTGCTGTGCGACCGCGCGGACGTCGCCGCCGCGCGGGCGGCCCACGCCTGGGGGGTGCAGGCGTTCTTGGACAAGCCGTTCGGCAAGGGCCAGCTCGCGCTGTTGGCCGCGGCCCTGCAGGCGCCGCCCAACGAGCGGGGGCTGGCGCTCGACCTGGTCCGGCTCGGGCTCGGCGTCGACGCGGTGGGCGCCCCGCTCCCGAGCGCGCTGGAGGGCGAGGGCCCGCTGCTGGTGATCGGCGAGGACGGGACGGGGCGGCACCTCGCCGCGCGCGCCGCCCACCTCCTGGGGCCGCGCCCTGGCGGCGCCTTCGTCGAGGTCGCCTGCGCCCGCCTGGCCGCGCCCCTGCTCCGGGCGGAGCTGTTCGGGTCGGGCCCCGGCCGCCCGGGCGCGCTCGAGCGTGCGGCGGGCGGGACGCTCTACCTGGCCGACATCGACCACGTCCCCCAGGACCTGTGCCCCTTGCTCGCGGCGGGCCTGCTCGAGCGCGGCGCGAGCTGCGCGCTGATCGCGAGCCGTGGCCCCGCTCGTGGCGGCGGCCCGGCGGTGTTGGCGCCGTTCGACGCGCCCGCCCGCACGATCGCGCTCTCGCCGCTGCGCACCCGCGCGGCGGACGTGCCGGCGCTCGCCTGGCACCTGCTCAAGCGCCGCGCGCTCGAGCTCGGCTTGCCGTGCGGTGGCGTCGACCCGGCGGCGCTGAGCGCGCTGAGCGCGTACGCCTGGCCCGGGAACGTGCGCGAGCTGGCGACCGTCCTCGACCGCGCCCTCGAGCTGGCCGGCGGCGGGCCGATCAGCGCCGAGCACTTCGCGCTGCCCGGGGCCACCGAGCGGCTCGAGGTGCCCGACCTGCGCCTCGAGACCGCCGAGCGCCTCCTGGTCGAGCGCGCCCTGGCGGCGGCGAGGGGGCGCAAGACCCAGGCGGCGAAGCTGCTCGGGATCAACCGCGCCACCCTCTACAACAAGCTGCGGGCCTACGGCCTCGAAGACCGGATTCAGCAGCGGGGGTCAGCCCTCTCACCGAGGTGAGGCGACGGCGACGGGACCAGGCTGGCCCCGAACGAGGATCAGGAGCCACCAGGCCGCGGGCCAGGCTGAGCTCTCAGCCGTCGGTCTGGAGGCCCGGCGCGGCCACGTCTCCCGCGGGCGCGGGGGCCGCCGCGGCGGGCGCGACCGCGGGCGTCGTCTCCGCGGGCTGGCCGAGGATCAGGTAGCGCCACACGTACGTCGCGAGGGGGACGCCCACGATCAGGCCCCACACGCCGAACAGGTTCTGGCCGAGGTAGAGCACGATCAGCACCGCCAGCGGGTGCAGCTTCATGTGGTAGCCGTAGATCCTGGGGTTGAGGACGTAGGCCTCGATCAGGTGCACCACCGTCACCATGATGACCACCCCCAGCGCCAGCCCGAGGCTGCCGCCGTCCTGCTGCAGCGCGACCAGGCAGATCGGGATTGTCGAGATGAACACCCCCACGATCGGGACGAACGAGCACCCGAACACGATCAGGCTGAGGAACCCGATCCCGTGCACGCCGAGCGCGAGCATGCCGACCGCGGTCAGCGCGGTGTTGATCAGGGCGATCATGGTCTGGGCCTCGAAGGCCCGCCCGAGCAGCTCGAAGAAGCCCGCGATCGAGGGCGCCACCTCGACCCACACGTCGCCGAGCCGCGAGTGCTCGAGCGCCTGCACCCCGCGGGCGATCCGGGGCATGTCCCACACGATCATGAACGAGAACACCAGCGCGGCGAACAGGTACACGCCGGCCTTCCCGATCCCTTGCAGGACCCCCTTCAGCCCCTGGGCCACGTAGTTCTTGCCGAAGTCGGCCAGGTAGTCGGCCGCGAGCTTGCGAAACGCCGGGTCGCCGAGCCGCTCGGCGAGCTCGCGCAGGATGGGCGTGTCCGCGGTCATGGCGATCAGCCGCTCCTCGACGTACTCCTGCGGGTCCTGGATCGTCGACAGCCGCTCGAGCTTCTCGAGCTGCGCCCGGCCCTGGCGGATCGCGCGGGGCACCGTCGCGAAGCCGACCCCCGTGATCGCGGCCACGATCGCCGCGAACACGAGCAGGACGGGGACCTTGCGCGAGCTGAACGAGGGCGCGACGCGGTCGACCAGGCTGGTCGCGATGTAGGAGATCACGAACGTGAGGAAGATCAGCCCGAAGTAGTCGCGCAGCAAGAACAGGGTGCCGAGGAACGAGCCCCAGATCGCGACCTTCTTGAGCGGCACGCGCAGGAGCGTGCGCAACAGCGGCGCGCGGAGCGCCGCGGCCAGGCCGTCGCGCGAGACCCGCGCGGTGGAGTAGCGCTCGGTCCCCGGGCGCTCGTCGGCGGCGGGCCGGGACCCGGCCTCCTCGTTCGCCGGCGCGGACATCAGAACGCCCCCGAGCGGAGGAAGCCCACCAGGAGCACGCCGCCGTAGAGCGTGGCCAGCCCCAGCCCGAGCACGCCGAGGAGCGCGTTCAGCGGGAAGTCGCCGATCCAGGGCGTCAGGTCGGTGCGGGTGAACAGGTACGCGGCGGCGAGCACGAGCGAGCCCGTGAGGATCGAGAGCGCCAGCCGGTTGGTCGCCTGAGCTTGCGAGCGGCTGGCCTGGTCGAGGTTCTCGAGGTGCAGCCGCGCCTGCAGCTCGCCGCGCCGCGCCTTGCGCAGGGCGAGGCGCAGGTCGCGCGGCCCCGTCTCCAGCAGCGAGATCAGCTCGAACGTGGCGCGGCGGGGGGCGCGCGAGTGATAGCCCGGGTCGGTCATCCGCCCGAGGTAGATCTTGAGGATGATCGGGCGGATCTCCTCGACCGTGTTCAGCTCCGGGTAGATCTGCCGGCCGACGCCCTCGATCGTGGCCAGGGCCTTGGCGACCAGCAGCAGGTCCGAGGGGAGCTGGACCTCGTGCTTGGTGATGACGTCGAACACCTGGTTGAGGAACTTGCCGATGTCGATCCGCGCCAGCTCGACCGACTGGAACCGGCAGATCAGGTCGTCGACCTCGCGGCGCAGGCCGCGCACGTCGACCTCCTCGCCGATCAGCTCCAGGCGGTGGAACAGGCGGATCAGCTTGTCGAGGTCGCGGGTCAGGATCGCGACCAGGAACGTGAGCAGCTCGTCGATCCGCTCCTGGTCGAGCGTGCCCATCATCCCGTAGTCGATCAGGCACAGCCGGCTGCCCGGCAGCACGAAGATGTTCCCGGGGTGCGGGTCGGCGTGGAAGAACCCGTGGACGAGCGCCTGCTCGAGGGCGACCCGGATTCCGGTGCGGGCGACCTTGGGCAGGTCGAGCCCGAGCTCGAGCAGCTTGGGGTGGTTGAGCGGCGTGCCCTCGATGAACTCCTCGCACAGCACGCGCGAGGTGGTCAGCTCGTCGTGGACGGCGGGCACGTAGACGTCGGGGTCGTCCTTGAAGTTGGCCGCGAACCGCCGGGTGTGGTACGCCTCGGTCTCGAAGTCGATCTCCTTGGAGATGGAGTGGCGGAACTCGCTCACCAGCCCGACGGGGTTGTAGCGCCGCAGCTCGGGGACGCGCTCCTCGGCCAGCTCGGCCAGGAACGTGAGGATGTCGAGGTCCGTCTCGATGATCCGCTCGAGGTTGGGGCGCTGGACCTTGAGGATCACCTTGCGCCCGTCGCGCAGCGTGGCCCGGTGCACCTGCCCGATCGAGGCGGCCGCGAGCGGCTCCGCGTCGAGCTCGGCGAACAGCTCGCCCGCCGGCTTGCCCAGCTCCTCCTCGATCGTGCGCCGGACCGCCTCGGACTCGAACGGGGTGACCTTGTCCTGCAGCTTGCGCAGCTCGGTCACCAGGCTCATCGGGATCAGGTCGGGGCGCGTCGCCATGACCTGCCCGAGCTTCACGAACGTCGGGCCCAGCTCCTCGAGCGCCCGCCGGATCCGCTCCTCCGTGCGCAGCGCCACGAACCGCGGGTCGACGTCGTGGAAGATCGCGCTCTTGAGCTGGTGGACCGCCGTGTCGATCCCTACCCGCGAGACGACGTCGCCGAAGCCGTACTTGAACAGCACGGTCAGTATCTGCGGGAGCCGCTGCAGGCTGCGGATTCGGCTTGGGATCGAGGCGAGCCCCACGCGTCCCTCCCGGGCTGACGGCCGCGAAGCGGGGGCATGATAAGCGCGCCCGCGCAGGGTTACACGCCGGGGGAACGCGGCGTCGGAGCCGGACTCTGGTTGGAGTCGGTCAGACCTCCAACTGGGGCCGATCTACCGCACTCGGTGGAGGAGCTCGGTTCTCAGGTCGGCCGACAGAGGAGATATGGAATATCAACAGTGAACGGGAAACGGGAGATTAGGAATGAGAAATTCGGAATGCCAGAACCGCTGTCGCCGAGGCGGCCACGCCAAGCGAGAGCAATTTCTAATTTCCAATTCCCTGTTTATATTTCATATTTCCCCAGTGGGCTCTTGTCGTCTACACGCATCGCACTCGGCCCTCGCCCGATCCCGACTACCCCCCGCTCGCCTGGCGCAGGCGCGCCAGCGTCGCGGCTGGCAGCTCGTGCGCCGCGTGCGAGTGGCGCGAGAGCTCCACCGCGCACAGCCCCTCGAACCGCACCTCGCGCAGGGCCCGCAGGGTCTCCTCGAGGTCGAGGTCGCCCTCGCCGAGCGGGAGGTGCTCGTGCCGGCCGCGCGGCGCGTCCTCGAGGTGCACCAGCCGCAGCGAGGAGCCGAACGCGCGGATCGCCTCGGCCGGCGTGCCCTCGGGCGCGCTCACCGAGACGTGACCCACGTCGAGCGTCAGCCCCAGCGCCGGCAGCTCGCGCGCGAGGGCGGCCCACTCGGCCAGCGTCTCGACCCAGTGGCCGGGCTCGGGCTCGAGCGCCACCGGGACGCCGAGCGCCTCGGCCCGAGCGAGCACCTCGCGCAGGCCCTCCACCAAGAACCGGTGCGCGTCCGCCGGGTCCTGCGCGGGATCGCGGGGCCCCGCCGCCAGGTTGAGCACCTCGGCCCCGAGCCCGGCGGCGACCTCGAGCGAGCGCAGCAGCAGGTCGACCCGTCGCATGCGCCCGAGCGGGTCGGCGTCGGCCAGGCCAGGGCGGTGCTTGCGGCGCGGATCGAGCAGGAAGCGCGCCCCCGTCTCGACGCCGCACGCGAGGCGGTGCTGCCGGAGCAGCCGCCGCACGGCCGCGACCTCGCCCGGGCCGGCCGCGAGCGGGTCGAGGTGCATGTGGTCCAGCGTGAGGGCCACGCCGTGGTAGCCGTCCTCGCCCAGGAGCGCGAGCGCGTCCTCCAGGCGGTGGGCCTGCATGCCGTTGGTGTTGTAGGCGAAGCGGAGCACTCAGCCCCCCAACGCCGCCGCGAGCGTGCGCGGCAGCCACACCCCGAAGAAGCCCCAGGCCAGCGCCAGCGCCGCCGCGGTCTGGGCCACGCCGAGCAGCGCCAGCGCCGCCTTCTGGCCCGGGCCGAAGGCGGGGCTCTTGAGCAGGCGCGGTACCGCCAGCGCGCCGAGCGAGAGCAGCACCAGCGAGAGCACGTACGAGCGCTCGTGGCGATCGAGCTCGCCCGGGTCGTACGTCCGCCCCTCGGCGACCGCCCGGCAGCGTGGACAGTAGCTCAGGCTGGCGGGGAGGCCGAGCCCGCAGGTCGGGCAGTTCACCGCGCCGCTGGGGTCGAGGGTCACGGGGGGGATTGTAAGGCTCCTCGTGGGGAGCGCTCGGCGAGGAACGAAGACAACACGGAATATCAACAGCGAACAACAACGGCAATGCCAGAATGGCTGTCGCTCGTCGCACCTCCTTGACATGCGCGCGCCGATCTCCTCGAGCTCCGCGAGGCGGCTTCGACTGGCGACAGCCAATCTGGCATTCCTGTTGATATTCGCTGTTGATATTCTCTGTTCCACCTTCGCTTCGCAGTTCGTAGCAACCCCGCCTCCCCTACCGCGCCACCGCCAGCCCGTGGACCTCGCGGGCGCCCGCGGCGCGGAGCACGGCCGCGGCCGCCTGGAGGGTGGCGCCCGAGGTGCGGATGTCGTCGACCAGCGCGACCGGCCGGCCCGCCACGACGTCGCGCCCGCCCCGGGCGAGGGCGAACGCGTGCTCCACGACCGAGGCCCTGGCCTCGCGCCGCACCCCGTACAGCGGGCGCGTGGCCCGCTCACGCCGCAGCGGCTCGGCCACCGGACGCTCGAGGGCGCGCGCCACGCCGCGCGCGATCGCCTCCGCCTGGTTGAAGCCGCGCCGCCAGCGGCGCCAGGGGTGGAGCGGAATGGGCACCACGACCAGCGCGGGGTCGGCGGTCGCCTCCGGCGCGGCCGCCTCGAACGCCCGGGCGAGCTGCTCGCCGAGCGGCGCGGCCAGCTCCTCGCAGCCGTGATACTTCAGCCGGCGAAGCAGCGCGCGCGCCGGCCCGCGGTAGCGGAGGAGCGCCGTGGTGGTCGCGAGCGCGCGCCGCGGCGCGCGGCGGCAAGCCGCGCAGCGCGGTCGCGGCGCCGCGTGCGGCCCGAGGTCGCGGCCGCAGCCGCGGCAGCCGCGGGCGATCGGGCGGAGCCCTGCCCGGCACGGTGCACAGAGCGCGTCCTCGAACGAGCGGAGCGGCTCGGGCGGGAGCGCCCGTCCGCAAGCCAGGCACAGGCGGGGCGCGAGGAGCGAGGCGAACGCGGTCAGCACGGGGCAACCTCCGGGAGCGGACTCGCCCGTCCTAACAAACCCCGATCGGCCGGTCACCCTCAATCCGTCAAGGGAACGGCGCTCTTGACGCGCGCCGGGGTGAGGATAGCGTAACGAGAGCACGGACAAGGTCTTGAGGAGGTCCCTTGGGAACGCCCCCCGCCGGCCCCGCGGCCGCGCTCTACGCCCGCACCGGCCCCGAGGGGGACGAGCCCGACCCGCTCGAGCGGCAGCTCGAGGCCTTGCGCGGCTACGCCGCCTTCCGCGGGCTCGCGGTCGCGGAGACCTTCACCGACCCCGACACGCCCGGGAGCATTCCCCTCGAGGCGCGCGCCGGCGGCGAGGGGCTGACCCGCTTCTTGAGCGCGCCCCACCCGGGCGGCGCGGCGGTGGTGACTGCTCGCCTCGAGCACCTGTTCGCGTCGGCCACCGAGTGTCTGGCGCACCTCGAGGAGTGGGAGCCCGCCGGCGTCGCCCTCCACGTGCTCGACCTCGGCGGGGCCCCGCTCGACTTCAGCTCGCCCGCGGCCGGGCTGGTCAAGGCGACGCTCGCCGCCGCCCGCGCCATGGAGCTCGAGCAGCACCAGCGCCCCAGCCTGCGCTCGCTCCACAAGCGCAAGCGCGGCGTCAAGCCGCTCCTCGGCGAGCGCGTGGTCCGCGGCTACATCGTGCCCGACCCGGTCGAGGCCCACGCCGTCGAGCGCATCCAGGAGCTCGCCGCGCAGGGGAAGTCGCTGCGGCTGATCGCCGACGCGCTCGACCAGGAGGGCGTCCCCACCAAGCGGCGCGCCAGCGCCTGGTCCAAGGAGGCCATCCGGCTGATCCTGGCCCGGATCGAGCGGGGCGAAGCGAGGGCCCTGCGCGGAGCCGAGCCCGTCGACCAGGAGCAAAGCACTTAGCGGCGCAAGTGACAGCCTGTCCGACCACGAACGATTTCTCTTGACGCCCCGCTGCGACGGCGACTATCCTGATTCCTGTCGCGAAAAGAGGCGGGCCGGCGGCCACGGGGGCCGGTTGACCTCGCCTCCGCGACGTGGGACCCTCGGCCGGGCGCCGCGCTCGGACAGGAGAAGTGGCCATGCTGGCGATCTATCTCGGCTGCTTGATCGTGGGGATGGGCTTGCTCGCGGCGTCATTCGTCAGCGACCACGACACCGACGCCGACGTCGATCACGACTTCGACGTCGACCACGACGTGGACCTCGACGCGGGCGAGGTGGCCGGGAGCGTCGACGGCGCCGAGGCGCTGTGGCTCCCGATCCTGTCCATGCGGTTCTGGGTCTTCTTCGCCGCGTTCTTCGGGCTGACCGGGACGATCCTGCACTTCGTGCACGGCCACCCCAACGTGGTCCTCGGCGTCGCGGTCGGCATGGGCGTCCTGTGCGGCTACGTGGCCTCGCGGGTCGTGCGCGCGCTGCGCGCGCAGCAGGTCAACTCCACGATCGACCCGCAGACCGACTACGTGGGCAAGCGCGGGCAGGTGCTCCTGCCGGTCGAGCCGGGTGACCCGGGGCAGGTGCGGTTGCTCGTCAAGGGGACCACGGTCGACCTCCCTGCGGTGTACGAGGGCTCGCAGGTCCTCCCGCGCGGGGCCGAGGTCGTGGTGCTCGAGTATCGGCTGGAAGGGGGCACGCTCCTGGTGGAGCCGTGCGGCGCGGGCGCCGGCGAGCAGCCGGCCGCCCAGCGCGAGATCGCTTGAGACGTTCGGGGCGGGCGGGCGATCGGGCCCTCTCGCGAGCCGGCGGCGCGCGCTCGCCGGGCTGGCTTTTCTGGGAGCTCCGCCTGTCCGGGCGGGGAGGGGCGTCGGCGCGGACGCCGGGGAGGAGTGAAGGGTGAGCCTATCGTTTGCGCTGCCGCTGGCCGCCGCTGGGAACATGGAGCTGTTCTTCAGCGTGGTCGCGCTCAGCGTGGGACTCTTGGTCGGGATCTTCGTCCTGATCTGGATCCTCAAGCAGTTCATGTTCATCTGCCGACCCAACGAGCTCCTCGTGTTCTCGGGCCGGACGCACACCCTCAAGGACGGCTCGAGGATCGGCTACCGCATGATCTCGGGCGCCTGGGGCAAGGGGCGCGCGCTGCGGATCCCGTTCCTCGAGGAGGTCAAGCGGATCGACCTCTCCGTCATGGAGTGCGAGGTCTCCTGCCGCAACGCGTTCTGTAAGGGCGGCATCCGGCTCAACGTCGACGCGATCGCCAACGTGAAGATCTCCGACGACCCGCGCCTGGTCAGCAACGCCGTCGAGCGCTTCTTGGGCCAGGAGCGCAAGGAGATCCTCGAGGTCGCCAAGAACACCCTCGAGGGTCACCTGCGCGCCGTGCTCGCCAGCTTGACCCCCGAGGAGGTCAACGAGGACCGGCTCAAGTTCTCCGAGCGCCTCGCCCACGAGGCCGAGCAGGACCTCAACAAGCTGGGGCTCCACCTCGACACGTTCAACATCCACTCGGTGAACGACATCCAGGGCTCGTCCTACCTGGCCGAGATCGGGCGCAAGTCGATCGCCGAGGTGCTCAAGAACGCCGAGATCTCCGAGGCCATGTGCGAGCGCGCCGCGACCGAGGCGGAGGCCGAGGCCAAGTCGGCGTCGGAGGTCGCGGGCGAGCAGGCCGAGACCGCGGTCCGGATCGCGCAGAACGAGCTGCGCAAGGTGCGCGCGGACCTCGAGGCCCGCGCCAAGTCGGCCGAGGAGCAGGCCGAGGCGGCCCGCGAGACCGCCCGCGCCAAGGCCGAGCTCGAGCTGCAGCAGGTCCGCTCGGAGCTCGAGGCGAAGCGCCTGCAGGCCGAGGTCGTCGTGAAGGCCGAGGCCGAGGCCAAGGCGAACGAGCTCAGGGCCCACGGCGAGGCCGCCCCGATCATCGAGCGCGGCAAGGCGATGGCGGCCTCGCTCGAGCTGGTGCGCGGCGCCTGGGCGCAGGCCGGCGAGGGCGCCAAGCCGATCTTCATGATCCAGCAGATCGAGCGGATCCTGTCCGAGGTGGCCGGACGGGTCGGCGACATCCGGGTCGGCTCGGTCAACCTGCTCGACCAGGGCGACGGCTCGAGCCTGCCCGCCTACGTGGCGAGCTTCCCGGCCACCGTCAACGCGGTCCTGCGCGAGCTCGACGAGGTGACCGGGATCGACGTGGTGGGGACCCTCAACGAGGACCGCGCCCTGACCGGCGCGCGCAAGAAGAACGGAGGTGCCGCGTGATGGGCATCGTGCTGAGCATCCTGTTCGTGGCGGCGGTGTTCGCCTTCATTTTCTACCAGGTCCTCACCAACCTGATCTACATCTGCAGCCCGAACGAGGTCCTGGTGTTCTCGGGCGGGAAGCACCTCTCGGGCGCCGGCCAGCCGGTCGGCTACCGCGTGGTGAAGGGCGGCCGGGCGCTGCGCTGGCCGTTCCTCGAGGAGGTGGACCGGGTCGACCTCACCAACATGAACATCGAGGTCAAGGTCCGCGGCGCGTTCTCGCGGGGCGGCATCCCGCTCAACATCGACGGGATCGCCAACGTGAAGATCGCCGGCACCTCCCCCGGGCTCGACAACGCGCTCGAGCGTCTGCTCGGCAAGCCGCGCCCGCTGGTCATGCGAATCGCCAAGGAGACCCTCGAAGGCTACCTGCGCGGGGTGCTCGCCACCCTCACGCCCGAGGAGGTCAACGAGGACACGCAGCGGTTCGAGAAGGAGCTGCGCAAGCAGGCCACCGAGGGCTTCGAGCGGCTGGGCCTCGCGCTCGACAACCTCAAGATCCAGTCCGTCAACGACGAGCAGGGCTACCTGACCGCCATGGGCCGGATCCAGAGCGCCGAGCTCAACCGCGACAACCGCACGGCCGAGGCCGAGCGGCGCGCGGAGGCCAGGATCAAGCAGGCCGAGGCGCGTCAGAAGGGCGAGCTCGCCAAGATCAAGGCCGAGCTGAACATCGCCCGGGCCGAGGCCGATCGCCGCGTCGCCAACGCCCAGACGGCGCAGGTCGCGTTCGTGGCGGAGCAGCAGGGTGAGGTCAAGGCGCTGCTCACGCGCGCCACGGCCGAGGTGGAGCTGCAGGAGGCGCGTATCGAGCAGATGCGCCACCAGCTCAACGCCAACGTGGTCGAGCCCGCCCGGGCCGCCATGGAGGCCGCGAGCTCGCGGGCGCGCGGCGAGGCGGCCCCGATCCTGGCCAACGGCAAGGCGCAGGCCGAGGCGCTGAGCGACCTCGCCAAGCAGTGGCACGAGGCCGGCGCCGCCGCCAAGGACATCTTCTTGCTGCAGAAGCTCGAGGCGATCCTGCCCACGTTCCTGGGCAGCATCAGCCGGGTGCGCGTGGACCAGATGACCATGCTGCAGGGCGTGAGCGGCGGGAACGGCAACGGCAGCTCGCTCCCCGGCCAGGCGGTCGCCACGGTCAAGGCGCTCGAGGCGGGCGGGATCGACGTGACCGGCCTGCTCGGCCGGCTCGCGGGCGACCGCGGCGAGGGCGTCCAGAACCGCGGCGGGAGCGGGCGCGTCGGCCTGCAGCCGCCCGGCTCGGCCCCGCCCCCCATGGCGCTGACCCCGCCGCCCGCCATGCCGAGCGCCCCGCCCTCGCGGCGGGTCTCCAAGCGCGGCTAGCGCGAATCAGCGGCGGCGGGCCCCGCCGGCCACGCGCCGGCGGGGCCCTTCGCGTTCGGACGAGGCGACGTGACCGACGTGCTCGACGAGCTCGGCTTCGCCTGCCCGACCTGCGGGCGAGCTACGCGAGTCCCGCCCAGCTTCGCGGGCCGGCGCGGGCGCTGCCCCCGCTGTCGGGAGTGGGTGGCGGTCCCCGGCCCCGGCGAGGAGCCGCTGCCGCCCCTCCCCGCGGAGGACCCCCGGCCCGACGACGCGCGCCCCTGCCCGGCCTGCGGCGAGCCGATCCGAGCCGCGGCCAAGAAGTGCCGCCACTGCGGCGAGTTCGTGGTGAAGGCCAGCCGCCGCGGCCGCCCCGCGCCGCAGACCGCGCCTCCGGGGCTGAGCCTCGCCGGGCACGGCCCTCGCCTCGCCGCGTTCTTGATCGACGAGCCGATCCTCCGCTGGGCGCCGGTGCTGGCCCTGCTCGTGAGCGGGATCGAGCAGGACGCGCCGATCCTGGTCGGCGCCGCGCTCGCCTACCAGCTCGCGATCTCGGTGGTGCAGTGGGTCCTGATCTGGACCCGGGGCCAGACGCTCGGCAAGCTCGCCCTCGGGCTGCGGATCGTGCGGACCGACGGGGCCCCGGTCGGCTTCGTCCACGGGGTCGCGCTGCGCTGCTGGACCCTCGGCCTGTTCCAGCTCCCCGAGTGGCACTTCCTCGCGGCCCTGGTGCTGCTCGTGGACGGCGCGTTCGCGCTCGGCGCTGCTCGCACCTGCCTGCACGACGTGATCGCCGACACCCGCGTGGTGACCGCCACGCCCGCCGCGCCGGCGCCCGTCGAGGCCTGACCGCGAGGGTCGCCGGCGCCCGCGTCGGCTACACTCGTCGCTCGAGCAGGTGTCGCCCTTGCCTCCCGCGATCAAGTTCGCGTGTCCCAACTGCCAGCGGATCTGCAAGGTCCCCGCGGAGCTCGCTGGGAAGCAGGGCCGCTGCCCTGGGTGTCGCAAGGGGCTCGAGGTTCCGTTCGCCTCGACCCTGCCGCCCTCGGAGCGGCACCCGGCCCAGCCCACCGTGCCCGAGGCGCCCAAGCCCGCGCCGCGCGCGCCCGCGCCGCGCCGCTGCGCGGCCTGCCAGGCGGAGGCTCCGCTCGACGCGACCGCCTGCCCCGGCTGCGGTCAGCCGCTCCCGGCGCCTCGACCGCCCGCCACCGTGATCGCGGCCCTGACGCTGTTCCTGTGCGCGCCGATCGTCGGGATCGTGCTGGCCCTGCTCGGGCTGCGCGAGACCCGCCGGCGCGGCGCCTCCGAGCGCCTGGCCTGGCTCGCGATCGCGCTGAACGTCGTCAACCTGCTGTTGTTCCTCAACCACCAGGTCGGGCGGCTGCTCGGGCGCTGACGCGCGGCGTCGAACGTCCGACGGCTTCTGCCTCGATCCTGGAGGGAGACGCCGCCCAACCCGCGGTTATCATGCGCCTTCCACCGGGGTACCGCGGCCGCGCAGCCGCGGCGCGGCCTTTGAAGCGGGCCGCGCCACCCCCTCGAGAAGGCTCCGCTCATGGCCCTCGTCAGCCCCTACGGCAAGACGACCTGCGCCGTGCAGGTCCTCACCTTGTTCGCGCTCGGCGCCGCGCTCTCGGCCGGCCTGACCTACGCCGGGCAGGCGCCGCTCGCGCCGCTCGGCGCCGTCCCCATGGCGTTCGGGCTGTTCGTGCTCAGCTTCTACCGCGACCCCGAGCGGACGGGCCCGCCCGACCCGGCGCTGTGCCTGTCCCCCGCCGATGGGGTCGTGACCGACGTCGGCGAGGTCGACGAGCCGCACTACCTCGGCGGCCGGGCGCTGCGGGTCGGGATCTTCCTCTCACCGCTCAACGTCCACGTCAACCGGACCCCGCTGGCCGCGACCGTCGAGAAGGTGGTCTACAGCCCCGGCAAGTGCCTGCCGGCCACCAGCCCCGCCTGCATCGACGTCAACGAGAGCGCGCTGGTCGGGCTGCGGACGGCGGCCGGGCAGCGGTTCGCGCTGCGGCAGGTCACCGGCGCGCTCGCCCGCTCGATCGTGGTCGGCGTGCGCGAGGGCGAGCGCCTGGAGCGCGGGGCCCGCTACGGCATGATCAAGCTCGGGTCGCGGACCGAGCTCCTGGTGCCGGTCGAGGACGGGTTCGTCCCCTCGGTGCAGGTCGGCGACCCGGTCCGCGGCGGCGAGACGGTGCTGGGGCGGCTCGGCGGCGAGGACGCCCGGGCGGGCGCGCGCCAGGCCGCCCAGGAGGAGGCCGCGTGAGGTGGCGGCGGGGGCTGCGCGATCGATCCGACGAGCGGCGTCGCCGCACCCGCAGCCAGCGCCGCGCGCTGGTGCGTGACCGGGCCCGCAAGGGCCTGGCGATCCTGCCGAGCCTGCTCACGCTCGGCAACCTGGTCTGCGGCTTCTACGCGATCGTGCACGTGGGCGCGGTGGTGTGGTCGAACGGCCAGCCGGTCCCCGGCGACTCGTTCGTGGTCGCGGCCTACGCGATCCTGCTCGCGATGGTGTTCGACATGCTCGACGGGCGGGTCGCCCGCATGACGCAGTCGACCAGCGACTTCGGGGCCCAGCTCGACTCGCTGGCCGACGTGGTCACCTTCGGGGTGGCCCCGGGCGTGATGGTCGCCATGCTCCACGCCATGGGCCGCTACGAGGGGGCCGCGCCCATGGCCTCGAAGATGGCCTGGGTGTTCGGCGCGGCCTACGCCTGCGCGGGCGCCACCCGCCTGGCTCGCTTCAACGTCGAGACCGCGTCGCACGAGGAGGACGCGCACCTCGTGTTCAAGGGGCTCCCCTCCCCCGCCGCGGCGGGCGTGATCGCGACCCTGATCCTCCTGCAGGACTACCTCGCCCGCGGCTCGGGCCTGGCCCTCGAGGCGGCCGACCTGCTGCTGCGGGTCATGCCGTTCTGCGCGCTCGCGGCCGGCTACCTCATGGTCTCCAAGTTCAAGTACGTGCACGTCGCCAACCGCTACCTCAAGGGGCGCAAGCCGGCCGACTACCTGTCCGGGGCCATCTTCGCGGGCGTGCTCGCGGCGCTGTTCCCCGAGGTCGTGGCGGCGGTGTGCTTCGTCGGCTTCGCCCTGTCGGGCCCGGCGCTCGCGCTGCGCGACGCGTGGCGGGGCGCGCCGAGCCAGCCCCCCGCCGCGCCCGCGCCCGGCGTGGACGGCGACGGCGTCGCCCTCGACGAGGACGACGAGCTCGACGACGACGAAGCGCTCGACGAGGAGGACGACGAGGAGCTCGACGCGGAGCGGACGGACGCCGAGCCGGCGCCCGCGGTCGAGCCTCGCGACGGGGCCTGGCGCTCCGCCTAGCCGTGCACGCGCTCGTCGCGGCCGGGAGCAACCTCGGCGAGCGCGGCGCCACGCTCCGCGCCGCGCTGGCGAGCCTCGGCCGGCTCCCCCGCACTCGCCTCCTGCGCAGCTCGTCGCTGCACGCGACCCCGCCCGAGCGGCCCGAGGACGGCGGGCCATTCCTCAACGCCGCGGCCTTGCTCGAGACCGAGCTGCCGCCAGCCGCGCTCATGGCCGAGCTGCTCGCGCTCGAGCGCCGCTTCGGCCGCCGCCGCGACCGCGGCCGCGGCCCGCGCACGCTCGACCTCGACCTGATCTTGCTGGGGTCCGAGCGCCGCGCCAGCCGCGGTCTGACCCTGCCGCACCCGCGCTTCCGCGGGCGGCGGTTCGTGCTGGCGCCCGCCGCGGAGGTCGCGCCCAGCCTGCGCGACCCCGTCACGGGCCGGACGATCGCCGCGCTGCTCGCGGCGCTGGAGGGCTGAGCATGGGCGAGCTGGTCCACGTCGACTCGATCCCGGCGCTGCGGGCGCAGCGCCGCGCCTGGCGCGAGGCGGGGCTCACGGTCGGGTTCGTGCCGACCATGGGCGCGCTCCACGCCGGGCACGTCAGCCTGGCGGCGCGCGCCCGGGCCGAGTGCGACCGGGTGGTGGCGAGCGTGTTCGTGAACCCGGCCCAGTTCGGCCCCAGCGAGGACCTCGCCCGCTACCCGCGCGACCTCGAGGGTGACCGCGCCAAGCTGGCCGGCGTCGGCTGCGACCTCCTGTTCACGACCACGCCGAGCGAGATGTATCCGCCGGGCTTCTCGACCTGGGTCAGCGTCGAGGGCCTGACCGAGCGGCTGTGCGGCGCCTCGCGCCCGGGCCACTTCCGGGGGGTGACGACGGTGGTGCTCAAGCTGCTCAACCTGGTCCAGCCCGACCGGGCCTACTTCGGCGAGAAGGACCGCCAGCAGCTGATCGTGCTCGGGCGCATGGTCCGCGACCTCGACGTGCCGGTGGATGTGGTCGGCTGCCCGATCGTGCGCGAGCCCGACGGCCTGGCGCTCTCGAGCCGCAACGCCTATCTCTTGCCCGACGAGCGCGCGCGCGCCCTGGCGCTCTCGCGCGGGCTGCGCCGCGCGCAGGCGGCGTTCGCGGCGGGCGAGCGCGAGGGGCGCGCGCTCGAGGCGCTGGCGCGCGCCGAGCTCGAGGGGGCGGCGCGGGTGGACTACGTGGAGGCGGTCGACCCGGCCACGCTCGAGCCCGTGGGCGAGGCGCGCCCCGACACGATCCTCGCGATCGCGGCGTTCGTGGGGACCACCCGCCTGATCGACAACGCCGTCCTGGGCGAGCCGCTCCCGTGAGCCGACCCGAGCGCGCCCCCGCCAAGACCAACCTGTTCCTCGAGGTGCGCGCTCGGCGCCCCGACGGCTTCCACGAGCTCGACACGGTGTTCGTCGAGCTCGCGCTCGCCGACGAGCTCGTCGCCACGCCGCGCGCAGACGCGGCGCTGGTGCTCGAGGTCGAAGGCGAGGGCGCCGGCGGGATCGTCCCGAGCGGCCCCGAGAACCTGGTGTGGCGCGCGGCCGACTCGCTCCGCCGCCGCGCGGGCCGCCCCGAGCTGGGCGCGACGCTCCGGCTGACCAAGCGGATCCCCGCCGGCGGCGGCCTGGGCGGCGGCTCCTCCGACGCCGCCGCCGCGCTGCGGGCGCTCGACGAGGTGTGGGAGCTCCACTCCGACCCCGTCGCGCTGGCGGAGCTGGCCGCCGAGCTCGGCTCGGACGTGCCGTTCTTCCTGGCCGCCGGCGTCCAGCGCGGCCGGGGCCGCGGCGAGCTGCTCGAGCCGCTGGGGCGCCCCGCGCGCCCGCTCGACCTGGTGCTGCTGTTCCCGCCCTTCCCCTGCCCTACCCCGCAGGTCTACCGCGCCCTCGCGCCGCACCTCCCGACCGAGCCGCGCGGCCCCGAGGCGCTCCTGACCGCCCTCGCGAGCGGCGATCCCGCCGAGGTCGGGGCGGCGCTGTTCAACCGCCTCGAGGCACCCGCCTTCGCCCTGTTCCCCGCCCTGGCCGAGCTGAAGCAGGTGCTGGAGGCGCTGCCAGGCGTCGTGGGCGCCCTCCTCTCGGGCAGCGGCAGCACCCTGCTGGCCGTCGCGCGCGACGGCGCCGCGGCCGAGGACGCAGCCGCCGCCCTCCGCGCGCGCGGGCACCGCGCGCTGGTCACGCAGACTTCAGCCTGAGTCTTCAGGCAACGGGCGGGGTGTCCTTCCCCACAGCGACAGCGGTTTGGGCCACGCGCTCCGCCCTCTCGGTTGCGGCCTTGGCCGCGCTGCGTTCCCTTCTTCCGCTCATTCGAGGAGGTGTGTTCGGGCGCCAGCCTTCCGCCTCGGACTCGGACGACTCCGAATCGCGCCTACTCTCCCCGCTCGCGCCGGCGCTGGCGGAGGCGGGCGAGCCGGGCCTGGAGCTCGCGCTCGAGGCCGCGGTCGGTGGGGTGGTACAGCTCGACCTCGCCCAGCTCGGGGGGGAGGTGGCGCTGGCCGCTGACGCCGCCCTCGTGCTCGTGGTCGTAGGCGTAGCCGCGCCCGTAGCCGAGGCCGCGCATCAGGCCGGTGGGGGCGTTGCGGAGGTGGAGCGGGACGGCGAGGGCGCCGTGCTCGCGGGCCAGGGCCTGCGCGGCGTTGAGGGCGGCGTAGCTGGCGTTCGACTTGGGGGCGAGCGCCAGGTACGTCACGCCCTGCGCGAGGTTGATCCGGGCCTCGGGGAGGCCGACCAGCTCGACGGCGCGGGCGACGTTGACGGCGACCTCGAGCGCGGCGGGATCGGCGTTGCCGACGTCCTCGGAGGCGAACACTGCCATGCGCCGCGCGATGAACCGCGCGTCCTCGCCGCCCTCGAGCATGCGCGCCAGCCAGTACAGCGCCGCGTCGGGGTCGGAGCCGCGCACGCTCTTGATGAACGCGCTGATCACGTCGTAGTGCTGCTCGCCCGCCTTGTCGTAGACCGCGGGGGAGGCGGCGGCGGCCCGGTCGAGCACCTCCTCGCTCAGCGCGCCGCCCTCCTGCGCGGCGAGGGTCGCCGCGGCCTCGAGCAGGTTGAGGGCCGAGCGGGCGTCGCCCTGGCTGCGGCGGGCGATCCGCGCCAGGGCCTCGGGGTCGGCCGCGATCCCGCGCCCGCCCAGGCCGCGCTCGGGGTCCGCCAGGGCGCGCTCGAGCAGCGCGCGCACGTGCTCGGGTCCGAGCGGCTCGAGCACCACCACCTGCAGCCGCGAGAGGAGCGCCCGGTTGAGCTCGAACGATGGGTTCTCGGTGGTCGCCCCCACCAGGATCACCGTCCCGGCCTCCACGTGGGGCAAGAACGCGTCCTGCTGGGCCTTGTTGAAGCGGTGGATCTCGTCCACGAACAGGAGCGTGCGCGTGCCCTCCCGCCGCAGGCGCTGCGCCGCCTCGGCCACCACCGCCCGGACCTCCTTGACCCCGCCCAGCACCGCCGAGAACGGCACGAACGGGAGCCCCGTCTCCCGGGCCAGCAGGCGCGCCAGGGTGGTCTTCCCCGAGCCGGGCGGTCCCCACAGGACCAGCGAGGGCAGCTCGCGGCGGCGCGCGGCCACGTGGATCAACCCGCCGGGACGGGTGAGGGCCTCCTGGCCCACGACCTCGTCGAGCCGGCGCGGACGCATCCGCTCGGCGAGCGGCGCGCCGGGTCCGGGTTCGTCCATGGCCGCGGCGGGCGCGGCCGGCGGCTCTTCGCGCTCGAACAGGTCCATGCTCGCGATCGTACCCGGCCCACGCCCAAGAGGCTCTCCTCTTGCGCGATAGCCTCCTTGCCCTTGCCCTTGCCCGATGCCTTCCGCGCGGGACGGCCTCGCCCCCGCGCCTGCGACGTCCCCATGGCCGACCGGCGCGCCGTCCCGTAGCGTGCTCGGCGAACCAAGAGGCGCCACCATGCTCCGCGCACCGGCCTTCCCGATCACGCTCGCCTGCTTGCTGCTCCTCTCGTCGTCCTCCTTCGTGCGCGCCGACGAGCCTGCGCGAGTCGTCGACTTCGCCGGGCGCTGGTCCACGCCCTACGGGGAGCTGACGCTCACGCAGGGCGGCGCCGCGGTCGCGGGCGTGTACGCCGGGTCCGGCCGGCTCAGCGGGCGCGTGAGCGGCCGGAAGCTCGAGTTCCGCTACCGCGACGTCTCGGGCCAGGGCGAGGGGTGGTTCGAGCTCGCGCCCGGCGGCGCGGCGTTCACCGGCAAGTGGCGCGAGGACGGCGGCGACGTGTGGCAGGCCTGGGACGGCGAGCGGCTGGCCGCGCCGCCCACCCTCCACGGGCTGTTCCGCACCGAGTTCGGGCCCGTGCGCCTGGTGCGCACCGGGGACGCGGTGAAGGGCGTCTATCGCTACGGGGGGAACCCGGGCACCCTCGAGGGGAAGGTGGCGGGCGGCAAGCTGTCGTTCCGCTGGCGCGAGGGCGAGGCGGAGGGGGACGGCTGGTTCGAGCAGGAGGGCGCCGCGCTGCGGGGGGGCTGGCGCACCGCGAGCGAGGCGGCCGCCGGCGCCGACTGGCGCCCCTGGCAGGGCCGCCGCGAGGCGCCCGACGGTCGGCGCTGGCTGCTGGTGCTCGAGGCCCACTGGGAGCAGGATCTCAGCGAGCCGGAGTACGCGTTCGGCGCGATGCTCCGCGCCTACTTCAGCCGCTTCCCCCAGGTCGAGGTGCGGCACCGCCGCGTGCACGACCGGGCCGACCTCGAGCGCGCGCTCGGCGAGCTCCCGTTCGTGCCCGGCCCCTCCCTGCTGGTGATCTCGGGCCACGGCCAGCAGGGCAAGCTGGTGGCGGGCGCGGACCTCATGGCGCCCGACCCGGTCGGCGCGGCGCTGGCGCTCGCGCCCGACGTGCTGCTCGTGCACTTCTCCGCCTGCGAGATGATGGTCGGCGACGTGGCCAAGCGGATCCGCGCCGCGGCCGGCCCGAGCGCGCCGCCGATCTCGGGCTACGCCGTCGCCGTGGACTGGTCGGCGAGCGCCGTGCTGGAGATGCTCTACTTCGACCTCGTGCTCGGGCGCGGCCTCTCGCCGCGCGAGGCCGCGCGGGTCGTGCAGGCGGAGCTGCGCTTCGCGGGCGACGCCGCGACGAGCGGCTCGCCCCTGGGCGCGGCGAAGTTCCGGCTGGTGGAGTAGCGCGGGCGCGGCCTCCTGCCTTGCTGCCGCGGGATGCTACCGTGGCCCCTCGGCGCGCCCCGCGCGCCCAAGGATGCGCATGGACGACCTGTTCAGCCGGATCGAGCGGCCGAGCCGCTACCTGGGCAACGAGATCAACTCGGTCCGCAAGGACCTCTCGTCGGTCCGCCTCAAGGTGGCGCTGGCCTACCCCGACCTCTACGAGATCGGGATGTCGAACACCGGGCTGCACATCCTCTACTACATGCTCAACGAGGCGCCCGAGGTGGCGGCCGAGCGGGTCTACCTGCCGGCCCGCGACCTCGAGGCGCTCTTGAAGGCCGAGGGGCGCCCGCTGACGACCCTCGAGAACCGGGTGCCGCTGCGCGAGCTCGACGTGCTCGGGATCCAGCTCCCGCACGAGCTGTCCTACGCGAACATCGTGAAGATGATCCGCCTGGGCCAGATCCCGCTGTGGAGCGAGGAGCGCGGCGACGACGACCCGTACGTCCTGGGCGGCGGGCCCGGCGCGTTCGCGCCCGAGGTGGTCGCCCCGTTCTACGACGCGATCCTGCTCGGCGACGCCGAGGAGGCGCTGTGGCAGGTGCTCGCGGTGGTGCGCGAGGCGCGCGAGGCGCGGACCCCGCGGCGCGACGTGCTGCGGCGCCTGGCCGGCCTGACCGGGGTCTACGTGCCCTCGCTGTACGCGGTCGACTACCACGACGACGGCACCATCGCGGCGGTGCGCCCGCTCGACCCGGCCGCGCCGACGCGGGTGCACAAGGCGGTGATCGACGACCTCGAGGGCGCGTTCTACCCCGAGCGCGCGATCGTGCCCTACGCCGAGACCGTGCACGACCGGCTGGGGGTCGAGGTGATGCGCGGCTGCACGGTCGGCTGCCGGTTCTGCCAGGCGGGCATGATCTACCGCCCGCTGCGCGAGCGCTCGCCCAAGCGGATCCTCGACCTCGCCACGTGCGGCCTGGGCGCCACGGGCTACGGCGACGTGTCGCTGCTGTCGCTCGACACCGGCGACTACACCCTGATCGAGCCCCTGACCAAGGAGCTGCTCGAGACCACCGAGGAGCGGCGCGTGTCGCTCTCGCTCCCCTCGCTCCGGGCCGGCAGCCTGACCGACGACGTGATCCGCGACATCCGCCGGGTCCGCCGCACCAGCTTCACGGTCGCGCCCGAGGCCGGCACGCAGCGGCTGCGCGACGTGATCAACAAGAACATCTCCGACGAGGAGATCTTCGAGACCGTGGAGCGCGTGGCGCAGAACGGCTGGACCGCGCTCAAGCTCTACTTCATGGTGGGCTTCCCCACCGAGACGGAGGAGGACCTCGACGGGCTGGTCGACCTCGTCACGCGCTGCCGCGACCTCGGCCGGCGCTACGCGCGCAAGTTCAACGTCACCGCCTCGATCGGCACGCTGGTCCCCAAGCCGCAGACCCCCTTCCAGTGGGACCCGCAGCTCGACCGGCCCGAGTCGATCCGCCGCATGACCTACGTCGCGCACCGGCTGCGCGAGCGCGGGATCGGCTGCAAGTACCACGACGCGGACCGCTCCTGGCTCGAGGGCGTGTTCACGCGCGCCGACCGCCGCCTCGCGCCGGTGGTGGCCGACGCGGAGGCGCGCGGCGCCGGGTTCGAGTCGTGGGAGGACCTGCTCGACATCGAGCTGTGGCGGCGCGTGTTCGCCGACCACGGGATCGACCCCGAGCGCCTGCTGCGCCGGCGCGCCTACGACGAGGTCCTCCCCTGGGACCACCTCTCGCCGCGCGTCACCAAGAAGTACCTGCTCAACGACCGCAAGAAGGTGGACCGGCTGGCGAGCCCGACCACCTTCGATTGCCGCGACGACCTGTGCGCCGGCTGCGCGGTGTGCTTCGAGGGGGACACCCGCAACCGCCTGGCGAAGTACCACGCCGACCCGTTCGGCGACGGCCGCCGCCTGCCCATGGCCTACACCAGCCGGATCGCCATGGGGCACGGGGTGGCCCGTCAGCTCGCCGAGAAGGTGCGCGACCAGGCGGCCAAGGCGGGCGCCGACGCCATCGCGGCCAAGCTCCGCCGGCGACGCCCCAAGCAGCCCGGTGAGCGGCGGTGGGCGGTCACGCCGGGGGCCCCGGGCGGGGCCGGCCCGGCGGACGCGTTCTCGCCCGAGGCGATCGCCGCCGAAAATGCGGCGCAGCAGGCGGCGGCCGCGGCCGCGGCGGCCACGCCTTCACCCCCGCCCGTCGCGCCCGAGCCGAGCGCCGGCGGCCGGCCGCTCCACTGGCCCGAGCCCGGCGTGGCGGTGCGCACCTTCGCCTACCGGCTCCAGTACCGGCGCCTCGGCGACCTGCGCTGGCTGTCGCATCGCGAGCTGCTGCGCACGTTCTACCGGCTGTTCACCCGCAGCGAGCTGCCGCTCCACTACACGCAGGGGTTCCACCCCAAGCCGAAGGTCTCGTTCGGCCCCCCGCTCCCGGTGGGGGTGGAGAGCCTGGCCGAGGAGGTCGACCTGCTCCTCGTGCGCGAGCTCGAGCCCGAGGCGGTCCTGACCGAGATGCAGCGCCTGATGCCCGCCGAGCAGGGGCTGGTCGCGGCCGCGGTCGAGCGCTGCGACGGGCGCCGCTCGATCCAGGCCGAGCGGCGCGGCGCGCGCTGGGAGGCCTCGCTGGCCACGCTCGAGCTCTCGCCCGAGGCGGCCCGCGCCGGGCTCGCCGAGTTCGAGGCCCAGGCCGAGGCGTGGGTCGAGGCCGAGCGCGGCAAGCGCGCCTCGCGGCGGTTCGACCTGCGCCGGCTGATCGAGCGCGCGACCGTCGCGGGCGACGCGCTCGCGTTCGACCTCGGCTCGGAGGAGGACGGCGGCACCGTCAAGCCGTTCCTCGCCGCGGCCGCCCTGACCGGCCTCTCCGAGGCCCGCGTCCGCGCCGGGCGGCTGCGCCTGGTCGCGGCCCTGCGGCGCGAGCGCCCGGCGGCGCTCCCGGTGGCCTGAGGTGGGCGCGCCGCTGGTGCTCGCCTCGACCTCGCCGCGGCGCGCCGCGCTGCTCGAGACCCTCGGGCGTCCGTTCAGTGTGCTGGACCCCGGCGTGGCGGACGAGGCCGAGGCCGCCCTCGCCGCCGACGCGCGCCGCCGCGGGGCCCCGATCGAGGGCGCCCTGCGCCGCCTGGCCGCGGCCAAGCTGCTGGCCAGCCTCCCGCGCTGCGCGCCGGACGCCGAGGTGCTGGCGGCCGACACGGCGGTCGTGGACGGCGAGCGGATGCTCGGCAAGGCGCGCGACCTCGCCGAGGCGCGCGACGTCCTGTGGAGCCTGCGCGGCCGCGTCCACGCCGTCGTGAGCGCGGTCGCCCTGCGCGACCGGCGGGCTCGCCTGCGGATCGGCATCGCCACGACCGAGGTCCGCTTCCGGGCCTTCTCGCGCGAGGCGCTCGAGGCCTACCTCGCGCGCGGGGTGTGGGGCGGCAAGGCCGGCGCCTACGGGGAGCAGGACCCCGAGGCGGCGGCGCTGATCGAGGCCGTGACCGGCAGCGCGTCGAACGTGCGCGGGCTGCCGCTCGAGCTGGTGGGCGCGCTGCTCGCGCCCGGGGAGGACGCGTGAACCCGGCCCGCTGCGCCGCGCTGCTGCTCGCGCTCGTCGCGTGCGGCTGTCCCGACAAGGAGCCCGGCCCCGACGAGGCCCCGCTGCCCGCCACCACGACCGACGAGCAGGACGGCGCCCAGCCCGAGCCGCCGTCCGATCCGGGGGGAGCGCCCGAGCCGCCCCCGACCGCGCCGCCGCCCATGGCCGGTCCCCCGCCGCCGCGCGTGCCGCGGCCCGACGAGGGCCGCCCGCAGACGAACCGGCCGACCGATCGCGAGATCGTGGTCGGCGGGCGTCGGCTGGCGGTGTGGGTCGTGGCGGACGCCGCCAGCCGCGAGCTGGGCCTGATGCACGTGCGCGACCTCCCGCGCGACCGCGGAATGCTGTTCGTCTACCCCGACGCCGCGCGGCGGCGGTTCTGGATGAAGAACACGTACGTGCCGCTCTCCCTGGCCTACGTCGCCGCCGACGGGCGGATCGAGCAGCTGGTCGACATGGAGCCGCTCACGCTCGAGGGGCATCCCTCGCGGACCGCCGTCCGGTTCGTGCTCGAGGTGCAGCAGGGCTGGTTCCGCCGCAACGGGGTGGAGGTCGGCGACCAGGTCGAGGGGATCGTGGACCTGGTCGGCCACTGATGCGGGCTCGCGAGCCACGAGCCGACTTGGCCCGGGTGCGATAGGCTGTCCTCATGGCGCGCCGCAGCGAGAACCCCCTGATGGTGCTCGTGCTCGGGCTGTTCACGGTCGCCCTGTTCGGCGGCGCGCTGGTGTGGCTGAGCGACAACCGGCCGATCCTGCGGCTCCGGCCCGTGCTCGAGCAGAGCTACGGCCTCGCGGGGATCGAGACCCGCTTCGTGCCGAGCACCCGCGAACAGGCGGCGCACATCGTGGTCACGTTGCCGAGCGCGAGCCTCGTCCCCGACGAGGCCGCCGCCCTCGCGTTCGCCCGGCGAGCGCTCGAGGAGTACGTGGCGCTCGCCGAGCAGCGCACGCAGGTCCGCTCCTGCGTGGTGCGCGTGCGCACCGACCCGCCCGAGCAGGTGCGGGCCCGCCTGCTGATGTCGGCCGTCCGGGCGTTCGCGTCGCTCGAGCAGACGGTGCGCGGCCTCGAGGGCCGCCTGACCAAGCTCGGGCTCAGCGACGCGCGGGTGGTCGTGTCGGGCACGACCCCCAGCGGCGCATCCCTGCGCGTCGCGGCGCGCGTCCCCGCCCCCGCGGACGCGGAGCGTTGCGCCGACAAGGCGGCCGCCGCGCTGACCCGCCACCAGGCGGTGGGCCGCTACGAGCTCACGGTCCGCCACTCCACGGGGGTGGTGCGCCGCACCGGCGGGCGCGACGCGCCGCCGACCCCCAAGCGCGCCCCCGCGCAGGAAGCTCCGCGCCGGTAGGCGGGCCCGAAGGCTAAGCCAGGGCGCGCGGCAGGAGCGCCTCGCGCGCCGCGCCGCGGACCAGGGCTTCGTCGCTCTCGGACACGTGGGCCACCAGCTCGGCGGCGCCGTGAGCCGTGGGCAGGCGCACCAGCCGGGTGACGTGATAGCAGAGGGTGATCGCGCCGGCGCAGGTCGCGGGGAGCTGGCGGAGCGCGCGCAGGTGGCGGCTCCAGTCGAGGTGGCTCCACTCGCGCAGCGCGCGCCAGTGCGCGGCGCAGGGGCACGCGGCGCACGCGACCACGGCGGCCACACCGTCGCACAGCTCGGCCTGCTGCTCCTGCTGACGGGGCCGGCTGGCGGGCGGGAGCTCGAAGCTCCGCAGCGCCGCCCACTCGGGGTGGAACCGGAGCGAGACCAGGGCCGCCAGCACGCTCGTCTCGGGCCCCCAGCGGCTGAGCTCATAGACCCAGGCCGCGAGGTCGGGCGGCGGGACCGGGGCCGCCGCGCCGAGCGCCTCGCGCGCCGGGTCGTGGCCGAGGAACGCCGCGAGCGCGAGCTGCTCCGCGGCCAGGTCGCCGGCGCGCACTCGCGCGAGCAGGAAGGCGACCTCGTCGCACGGCGCGCCGCTCTCGCGCCACCGCCGCTCCCGAGTTCGGAGCTCGTGGTCTGCCACGTCGTTCAGCCTACGCGCTGCGCGTCGAGCGCGTCGGGTGGGGTCGCTCGGCTGCGGAGGCCGCCAAGGAGTAGTCGCTGCTGGGTGGGTCTCCCTCGGGCAAGAGGGAACCGCCAAGAGCACGGAGGGAGAGCTGTCGCTGCTGGGTGGTCTCCCTCGGGCAAGAGGGAACCGCCAAGAGCACGGAGGGATCCCTAGCGCCAGGGGAGAGCTGTCGCTGCTGGGCGGGGCTCTCTCGGGCAAAAAGACCGCCAAGAGCACCGAGGGAGAGAGCTGTCGCTGTTGGGCGGGCCTCCCTCGGGGAAGATTGACCGCCAAGGGCGCCAAGAGCGCCAAGGGAGAGCTGTCGCTGCTGGGCGGGGCTCCCTCGGGCAAATAGGACCGCCAAGAGCGCCGAGGGAGAGCTGTCGCTGTTGGGCGGGCCTCCCTCGGGGAAGAATTGACCGCCAAGGGCGCCAAGAGCGCCAAGAGAGAGCTGTCGCTGCTGGGCGGGGCTCTCTCGGGCAAAAAGACCGCCAAGAGCACCGAGGGAGAGAGCTGTCGCTGTTGGGCGGGCCTCCCTCGGGGAAGATTGACCGCCAAGGGCGCCAAGAGCGCCAAGGGAGAGCTGTCGCTGCTGGGCGGGGCTCCCTCGGGCAAATAGGACCGCCAAGAGCGCCGAGGGAGAGCTGTCGCTGTTGGGCGGGCCTCCCTCGG
>CAZMSZ010000002.1:0-13193 GCA_964569055.1 uncultured Planctomycetota bacterium | reverse complement strand
TCCCTCGGGCAAAAAGGACCGCCAAGAGCGCCGAGGGAGAGCTGTCGCTGTTGGGTGGGCCTCCCTCGGGGAAGAATTGACCGCCAAGGGCGCCAAGAGCGCCGAGGGAGAGCTGTCGCTGTTGGGCGGGCCTCCCTCGGGGAAGAATTGACCGCCAAGGGCGCCAAGAGCGCCAAGTGAGAGCTGTCGCTCTGGGCGGGCCTCCCTCCGGCGAGCACGGACCGCCAAGAGCACGGAGTGAGAGCTGTCGCTGCTGGGCGGGCCACCTCCTTCGCGCGGGGTCGCAGAGCCGGCCGGAGCGCGGTGGGACAGACCCTCGCGCCGAGGCGCTTTCATGCAGCGACAGCCATTCTGGCATTCGGATTGTTGTTCCCTGTTGATATTCCGTGTTGTCTTCGCCCCTTCGTCACCGGTCTCCCATCACACCGTGACGCTCGCGCCGGGTACGGGTGACCCACGCATTACGCCCGTTCACGATCCTCTCCTACGTGCCCGTGGTGGGCATGCGAGGAGGGGGCGGGGTCACCATCGCGCGCGCCGTGTTCCACTGGGACCGAGTCGGCTCCAGCACGGCTCCCGCCCCCCTCCTCGCCTCCTTCGGCGCGCCTTGTCGGTCTCCGTCCGGCCTCGGTATCCTCGCCCGCTCGCCGTGGAGCGGCGGACGAGGAGGAGCCGAGCGATGCAGTGTCCCCGCTGCGACGGTCACAGCCTGAGCGCGCAGACCCTCTCTGGGATCGAGGTGGACCGCTGCCCGAGCTGCAACGGCGTGTGGCTCGATCGCGGCGAGGGCGAGATGGTCACGCGGCCGGGCGAGCTGCCCGCGGCGGTGATCGAGGAGATCCAGGCGCTGGCCGACGGCGCCGCGGCGCCCGATCAGAGCGCGCCGCTCCCCTGCCCCCGCTGCGAGGCGACCATGCGGCGCGAGCGCTACGCGGAGTCGGCGGTCGAGATCGACCGCTGTCGCTGCGGCGTGTGGCTCGACGACGGCGAGCTGGAAAAGATCGCGAGCTACCGCGCGCGCTGCATGGAGCAGCTCGCGCGGCGCGGGGCCGAGGCCGCGGGCGAGGGCGACGCCGGGCTGGACCTCTCGTTCTCGGCGGCGTCGCTCGAGCGCGCCTTCGCGCGGATCTACTTCGACGTCGGCGGCGACCCCGGGTAGGGCTCCGCAGCCGAGGCCTCGTCAGGGCCGCTCGCCGCCGACCGACATGCGCCGGAGCTGGGCGCGGATGTTCTTGACGAGGTGCCGCCACTTGGGGGTGGCGCTCGCGACCTCGAGGGCCCGGCGGGTGTCGGCGAGCGCGCCCTCGCGGTCGCCGAGCGCGGCGCGAGCCCGCGCCCGCAGGCGGAGCAGGTGGGGGTGCTCGGGGTGCCGCAAGAGGCCCTGGTCGAGGGCCGCCTTGGCCCGCGCGGGGTCGCGGTCGAGCCAGAAGTAGGCCGCGCGGGCGAACGCCTCGGAGTGGCCGGCGCAGCGCTCCAGGAGGCGCGCGGTCGTCGCGGGCGCCGCCTCGAGGCGACCCGCGTCGGCGAGGAGCCGCAGCTCGTGCTGATAGCCGAGCACGTAGTCGGGCTGGAGCCGCTGCAGCTCGCGCAGATCGGCCAGGGCCGCGTCGATCGCGCCGCGCTCGGCCTGGAGGTTGGCGCGCACCAGGCGCAGCGGCCACGCGCTCGGGTCGCTGCCGATCGTCCGGTCGAGCACCTCGAGCGGGTCGCCCTCGGCGGCCAGGGCCGTGAGCGCCTGCTCGCGCAGCGCGGGCAGCCTGAGCGCCTTCCACGAGTTGATGTCGGCCTCGCGCGCCCGCTCGACGTCCGCCAGCGCGTGGGCCGGCGCGCCGGCCGCGAGGTGCAGCTCGGCGCGTCGTGCGAGGGCCGCCGCCAGGGGCCGGTTCCTCGCGTCGGGCTCGACCCGGGCCAGCGCGTTCGCGACGGCGTGTCCGGCGGGGACGAGCGCCTCGGCGGGGCGCCCCAGCTCCACCAGCAGGTCGAGCCACAGGTCGATCGCCTGATTGTTCCAGGGGGCCGCCTCGAACACCCAGCGACACTCCGCCACGGCCTCCTCGCGGCGGCCCACGGCCTGGAGCACGCGCGCCCGGATCACCCGCGCGTCGACGTCGATCGGGGCCAGGCTCACCGCCCGATCGATCGCGAGCAGCGCGCCCTGGGGATCACGGCGGGCGAGGAGCGCCTCCGCTCGGACGGTGTGGGCCAGGTCGCACAACGGGTCGAGCCCCAGGGCGCGCTCGCTCAGCTCCAGCGCCTCCCGAGAGGTCAGCCGCTTGCCGGCGGGCACGGTCCAGGCCCGAGTGGCGTAGGTCAGCGCGCGCGCGCGGCGCAGCTCGGCCTGCTCGGGCGGCTCGTCGGGCCGGGCCGGCAGGTCTCCGCCCTCCGAGGCGCGCATCGCCTGCTCGAGCAGCTCGTCGATCCGCGCGGCCGCCACCCCGTCGGCCGCGGCCACCCGCGCGCGCAGCGCGTAGGCCTCGGCCAGGGTGGGGCGCAGCTCGATCGCGCGGTCGAGGTCCTGCGCCGCGGTGCGGCGGTGGGCCCGCACGCCGATCCGGCCGCTGATCAGGTAGCCCCGGTAGGAGCGCGGGTCGAGCGCCAGCGCCGAGCTGCAGCTCGCGATCGCCCCGGCGTGGTCGCCGAGCATCTGCTGGACCTCGGCCCGCGCGAACAGGAGCTCGACCTCGCCGGGCCGCTCCGCGAGCAGCGCGTCGAGCTCGCGCAGGGCCTGGGCCCACTCGCCGGCCGCGCGGCGCAGCCGGACGCGGGCCTCGACGAGCGCCCGGCGCCGGGCCGGGTCGCCCTCGCCGAGCAGGGCCAGCGCCTCGGTGAGGTCGGCCGCCGCGCCCGCGGGGTCGCCCAGCCGCTCGCGCCGCGCGGCGCGCTCGACCCGCAGCTCGATCGACGTCGGGTCGAGCGCGACCAGCGCGTCGAGCCGGGCGAGGGCGGCCGCGGCGTCGCCCTGACGATCGGCGATCTCGACCAAGGCCTGCAGCGCCTCGCGGCGAGCCTCGCCCGCGAGCTCGCCCGCCAGCGCGGCCTCGAGCTCGCGGCGGGCCGGGTCGAGGCGCCCGTGGGCCAGGTTCGCCTGACCGAGGCGGAGCTGGAGCGCGGGGCTCGGCTCGAGGTCGCTGGCCTGCGCGAACAGGCGAATGGCCCGGGCGGTGTCGCCCTCGGCCAGCGCGCGCTCGCCGGCGGCGACCAGCCGCGCCAGCTCGGTGTCCGCCGTCCCGGCCAGCCGGGCGCGCAGCGCCGGCGCCCCGGCCGTCAGCCCGCCGCCCACCAGCGCGGCGCTCACGACCAGCGCCCGGAGCAGCGCGCGATGCCGCCCTGCCCACTTGCGCAGCCGCGCGGCGCGGCTCGGCGGGCGCGCCAGCACGGGGCGCCCCTCGAGCCAGCGGCGCAGGTCGTCGGCGAGCGCGGCGGGCGCGGGGTAGCGGGCCTGGGGCGCCTTCTCCAGGCAGCGCGCCACGACCGCCTCGAGCTCGGCGCCGACCTCGGGCCGGTGCGTCCGCAGCGGCTCGGGCTCGACCCGCATCACGCGCGCGATCACGTTGAACGCGCTGTCCCCCGAGAAGGGCGGCTCACCCGCGAGGAGCGCGTACAGCGTCGCGCCCAGCCCGTAGACGTCGGAGGCGGGGCCGATCTGGTCGGCGTGGCCGGTCACCTGCTCGGGGGGCATGAAGGCGGGGGTGCCCATCATTTGCCCGGTGCGCGTCAGGCGCTCGCGCTCGTCCGCCAGGCGCGCCAGCCCGAAGTCGGTCACCTTCGGGCGCCCCTCGCGGTCGACCAGCACGTTGGCCGGCTTGAGGTCGCGATGCAGCACCCCGCGGTCGTGGGCGTGCTGGAGCGCGCGCGCCACCTGCTCCACGAGCGCCGCCGCCTCGCGCACGGGGAGCGGCCCCTCGCCCTCGAGCCGGTTCGCGAGCGACGCGCCCTCGATCAGCTCCATCGCCATGAAGGGATGCCCGTCGTGCTCGCCGACCTCGTGGAGCCTGACCACGCTCGGGTGGTCGAGCGCGGCGACGGCCTGCGCCTCGCGCGCGAAGCGGGTCCGCCCCGCGCTGCCCGCGCCGGCCAGGCCGGGCGCGAGCATCAGCTTGAGCGCGACCCGTCGGCCGAGCTGCGCGTGACGGCCCACGTAGACCACGCCCATGCCCCCGCGGGCGAGCTCTCGCTCCACCAAGTACGGGCCGACCGGGTCGCCCGGCCCCGGGCCGCGCGATCCGCCGCGCGGGCGAGCTCCCGAGTCGGCGGCGCTCGGGGGCGTCGCCGCGGCGCTCTCGCCGGCGAGGGCGCGCTCGTAGACGGCGCGCAGCTCGGCGAGCTGGGGCGGCGCGAGCAGGGCCGCCAGCACGGCCAGCGGCGCGGGGTCGCCCGCCTCGGCCGCCCGCGCGGCCACGGCCGAGACCTGCGCCAGCTGCTGCGGCGTCAGCATGCCGCGGCTCGCCGCGTGATCGAGGGCGGCCCGCGCCGCGACCGCCCGGACGTGGCTGGCGCTCATGGGCTCAGCCTACCCGCGGGCTGGGCGGCCGTCGTCGCGCCCGGGGCACGAGCGGCGCCCCCGCGCGCTAAGGTGGGACGCACGCGAGGGGCGAGACCGCGTGACGTCCGACCGTCCGACGGGGAGCGCCCGCGACCTGCTCGGGCAGGTGATCGCGGGCTGCCGGCTGGAGCGCCCGCTGGGAGCGGGCGCCATGGGCGAGGTCTACCTCGCGCGCGGCCTCGCGGACGGCCGCCCGGTCGTCGTGAAGTTCCTGGTCAGCGCGCTGGAGGACCCCAACCTCGCGGCGCGCTTCCGCCGCGAAGGCGAGGCGCTGCGGCGGGTCGGCGCCCACGCCGGGGTGGTCGAGATCTACGCGGTGGTCGAGCAGCCGCGCCCCTGCCTGGTCATGGAGTACGTGGAGGGCGTGAGCTTGCTGCGCCACCTCCAGCAGCACGGCCCGCCGCCGCCGCTCGAGGCCGCGCGGATCGCGCGCGAGGTGGCGCGCGGCATGGAGGCGGTGCACGCGCACGGCCTCCTGCACCGCGACATCAAGCCGGCGAACGTCCTGCTCACGCCCGCGCGGCAGGTGAAGCTGATCGACTTCGGGCTGGTGAAGGACACCTTCGCCACGGCGCTGACCGCCCCGGGCCAGGTGCTCGGGACCGGCCCCTACATGGCCCCCGAGCAGTGGTCCGGTGACGCTGGCGCCGGCCCCGCCGCCGACGTCTACGCGTTGGGAGCGACGCTGTATCACCTGTTGACCGGCCGCCCGCCGTTCCAGGGCGCGGACTTCGCGGCGCTGCAAGACGCGGTGCTCACGGGCGAGTACCCGCTGCCGCGCGAGCTCGCGCCCGCCGTCCCGGTGGAGCTCGAGCGGGTGGTGGTGCAGATGCTCATGGCCGACCCGAGCGCGCGGTACGCCCGCATGCGCGACTGCCGGATCGACCTCGACCGCGTGCTGCACGGACAGGAGTGCCCCACGGCGCGGCTCGCGTCGCCGAGCGGCGCGCGGCTGCTGGCGCTGGTGCCCGGGCGGCGCTGGGTGCTCGGCAGCGGACCCGCCTGCGACCTCCGGCTCGAGGCGCCCTCGGTCGCGGCGCAGCACGCGCAGCTGCGTCGGCGCGAGGGAGGGTTCGAGCTGCGCGACCTGCGCAGCCCCGCCGGGACCTACGTCGGGGAGGCGCGGCTCACCCGGCCCGCCACGCTGCGCGACGGCGACCGCGTGCGCCTCGGCGAGGCGACCGTGGTGTTCCACGACCCGCGCGCGCGCCCCACGCTCGACCCGATCCTGCAGGACGCCAGCCGGCTGACGCTCCCGCGGCTGCTGGTGGAGGCGCTGGTGCAGCTGCGCGACCCGAGCGCCGCGGCCTGGCTCGTCGAGCAGCTCCGCCCCGACCCCCTGGCCGGGGTCCGCGTGCGCGAGGCCCTCGCGATCCTCGGCCCGGCCACCGCGCCGCTCGTCAGCGGCTCGGCTGCCGCGGCGGAGCGCGCCGCGCTCGCGCGGGCGGAGGCGGCGCCGCGCCTGCTGGCGGAGCTGGCCGGTCGGCCCGCGAGCGACCACGCGGGGTGGCTCGCCTGGTGGGACGGGCAGCGCCTCCAGGCGCCCGTGCAGGCGAGCCCGCCGCTCCCCGACCAGGACGTGCGCCTGCGCGTCAGCGCGGGCGAGCCCGTCGCGAGCGAGGTCCCGCTGGCGCGCGACGAGGGGGTGCTGCTGATCGGGCGCGACCCCAAGTGCCACGTCCGGCTGAGCGACCCCGCCGTGGGACGGCTCCACTGCACGCTGCTGCGGCTCCACGGCCGCTGGGCGCTGCGCGACGAGGGGCGGAGCGGAGGGACGCGGCTCGGCGGCGTGCCGGTCGCGTTCGCGCTCGTCGATCCGGGCGACGTGGTCACGCTGGGCGGGGTCCGTCTGGACGTCGCGCGGCTGGAGGGGACGGCGGAGATGAGCGCGGCGGGCCGGTTCGTGCTCGACCCCGCCGCGTTCGAGGCGCTGGCGAGCGCCGCCCACCCGAGCGCCGCCTCGGCCCTGGTCGACCTGCTCGCGCCCGACCCCGCCGCGCTGCAGGAAGCCGCGGGCCGGCTGAGCGAGCTCCCGCCGCCGCGGCGAGCCGCCCTCGAGCGCGCGGCGCTGGAGCGGGCGCAGGAGCGCGCGCGCTGGGCCCGCGCGGCGCTGGGCCGGATCGTCGGGCGCGACCTCGGCGAGGACCCGGCCGCCTGGCGCGCGACGGTCGACGCGGCGCGCGGCCGGCTCGGGCTGCAGGTGGAGCCGCGCTAGCGCCCGATCGACAGCGCGAGCAGGAGCTGCGCGGCGTAGTAGCTCGGCACACCCCACAGGCGGTTGCTGAACGCCTCGCGCACGAAGCGCTGGCGGGTGACCGACAGGTCGGACACGAAGAACAGGAGCAGGCCGAGCGCGGCGAGGGCGCCGGCGGCATCGCGGCGGCCGAGCCAGGCCGCGGCCGCGACCACGGTCACGCCGATCAGCGCGGCGCCGTACCCGAGGGCGGGGGCGCGCAGCGCGCCGAGCTTGGGCCAGGCCTCGCGCAGCACCAGCGCGGCGACGCCGGTCAGGAGCGCGGCGAGGCCGAGCGGGAGGAGCCACCCGGGCCAGGCGGCGGCCGCGCGCGGGACGAGCGCCGCCGCGTACGCGCCGTGCCCGAGCAGGAACGCGCCCAGGCCGAGCGCCAGCCAGCGCTTGCCATGGGCGAGGAGCGCCAGGTCGCCCAGGAACCCGAGCACGAGCCCGGCCGTGACCAGGGCGCCGTAGCGCGGATCCGCCCAGGGGACGAGGGCGGCCACGGCCACGAACAGCGCCGAGCAGAGCGGCTTGAGCGCCAGCTCGGCGCGCCGGTGCTCGCGCCAGCGCGCCCACAGGAGCCCACCCACCGCGAGCGGCGCGCAGGCGAGCGGGACCCAGGCCGGCTCCACGGGTCAGGGCGTGACGAGGTCGAGCAGGGCCTCGCCCTCGGGCATGGCGATCACGACCCGCGCCCGGGTCGAGCCGCTCGCCGGCGGCGCGCCGAGCTCGGGCGGCTCGGGCATGGCGGTGCTGCCCTCGGCCTGGAGCGCGGTGCAGGTCTGCCCGACGATCACGTTCAGCAGCTCCTTGCCCGCGTCGAGCGTGGCCTCGTCGACGACCGTCGGCGCGGCCTCGCCCGCGCTCGCCAGGAGCGCGCCGGCGACCTCGAGCAGGAGCGGCTCGGGGAGCGAGAGGGCGATCGTGAACGGTCGATCGCCGCGCACCTCCTGCCGGAAGGTGCGCAGCCCGGCGGGGACCGGCCCCGGGTCGCGCTGCGCGTCGCGGACCTTGGCCACCCGCCGCGCCATGCGCAGCAGCATGCGCTGGGTCAGCTCGACCGCCGAGCCGACGAGCGCCTCGCCCGCCGCCTCGAACAGCAGCGCGCGCACCCGCTCGCTCGCCTCGGCCTGCTCGCGCTCGAAGGCCGCCAGCGCCGTGTCCACCGCCTCGCGCGAGAGGAGCTCGAGGCGCACCAGCGCCTCGCCGAGGTAGACGCGCTGCTCCGCCTGCCCGCGCAGCAGCCGTTCGAGCGCCTCCCGGGCGAGGTAGCCGCGGGCCACCGCCAGCTCGCCGAACCGCTCGTCGGTGCGCCGCTGCTCCTGGTGGATCTCGGCCACCTGCACCTCGGTCATGAGCCCCTCGCGCACAGCGATCCGACCGAGCGGCAGGTTGTGCTCGCGCTGGTAGGCGACGGCCCGCTCGAGGTCGCCGGGGGACACGTGCCCGCCCGCGACCAGGTACTCCCCGAAGAACTGGACACGGCTCGTCATGCCGACCTCCGGGGCCCCGCCCCGCCCCCATTGGACCCGCCGCGGGGCGCCCGTTCCAGCGCGGTCAGCGCGGCAGCTGCTCTGCCAGCCTGGCCGGCGCGCTCCCGGCAAGGCGCGGCGCCGCGTGCGCAGCGGGCGGTCCGCCGCTTGCAGCCGGTGGGGAGCGGCGCGCCCGGCTGCGCGCCCGGGAGGCTCTGTGATCACCGCGACCCTCGCGCTCCGCTGCGCCTCGTGCGGCGGGGTCAACCGCGTCCAGCCCGAGCGCCTGCGCGATCGCCCGCTGTGCGGCCGCTGTCAGGCGGCGCTCGATCCGGACGGACGGCCGCAAGACGTGAGCGACGACGAGCTCGAGCGGCTGGTGGCCGCCGCGCCGGTCCCCGTCCTCGTCGACCTGTGGGCGCCCTGGTGCGGCCCCTGCCGGTGGGTGGCGCCGGTCGTGGCCGAGGTGGCCACGGCCCACGCGGGGCGCGTGATCGTGGTCAAGGTGAACACCGACCAGCACCCGCGCACCTTGCAGGCGCTCGGCGCGACCGGGATCCCGACCCTGGCGGTGTACGCCAACGGGGCGCCGGTCGCGGTGCAGACCGGCGCCCTCTCACGCCCCCAGCTCGAGGCGCTGCTCGGGCCGCATCTCTAGCGCACGGCGTCGGCGTCGAGCGCGATCAACGCGCTCTCGAACGGCCCGAGCTCGAGCTCGAGCGCGCCGTCGGCCGTGCGCCGCACCGGCTTGCCGTCGAGGAGCTCGGTCGGCTCGCCGGCGAGGTCGGCCGCCGGGATCCGCGCCGTCGTCGTGCCCTCGCCGGCGTGGAGCACGCACACCACCGGGCGCCCCGGCTCGCCTTGCTCGGGCTCGCGCGCGAACGCGCACACCCGTCCCTCGGACCGCAAGAAGCGCACGGTGCCCCGCCGCAGGGAGCGCTCCGCCGCGCGCAGCTTGCCCAGCCGCCGCACGTGCTCGAGCGTGACCCGGTCCTGCGCCTCGGGGCGGTCCCAGGGGTAGGTCCCGCGGCAGAACGGGTCCTTGCCCCCGTCGAGCCCGACCTCGTCGCCGTAGTAGATGACCGGCGCGCCCAGCCAGGCGTAGATGAACGTCATGGCCTGCCGGACGCGGCGCATGTCGCCGTTCGCCAGCGAGCGCACCCGCGCGGTGTCGTGGCTGCCGAGCAGGTTGAACTGCACGCGCAGGGCGGGCTCGGGGTAGGTGGCGAGCTGCTCGCTCAGCTTGGCGGCGAACGCGGCCGCGTCGATCCCGCCCTTGACCACGAACTCGAGCGCCGCGCTGCGCACGGGGTAGTTCATGACGGCGTCGAACTTGTCGCCCTGCAGCCAGGCCCGCGCGTCGGTCCAGATCTCGCCCACGATGTAGGCCTCGGGGTCGAGCTTCTTGACCCGGCGGCGGTAGTCGCGCCAGAACTCGGGGTTGATCGCGTCGACCTCGTTGGGCACGTCGAGCCGCCAGCCGGCCGCCCCCTCGCGGAGCCACTCGAGCGCCACGCCCATGAGGTGCCTGACCACCTCGGGGTTGGACGTGTCGAGCTGGGGCAGGTCGCCGAAGCCCCACCAGGCCCGGTAGTTCGGCTTGGGCGACTGCACCACGGGGAAGCCCTCGAAGAAGTACCAGTCCCAGTACTTCGAGCGCGGCCCCTTCTCCATGCAGTCCTTGAACGCGTAGTGCGTGTCGCCGGTGTGGTTGAACACGCAGTCCAGGATCATCTTCATGCCGCGCGCGCCGAGCGCGTCGCGCAGGCGGTGGAAGTCCTCGAGCGTGCCGAGAGCCGGGTCGATCGCCTCGTAGTCGGCGGCGTCGTAGCGGTGGTTGCTGTCCGCCGCGAAGATCGGGTTGAGGTACAGCGCGGTCACACCGAGGTCGGCGAGGTAGCCCACCTTCTCGGTGATCCCGGGGAGGTCGCCGCCCATGAAGTTGAAGTGGCTCGGCTGGCCGTCCCAGGCCTCGAGGTAGCGGTCGTCGATCCCCCAGGGCTGGCCCTCCGGGCGGCGCGGCAGCGCGGGCGCGAGGGCCGGGTCGCCGTCGGCGAACCGGTCGGGGAACACCTGGTAGAACACCGCGTCGCGGACCCAGTCGGGCGTCTGGAACCGGCCCGCCTCGGCCATGGAGACGGTGAAGCGCGCCCGCTCCCCCTCGGGGAAGCTGGCGCGCGTCGCGCCGTCCTCGAGCGCGAACGCGTAGCGCACCTTGCTGGGCGAGCGCGCGAAGGTCAGCCGCGCCTCCCACACCGCGCGCCCCTGCCAGCTCCCGATCCGGCGCGCCACGACCCCCTCGGCGCCCGCGCCCTGCGGCCGTGGGCTCGCGAGCACACGCACGCCCTCGACGTCGCCCTCGAGCACGTGCACGCGCAGCACCAGCCGGCGCCTGTCGTCGACGGCGCACGCGAAGGCGAGGTCCGCCGGGTCGTGGACCAGCTCGCCGGCCGCGATCCGCCCGTCGAGCCGCCCCTGGGCCGTGGCCGCGCCCGTGCCCAGCTCCAGCACCGAGTTGAAGCCCGAGTGGCCGTCGGAGTCGGTGCGCGGGTTGTCGGCGTCGTGGGCCCACACCGCGTCGTTGATCACGAACTTGTACTGGTGGTGCCCGCGCGGCAGCTCGAGCGTCGCCACGTAGGTCCCATCGCCGTCAGGGTCGGCCATGGGGTGGCGGTCCTTGCTCCAGCCGTTGAAGCTGCCGGCCAGGGCGACCTTGCGGCAGGCGATCACGGGCTGGTGCCGGAAGGTCACCTCGTAGCGCGCGCCTCCGGGCAGCGCCTCGACCTCGACCCCGGCCTGCGCCGCCGGCGCGCACAGGAGCCCGAGCGCCAGCGCGCCCGCCGCGAGCGCCCACCTGCCGTACCTGGTCACCTCGCCCCTCCTCGGCCCGACTCGGCCCACCACAAACGGAGGAGAGCCCCCGCCCGCCCGAACCGGACATGGAAAATCCGAGCGCAAACCGTTGGCTGGAATCGTGTTGCGCCGAGCGAACCGCTCGCCCACAATGCGCGCCCGCGCCGCCGGGAGGGGCGCCCGCGTGTCGAAGGCCCGCGACCTGGCCCACGGCCTCGCCTACCTGAGCCCGAACCTGATCGGGTTCTTGGTGTTCACCTTCTTCCCGGTGCTCGCGGTCTTCGTGGTCGCGTTCACCACGGGGGACTACACGTCGGGCTTCGACGCCAACGGCGAGTTCCGGATCGACGCCGAGTGGTGCGGCCTCGACAACTTCCGGACCATGCTCGGCGACGGCGAGCTGTGGCAGAGCCTCTGGAACACCGCGTTCCTGATGCTCTCGATCCCGATCCAGATGGCCTGCGCGCTCGGCCTCGCGATCCTGCTCAACCAGAAGGTCCCGGGCCGGGTCGTGTATCGGACGCTGCTGTTCCTCCCCACGATCGCGGCGGGCCTGGCGCTCTACATGATCTGGCGCCAGATCTACAACCAAGACCACGGCCTGCTCAACGCGCTCCTCGAGGCGCTCCACCTCGTCGAGCCCGGCGGCGGCCCCGACTGGCTGGGGACCAAGGCGCTCGCCAAGCCGGCCCTGTTGATCATGCTGGTGTGGATCGCGATGGGCGGGACCAACATGGTCCTCTACCTCGCGGCGCTGCAGGACATCGACCCCTCGCTCTACGAGGCGGCCTCGATCGACGGCGCCTCGCCCTGGGCCGCGTTCCGCGCGATCACCTGGCCGGCGCTGCGGCCGACGACGTTCTTCATCCTGACCACGAACCTGATCGGCGGGATCCAGCTGTTCGATCAGGTGCTGATCATGACCAAGGGTGGGCCCGAGGGCAGCACCGCCACGATCCTCTACTACATCTACCGGAACCTGTACGAGTTCCAGGGCAAGATCGGCTACGCCGCCGCGCTGTCGGTGCTCCTGTTCGGGATCGTGCTCACGCTGACCCTCGGCAACTGGCTCATGAACCGCTCGGCGCGGGAGGGGCTGTGATGGAGCGGGAGCGCGCGCGTCGGCTGCTGGTCGTGCTGGCGCTGAGCGCGGTGGCCGCGACCACGATCACGCCGTTCATCTGGACGCTGTCGATCTCGCTCAAGCCCGAGGAGTCGGCCTTCTCGCCCGGCCTGTTGCCGACCACCGTCGAGCAGCGGGCCGAGGTCGACGGGCGCGTGGTCCGCGTGCGCCTGCTGCGCACCCTCGAGGACGGGCGCGTGCGCGTGAAGGTGGTCGAGCCGGGCGACCGGCGGATCGTGGACGTGGCGGGGCCGGTCACCACCGAGCGCGAGCTCACGCCGCGCTGGGAGAACTACCCCGAGGCCTGGAACGCGTATCCGTTCCTCTCGTTCGGGCGCGCCTACCTCAACTCGCTGCTCGTGGCGGGCCTGGTCACCCTCGGGCAGGTCACGACCTGCGCCCTGGCGGCGTTCGCGTTCGCGCGCCTGCGCTTCCCCGGGCGCGACCTCCTGTTCTTCGGCTACCTCGCCACCATGATGGTCCCCGGCGCGATCACCATGATCCCGACGTTCGTGCTGCTCAAGAACCTGCCCGACGTCCTCAACTGGGCCTTCGGGACCACGTTCTTCGCGCGCGAGCTGGTGATCGGCGGCAGCCTGATCGGCACCGACAGCTACTTCGCCCTGATCGCGCCGCGCTGCTTCTCCGCCTACGGGACGTTCATGCTGCGCCAGTTCTTCTTGGCCGCCCCGCGCGAGCTGGAGGAGGCGGCCTACCTCGACGGCTGCAGCTCGCTGCAGATCCTGTGGCACGTCCTGCTGCCGCTCTCCAAGCCCGCCCTGGCCACCCTCGCGATCTTCACGTTCATGTGGGCCTGGGGCGACTTCTTCTGGCCGCTGATCGTGACCCGCTCCGACAGCATCAAGACGCTCCCGCTGCTGCTGCAGACCTTCCAGGGCACCTACGGGGCGAAGTGGAACCTGCTGATGGCCGCCTCGGTGCTCGGCCTGCTCCCCATGGTGGTGG
>CAZMSZ010000001.1:59560-64031 GCA_964569055.1 uncultured Planctomycetota bacterium | reverse complement strand
GAGGTCGTGGCGCTTGAAGTAGGCGTCGCGCGCCGCGACGAACGCGTCCAGCGCGGCGCGCCCCGCCTCACAGCGCTCCTGGTACTCGGTCTGGACCGCGGTCTGATCCTCGTCGGTCCCCAGGCGCCGGAGCACCTTCGTGGCCGCGGTCAGTTGATGCGCGCGCTCGTCGAGGTGCCGGTGCAGCTCGATCAGCTCTTCGCCTTCCGGTCGCGCGGCGGCGAACCGCTGCTCGAGCGCGTCGGCGCGGGCGATCCAGTCCTCGACCTTGGGCGGCACCTCGGGGTCGCTGGTCTTCGAGATCTCGCCGACCAGCGCGTCCTGCTCGGCGAGCAGCGGGCGGAGCGTGGCGACGTAGGCGTTGAACGCGCGCTCGTTCTGGTTGGCGTCGTAGGTCCGCCACAGGCCGACGATCGCGAAGATCACGCCGACCAACCCGAGCACCTTCTTGAGAGCGCTGCCGCCCTGGCTCATGGAGCCTCCTTCGTGGTCCCGCACCTTGGCATCGGGCAGGGCCCTCGCGCAACGACCTCGCTCAGTGCCGGTCGGCCGGGCGGTCCACCGCCAACCCGTAGTGCGTGGCGGCGGCTTCGACCCGCGCGGAGACCCGCGCCACGAGCTCCTCGGCCAGGAGCTGGGCCGCGATACTCGCCCCCGGGACGTCGGCCGCGTAGAGGACGCCGGCCTGGGCCAGCACCAGCCCGGGCTGCGGGACGAACCGCTCGGGATCGCGCGGCCAGGGGGCGATCGCCAGCGTGAACCGCCCCGAGAGGTGGATCCCTTCGGCCAGCGCGACCGGCTCCTTCATCAGGTCGTCGCTGCTCGAGAACGAGGCCGTCGCGCCGAGGAGCGCCTCGGGCTCGAACACCGGGCGCGTGGGGTCCTGCTCGAGCTGGACCTGCTCGGCGCGCAGCGCCGCGAGCGCCTGGTCCACCTCGGGGAACTGCCCGGCGAGCAGGGCGTGGGCGCGCTCGCGCGCGCGGGGGAGCCCGGCCACCAGCGCCTCGGTCGGGTCGATCGCCTCGAGGCCCTGCTGCGCGCGCCGGATCACGGCGTCCGCGACCTTGGTGTCCTCGGTGCCGAGGTAGATCTCGACCCCGACCGCCTCGAGCCCGTAGGTCCCTCGCGGCGCCGAGGCGCAGCCGGCGGAGAGGGCGAGCGTGATCAGGACGAGCAGGCGGCGCATGGGCGTGCTCCTCGCGCGGCCGCCCAGGCTAGCAGCGCTCGCAGCGGTTATGGTGCTCGCCGAAACAGGAGCGGACGCGTGAGCTTCGAGGCGGAGTACCGCAAGCTGGAGGAGATCCTCGGCCGGCTCGAGGGAGGCGAGCTGTCGCTCGACGAGTCGCTGGCCGAGTACGAGCGCGGCGTGGCGGCGCTGCGCGCCTGCCGCGGGCTGCTCGAGCGGGCCGAGCGGCGGATCGAGGAGCTCAGCCCGAGCGACGCGCCCGCGCCGCGTGGTCCGGAGGGCGGCGCGTGAGCGCCCCCTCGGTCGCGCTGAAGGAGCGGCTCGGCGCGGTGCAGTCCGCCGTCGAGGCGGCGCTCGAGCGCTGGCTCCCGCCCGCGGAGGAGGACCCGACCCGCCTGTTCGAGGCGCTGCGCTACAGCACGCTGGGCGGCGGCAAGCGGGTCCGCCCCGCGCTGGCGCTGCTCGCGGCCGAGGCGGCCGGCGGCGCGCCGGCCCGCGCGCTCCCCGCCGCCTGCGCGCTCGAAATGATCCACGTCTACTCGCTGGTCCACGACGACCTCCCCGCCATGGACGACGACGACCTCAGGCGGGGGCGGCCGACCAGCCACAAGGTCTACGGCGAGGCCCTCGCGATCCTGGTCGGCGACGGGCTGCAGGCGCTCGCCTTCTCGACCCTGGCCGAGGCCTACGCCGACGACCCGGCCGCCGCGGTCGACCTGGTGCGCCTGTTGGCCGACGCGGCCGGCGTGCGCGGCATGGTGGGCGGGCAGGCCATGGACATCACCGCTGGCGAGCGGCTCGAGCGGAGCGAGGCGGCGCTCGAGCGGCTGCACCGGCACAAGACCGGCGCGCTGCTGCGGGCCGCCGTGCTGATGGGCGCGCGCAGCGCGGGGGTCACGGAGGCCGACCCGCGCTGGGCCGCGTTCGACGGCTACGCGCGCGCGCTCGGGCTCGCGTTCCAGGTGGCCGACGACATCCTCGACTGCACCGCCTCGACCGAGGTCCTCGGCAAGACCGCCGGGAAGGACGCCGCGCAGGACAAGCTGACCTACGTGGCCCTGCTCGGGCTCGAGGGCGCGCGCGCCAAGGCGGCCGCGCTCGAGCGCGAGGCCCACGAGCACCTCGCCGCGCTCGGCGCGCCCGCCGAGCCGCTGCGCGAGCTCGCGACCTACGTCGTCTCGCGCGACGCCTGAGGCCCGGCCGTGCTGGTCGAGTGCGTGCCGAACTTCTCGGAGGGGCGCGACCCGCACCTGATCGCGCGCCTGGCCGACGCCGCGGCCGGCGTCCCGGGCGTGGCGCTGCTCGACCGGCACAGCGACCCCGATCACCACCGCACGGTGCTGACCCTGGCGGGCGCGCCGGGCGCCGTGTCGGAGGCGGCGTTCCGCGCCGCGCGCGTGGCGGTCGAGGCGATCGACCTGACCCGCCACGACGGGGTCCACCCGCGGATCGGCGCGGTCGACGTGATCCCGTTCGTCCCGCTGACCGGCGCCACGATCGACGACTGCGTGGCCCTGGCGCAGGCGCTCGCGCAGCGCCTCGCGAGCGAGCTCGACCTGCCGATCTACCTCTACGCCGAGGCGGCGCGCCGCCCCGAGCGGCGGCGGCTGCCCTGGCTGCGCAGCCCCGGGTTCGAGGGGCTGGGCCAGGCGCTCGCCACGCCCGAGCGCGCCCCCGACCACGGCCCGGCGCGCCCGCACCCCACCGCGGGGGCGACCGTGGTCGGCGCGCGCGGGTTCCTGGTCGCGTTCAACGTGGACCTCGCCACGCAGGACGTGAAGCTCGCCCGCCGGATCGCGCGCGCGATCCGCGAGTCGTCGGGCGGAATGGCGGGCGTGCAGGCGCGCGGCCTGGTGCTGGCGCGCCAGGGGCGCGTGCAGGTCACGACCAACCTGCTCGACCTCGGCGTCAGCGGCCCCGGGCGCGTGTTCCGCCGGATCGCCGAGCTCGCCGCGGCCGAGGGGGTGGCGGTGGCCGAGTCGGAGCTGGTCGGGCTCATGCCGCGCGCCGCGCTGGTGGAGGCCACGCACGAGAGCCTGAAGGTCGCCCCCCCGCCGCTCGCGGAGCGGGTGCTCGAGGATCGGCTCGAGGCCGCGCTGATCGACCCCGCGGGCCCGCTGCCCACCTATCTCGGTCACCTCGCCGGCGCGCGCCCGAGCGACCCCGGCGGCGGCAGCGCCACCGCGCTCGGCCTGGCGCTCGGGCGGGCCTGCCTGGAGAAGGCGCTCCACCTCAGCCGCGGCGGCAAGGGCCAGCTCGGCGACGCCGAGCTCGACGCCCTGCAGGCCGGGCTCCCCAGCGCGGCCGCGCTGCTCGAGCTCGCCCGCGCCGACCACGTGGCGTTCGCCACCCTGATGGCCGCCTGGGGCGAGCCCAAGGGGCCGGCGCGCAGCGAGGCGCTCGCGGCCGCCCGCGCCCCGGCGGTGGAGGTCCCCGAGCGACTGCTCGCGGCCGCGATCCAGATCGCCGAGGCCGGCGCGCGCCTGGCCGAGGCCGGCAACCGCAACCTCGTCAACGACGCGGTGGCCGCCGCCGAGCTGGCCCGCGCGGCGGGGGTGGTGGCGGCGCTCAACGCGCGGGCCAACCAGACCAAGGGCGCGCGCCGCGACTACGCGGGCGAGCTGGCCCGGCTCGAGCAGGCGGCCGAGCGCGCGCGCGCGGCCGCCGGTTGAGCGGCCCCCAGCAGCTCGTGAAGTCAGGTTGACCCACAGGGAGCGCGCAGTCAGGCTGCAGGCATGGACGGACAGCTCCGAGCGCCGGTCCCGGGCACGCGCTGCCCGTTCTGTCACGAGGACGTGCCCGCTCGCGGCGCCGAGGCGCGGGTGTGCGCGCGCTGCCTGGCGCGGCGTCACGACGCCTGCTGGGAGGAGGCCGCGCGCTGCAGCGCTTGCACGCACGACGCGGCCCTGGGTCCGACCGCGCGCCGCGCGGCCCGCGCCGCCGGCGGGATCGCGGTCGTGGGGACCTTGGCGGGTGGGGTGGTGGTCGCGCTGCTCGCCCTCGGCCCCGATCCGGAGCGCGCGTCGGGCGAGCAGCCCCCAGCGGCCCCGACGCCGCCCCCCGCGATCGAGGCCCAGGCCGCCCCGCTGACCACCCTCGCGCCGAGCGCCCGCGAGCGACCCGCCGTGCTCGACGCCCGACTCCGCAGCCACGCCGAGGGCGGGGTGGAGGTGCTGGCCGTCTCGCGGGAAACCTTCGCGCACCAGGCTGGCCTCGCGCCCGGGGACGTGATCACGCGCGCGGACATGCGCCCGGTGGCGGACCTCGCCGCCCTCGAGGGCGAGG
>CAZMSZ010000001.1:0-59460 GCA_964569055.1 uncultured Planctomycetota bacterium | reverse complement strand
GAGGGCGGCGCCGCGGGCGAACCGAGCGCCCGCGAGCTCACGTTGCCGCTCGGGGGGGCTCCCTGGTGAGGTCGGACGCCCCGGGCAAGGACGACGCGGGGCCGCCGCCCGCGCCTCCCGCCGAGCCGACCTTGCGGCTGGGGCTCGGCCGCTGCCCGCGCTGCCAGGCCGAGGTCGACCCCGCCGACGCAGGCGCGCTGGTGTGCGCCGCGTGCCTGGCGCGCCATCACGGCGCGTGCTGGAGCGGAGGCGGTCGGTGCGGCGCCTGTGGCGGCGCCGAGCCCCTGGCGGCGCCGACGGCGCCGCCCGGACCGGGAGCCCTAGGGTCGCGCGCGCTCGGGCTCGCCTTCGCGCTGGTGCTCGCGCTCGTCGCCGCGCTGGTCCTGGTCTTTCCGGCCGGCTCGCCGCCGGAGGAGACCGCTTCGAGGCCCGCGCCGCCGACCGGGGCACCGCTCGAGCCCCCGCCTCCGCTGCCGGTTCCCACGCCGCCGCGCGCACCAGCCCGCGCCGAGCCGCCGCGGTCGATCGCGGGCCTCGCGGCCGAGGTCGAGGGGCGCGACGGTCGCGCCGTGATCCGGCGGGTGTGGCTGGGAGGCGCCGCCGAGCGGGCGGGTCTCGACTGGGGCCACGCGATCTTCGCGGTCGACGCGGTGGACGTGGACGGCCCCAGCGCCCTGGAGGCCCTGCTCGCGTCGCGCGTCCCCGGCGAAGAGGTGGTGCTCGAGGTCGGCGACACGCACGCCTACGGCTGGGGCCAGCCCGGGCAAGACGTGCGGACGGTGCGCGTGCGGCTGGCGGGGTTGCAGCCCCGATCGGAACCGCCCGCCGCGAGTCCGCTGCCCTCCGCGGAAGCAGCGCGCCAGCGCCTGCTCGACTGGCTGGGGCTCGACCTCGCCGACGGCGCCGCGCCGACCTGGCGCGCTACGCAGCGGGGGTCCGAGCCGCCTGGCCCCGAGCGCTGCGCGCACCTCGCTCAGCCGCCCGCGCCTGGGAGCGCGGCGGCGGCCGCGGGCCTCGAGGTCGAGAGCCGGCTGCTCGCCCTCGAGCGACAGCCCGTCGAGAGCGCCGTCGAGCTGCTCGCGCTGCTGGAGCGCTGCGAGGTGGGAGCCCGGCTCGAGCTGGCGCACGCGCGCAAGTCGGGCGGCCGGAGCTGGAAGGTCGAGGTCGTCGCGCTCGTGCTCCCGCCTCGGCCCGAGCCGGGCGCGCCTCCGGTCGATCGGGACGCGGCGGCGGCCCGCGGCTGGATCGAGCACGCGCGCGCCCGTGCGCCCGCGACCCCGGGCACGATCGACGTCGGCGTGGGCGCTTACCTCGACGAGCTGAAGCTCCTCGGCGACGGCGCGCTCCCGATCCTGATCGAGGCGCTCGGTTCGGACCACGGGGGAGTCCGGCGCCTCGCGGCCGGGGCGCTGGTAGCGCGCTGCGCGCGCGCCCCGGCCCCGTCCGCCGAGGTCCGGGCCGCCCTCGTGCAGGCCTCTCAGGACCACCCCGACGCCTCGATCCGGAGCCGCCTGGCCCGGGCCCTCGGCGACGTGGCCGCGCACGGCGCCGAAGCGCGTCCGACCTCGCTCGAGGCGCTCGCCGCCCGGCTGCGCGACCCCGACGCCGGCGTCCGCCGGGAGGCGGCGCAAGCGCTCGGCCGGCTCGGCCCGATCGCCAGCCCGACCGCCCCGACGCTGTGCGCCGCGCTGGGCCGCGGGCGCGACGGCCAGGCCGCGGCCGACGCCCTGGCCGCGATCGGCGAGGCGGCGGTGCCCCACCTGGTCGAGGCGCTGGGGCGAGGCGACGTCTACGCCCGACACCAGGCCGCCCGGGCGCTCGGCGAGATCGGCGCGCCCGCCTTGGAGGCCGTACGGGCGGCGCTCGACGACCCCGCCCTGCAGCTGTTCGCGCTCCACGCGCTCCGCGCCATGGGCGCCACGGCGAAGCCCGCGCTGCCCGCTGTGAGCGCCCTCGCCGCCGAGGCGAGCGACCCGCAGGTCCGGCTGGTCGCGGGGCAGCTGGCGAAGGTGCTCGCGCGCTGATCGCGCGCCGCGACCGCGCGGACGAGCGTGTTGCGAGACCTCGGCTGCCCAGCCGGTGTCGAGGCGATACGGCTTGACCGAGCTCCGCCCCTCGGCGCAAGATAGTAGCGACTCGCTACCATTTTCTCCCAGGAGAGGTCATGTCCGTTGCCGCCACGACCCCGCGGCCCGCTCCCCCCTGGCACGTGACGCGCTGGCTGAACACCCCCGAGCCGCTCGAGCTCACGCGCCTCCGCGGACGCGTCGTCCTCCTCCACGCCTTCCAGATGCTCTGCCCGGGGTGCGTCTCCCGCGGGATCCCCCAGGCCCAGCGCGCGGCGGAGCTGTTCCAGGGCGCCCCGCTGACGGTGGTCGGCCTGCACACCGTGTTCGAGCACCACGAGGCCATGCAGGAGGTGTCCCTGCGGGCGTTCTTGCACGAGTACCGCGTGCGGTTCCCCGTCGGGATCGACGCCCCCGCCGCGGACGGGGGCTCGATCCCGCGGACCATGGCGGACTACGGCATGCGCGGGACGCCCACCACGATCCTGATCGACGGCCAGGGCCGGCTGCGCGAGCACTGGTTCGGCGCCCACGAGGACATGCTGCTCGGCGCCTCGATCCAGCGCCTGCTCGCCGAGCTGGACCCCGCGGCGGCGCGCGACGCGGGGACCGACCCCGCCGGCGCCGACGCGACGTGCTCCGACGAGGGCTGCAGGGTCTGAGCTCCGAGCGCGCGGCTCAGGCCTCGAGCCACGCGCGCAGGCCCTGTCCACTCCGGCTCGAGTCGCCCTGCGCCGGCACGCTCAGTCCTCGGCGTACTCCGCTAGCTTGGCGAGGACGCTGAGGTCCTCGAGGGTCGTCACGTCCTGGGTCACCTCGCGCTTGCCGGCGGCGATGTCGCGGAGCAGGCGGCGCATGATCTTGCCCGAGCGCGTCTTGGGGAGCGCATCGGTGAAGCGGAGCATGTCGGGCTTGGCGATCGCGCCGATCTCGGCGGCGACGTGGGCGATCAGGGCCGCGCGCAGCTCGGCGCCGGCGGCGACCCCGGGGGCGAGGGTCACGAAGGCCGCGATCCCGGTCCCCTTGAGGTCGTGGGGCATGCCGACCACGGCCGCCTCGACCACCGCCTCGTGGCTGACGAGGGCCGACTCGATCTCCATGGTGCCCAGGCGGTGGCCCGAGACGTTGATCACGTCGTCGACCCGCCCCATGATCCAGAAGTTGCCCGCGGCGTCGCGCCGCGCCCCGTCGCCCGAGAAGTACATGCCGGGGACGCGGCTGAAGTAGCCCTGCACGAACCGCTCGCGGTCGCCGTAGATCCCGCGCAGCATGCCCGGCCAGGGCTTCCTGATCACGAGCAGCCCGCCGCGCTCGGGCGGGACCTCCTCGCCCTGCTCGTTGACCACCGCCGCGTCGATCCCGAAGAAGGGGCGCGTGCACGAGCCGGGGACGGTGGGGGTCGCGCCGGGGAGCGGCGTGATCATTTGGCCGCCGGTCTCGGTCTGCCACCAGGTGTCGACGATCGGGCAGCGGTCGCCGCCGATCACGCGGCGGTACCACATCCAGGCCTCGGGGTTGATCGGCTCGCCGACCGTGCCGAGGAGCTGCAGGCTCGAGAGGTCGTGGCGGGCGGGGTGCTCGTCGCCCCACTTCATGAACGCGCGGATCGCGGTGGGCGCGGTGTAGAGCTGCGTCACCCGGTGGCGCTCGACGATGTCCCAGAAGCGGTCGGGCGCGGGGAAGTTGGGCGCGCCCTCGTACATCAAGGTCGGCACGCGGTTGGGCAGGATCCCGTAGAGCACGTAGCTGTGCCCGGTGATCCAGCCGATGTCGGCGGTGCACCAGAACAGCTGCTCCGCGCCGGGGCGGAGGTCGAACACCAGCTTGCTCGTCAGGTACGTGTAGACCATGTACCCGCCGGTGGTGTGGAGGATCCCCTTGGGCTTCCCCGTGGAGCCCGACGTGTAGAGCAAGAAGGCGGGGTGCTCGCTGTCGAGCGGCTCGCAGGGGCGCTCGGCCGGCTGGGGGTCGACGACGTCGTGCCACCAGCGGTCGCGCCCCTCGTGCCAGGCGATCTCGTTGCCGCAGCGGCGCAGCACCAGCACGGTCTCGATCCGGGAGGTCAGCTCGCAGGCCTTGTCGACGTTGTCCTTGAGCGGGAACACGCTCCCGCGCCGCCAGCTCCCGTCGCAGGTGAGCACGATCCGGCTGCCTGCGTCCTCGACCCGGTCGGCGATCGCGTGGCTGGAGAAGCCGCCGAAGATCACCGAGTGGGGCGCGCCGATCCGGGCGCAGGCCAGCGTCGCGATCGCCAGCTCGGGGACCATGCCCATGTAGATCGTGACCACGTCGCCCTTGCGCACGCCGAGCGCCTCGAGCGCGCGCGCGAGCCGGGCCGTCTCGCGCTGGAGGTCGGCGTAGGTGAGCCGGCGCACCTCGGGCGCGCCGCCCTCGACCGGCTCGCCCTCCCACAGCAGGGCGACCTCCTCACCGTGCCCCTGCGCGACCTGCCGGTCGACGGCGTTGTGGCACAGGTTCGTCTTGCCGCCCACGAACCAGCGCGCGTCGGGGCACTCCCAGGCGAGCACCTCGCGCCAGGGCTCGAACCACTCCAGCTCGCGCGCCGCCTCGGACCAGAACGCCGCGGGGTCCTCGATCGAGCGCGCGTAGCGCGCCTCGTAGTCCGCGAACGAGGGCACGAGCGCGCCGCCGTGGGCCGCGGCGAACCCGGCGGGCGGGGGGAACTGCCGCTCCTCCCGCAGCACCGAGGTGATGTGGTCGGGGTCCTGCGCGCTCGGGTCCGGCATGGTCTGCTCCTCGTCGGGGGGGCGTCGCCGGCGCGGCCGCCGACGGCGCGCGGGGATCATAACGCTGGGTCGCGAGCCGCTGGGCCGCGCCCGCCCGGTATCATCGCGGAGGTATGAAGCTCCGCCGCATTCGCGCCACGATCCGCGGCCCGCTGATCCTGTTCGTCACCAGCCTGGTGCTCGTGGTCGCGCTGCTGGTGCTGTGGAACGTGGTGCTCGCGTTCGACTACCAGCGGATCGTGGAGCTCGCGGCGCAGGCCGAGGAGGAGGGCGCGGCCGCCTTCCACTGGACGTTCATCGCGCTCGGCTCGGCGTTCTTCGTGGCGATCATCGTGCTGCTCTCGATCCTCGGCGCGCAGCTGCTGATCCAGATCCGCTACAACCAGCGCCTGGCGAGCTTCGTGGCGACCTTCACCCACGAGCTCAACTCCCCGCTCGCGAGCATCAAGCTGTTCGCGCAGACGCTGCGCCGCCCCGACCTCTCGCCCGCCGACCGCGAGCGCTTCTTGGGGCTGATCCTGACCGACGTCGAGCGGCTGCGCGCGCAGCTCGGCAACGTGCTGCGCACCGCGCAGGTCGACAGCCCCCACGGCCTGCAGATCGCCCCCGAGCCGACCGAGCTGCGCGCCTACCTCGAGGCGTTCGCGGCCGAGCGGCGCGTCGCGGTCGAGCGGCTCGACGGCGAGGTCACGATCGCGCTCGAGGAGGGGCCGCCGGCGTGGGCCTCGATCGACCGGCTGATCTTCCGGCAGGCGCTCGACAACCTGATCGACAACGCGATCAAGTACCGCAAGGCCGGCGAGCCCGCCCAGGTGACGCTCGCCCTCGAGCCGCTGCGGGTCGAGGGCGGCGAGGCGGTGGCGCTCGAGGTCCGCGACGGCGGCTGCGGGATCCCGCGCGAGGCGCTGCGGCGCGTGTTCGAGCGCTACCAGCGGCTGCAGCCCGACGAGGCCGCTCGGCCGACCCAGGCCGGGACCGGCCTCGGGCTGTGGATCGTGGCCACGATCGTGGACGCCCACGGGGGCGACGTCGAGGCGCGCTCCGAGGGTCCGGGCACCGGGACCACGATCCGGATCGTGCTGCCCGGGCTGCGCCCGCGCGAGCAGGCGCTGGCCGAGGCCGTGGCCACGGGGGAGGGAGCGGCGTGAGCCGGGTGCTGCTGGTCGAGGACGAGGAGCACCTCGCCCTCGGGCTGCGGTTCAACCTCGAGAACGCGGGCTACGCGGTGACGCTCGCCACCACGGGCGAGGAGGCGCTCGACGCGCTCGCGCGCGAGCGGGTCGACGTGGTCGTGCTCGACGTGATGCTGCCCGGCAAGCTCGACGGCCACGCGGTGGCCCGCCGGATCCGGCGCGACGAGAACTTCGTGCCGATCCTGATGCTCACCGCGCGCGACCTGCTCGAGGACCGGGTGCGCGGCCTCGACGCGGGCGCCGACGACTACCTCACCAAGCCGTTCGACCTCGACGAGCTGCTCGCGCGCGTGCGCGGGCTCCTGCGCCGGCAGGTCTGGGCTCGCCGCCGCGGCGAGTCGGACGACCCGGAGAGCGGCGCGGTGATCGCGTTCGGCAACTGCCGGGTGGACCTGCGCAGCCAGAAGGCGGTGACCCACACCGGCGCCGAGGTCCAGCTCACCTGGCGCGAGGCCGAGATGATGCGCCTGTTCGCCGAGCACGAGGGCGAGGTGATCCCGCGCAGCACGTTCCTCGAGAAGGTGTGGGACCAGCCTGGCACGCTCGAGACGCGCACCGTGGACAACTTCGTGCTCCGCCTGCGCAAATACTTCGAGCCCGAGCCGAGCGAGCCGCGCCACATCCTGAGCGTGCGCGGCGTGGGCTATCGCTTCGTCCGGCAGCCGTAGGGCGCGAGCGCGGGCTCGCGCGCCCATCCCGCGCCGAGCGCGTCACTCCGCGGTCGGCGCGAGCAGCAGCCGCCCGAGCACGAGCGCGAGCGCGGCCGCGCTGGCGCTGCCGGCCAGGACGCCAAGCTTCGCCGCCGCGAGCAGCCGCGCGTCGCCGAACGCGAGCTGCGCCATGAACAGCGACATGGTGAAACCCACGCCCGCCACCGCGCCGAGCACCACGAGCTGACGGGAGGTCACCCCCGGTGGGAGGGCGCCCAGGCCCAGGCGCAGGACGAGCCAGCTCGCGAGGACGACGCCGAGCGCCTTCCCCACGAGCAGCGCCGCCGCGACCGAGGTCGCGACGACCCACGACCCGCCCTCCAGCCCGCCGCCCGAGGTCGAGACGCCGGCGTTCGCGAGCGCGAACAGCGGCATGATCCCGAAGGCGACCCAGGGGTGGAGGCGCTCGATCAGGCCCTCGGCGGGCGATCTCGCCTCGCGTCGGGCGAGCTCGACGTGCCGCAGCGACGCGGCCAGCTCGTGCGAGGGGGGCGCGCCGGCCCGGGCCAGCCGCTCCAGCTCGACCCGGACGCCGACCACGAACCCGTCGGGCCCAAACCAAGCGCGGACCGGGGTCGCCAGGCCGATCACCACGCCCGCGATGGAGGGATGCACCCCGGCCGCGGAGACGCCCGCCCACACGGCGGCCCCCGGGATCACGTAGGCGAGCTTGGCGCGGACGCCCAGGCGCTGCCACAGGAACACCCCGCCGAGCCCGAGCGCCGCGACCAAGAACCCCGAGGGCTCGAGGCCCGAGCCGTAGAACAGGGCGATCACCGCGATCGCGCCGAGGTCGTCGATCACCGCGAGCGCGAGCAGCAGGACGCGCAGCGCGGCGGGGACGCGCGGGCCGAGCAGCGTGAGGACCCCCAGGGCGAAGGCGATGTCGGTGGCCATGGGGATGCCCCAGCCCGCCCGAGTCTCGGGCGCGCCGGCCAAGAGGAGGTAGAGCGCCGCCGGGGCGATCATGCCGCCCAGGGCCGCGGCCGTGGGGAGCGCCGCCCGGCGCCACTCGCACAGCTCGCCGTCGTGGAGCTCCCGGCGGATCTCCAGCCCGACGAGGAAGAAGAAGATCACCATCAAGACGTCGTTCACCAGCCACTCGAGCGTGCGCTCGAAGGCGAACCCGCCCACGCGGACGCCCAGGGGGGTGTGCCACAGGCCCGCGTAGCTCTCGGCCCAGGGCGAGTTGGCCCATACGATCGCCGCGGCCGCAGCGAGGAGCAGCAACAGGCCGCTGGCGGCCTCCAGGCGCAAGAAGCGCTCGAGCGGCGCGCCCACATTCCGCACGAGGCGCAGCAACGGATCCCAGGCCTCGGGCGGCGTGTTCGGGAGGCTCGGGCCGGCGTCCGGCAGCTGGGCAGTCGACATGCGCTCTCCTGCCGGCTCTACGCCGGCCAGGGAGGCGGCCCGACCACCCCTCGTTCCTGCGGCGCGTCGCGCGCCGCACCCTCGGTCGTAGGACGGGTGGAGGGTCGCAAAACGCCGGCGCGCTGTCGACCTCGAGCGGTCGAACGGAGGCGCGCGCGCTCCTTGGTGCCGGCCAGCGCCGCCGGCGCGATGCCCGGCGCGACCGCGGGCACCGCCGCTGCTCGCGCACGACCCGCCATCCGGCAGCCTCAGGGCAGGACGAGGGGGGCGCCTCCTCAGCGCGGCGATCGGATCCTCGCGACACCAACTTGCCTCGCGTTGCACACGGGCGGTCGACGCGCCATGGTGAGCACGAGCGGGGGTGGGCGCCATGAGCGAAGGGCCGATCGACTGTCCCGAGTGCGCACGGACCTACCCGGTCGCGCCGCGCCAGGGACGCTGCCTCTCCTGCGGGACCTCCCTCGCGGGCGCGGTCGCGAGCCCCGAGGCGCGCCCGGCCTCGGGGCGGCTGATCTCACGGCGGGCGCCGGACGAGGGCGCGACGCCCGCACCTGCTCGGGAGGACGAGCCCCCGCGGCGGACCACCGCTCGGCTGGGCGTGGGGAGCGGGCGCCTCGATTCCGACGCCTGCCCCCGGTGCGGCGGGACCGAGGCCATGGTCTACGAGCCGCTCGAGGGACAGCGCGGGGCGGCGGGGTTGCTGAGCGGCGGGCTGGTGGTCGTGGCCGGCGTGCTGGCCGGGTGCCTGGGCGCGCTCGCGTTCGCCGCGGCCGTCAGCGGGATCGGCATGGTCATGAACGCGCTGTTCCTGGAGTTCAAGTGCCTCGGCTGTCGGCGCGCCTGGGAGCGGACCGTCCCGCCCGAGCTGCTGGCGGACCGCTCGCGCCGCCGCACTCACGGGCTGCTGGGCGGCGCCGCCTTGAGCGCGCTGGGGGTGCTCGCCGTGTTCGCCCGGGCGGCGTTGCTCCAGGCCATGACCCAGGGGTGAGCGCGCTCAGCGCGCGACGGCGGGCGCCGCCGACCCCAACACCGGCTCGGGCGCCGGCTCGGGCTCCTGCGCCACCCGCCAGTCGCGGCCGCCCAGGCGCCCGGCGACGACCTCGGCCGGGGCCCGCTTGAGGTCCCACACCAGCCCGACCTTCTCGAGCAGCCACAGCACGCGGTAGGTCACGTCGACCTCGTACCAGCGGAACCCCTGGGCGCAGGAGGTGGGGTAGTAGTGGTGGTTGTTGTGCCAGCCCTCGCCCAGGGTGAGCAGCGCGAGCCACACGTTGTTGCGGCTGGTGTCGGAGGTCTCGTAGACGCGCCGGCCCCACACGTGGGCCAGCGAGTTGATCGTGAACGTGGCGTGCCACAGCACCATGGTGCTCACGAACCAGCCCCACACCATGGCCTCGAAGCTCCACAGGAAGCAGGTGGCCGCGCACAGGGCCGCGAACACCAGGACCATGACCACGTTGGAGTCGAGGAGCCGCAGCTCGGGGTAGCGCGCGAGGTCCTTGACCTGCTCGGTGCGGGTCCGGTCCCACTGCGGGTCGAGGATCCAGCCGATGTGCGCGTAGTAGAAGCCGCGCTGCACCGGGGAGTGCACGTCGCGCGGCTCGTCGGAGTAGCGGTGGTGGTGCCGGTGGTGGGCGGCCCACCACAGCGCTCCCTTCTGGAGCGCGGTCAGGCTCCCGAGCGCGAGCAGCGCCTGGAACAGGCGGCTGGTCTTGTAGGTGCGGTGGCTGAAGTAGCGGTGCAGCGCCCCGGTCACCAGGAACATGCGCACGAGGTAGGTCGAGACGGCGAACAGCGCCACCTCGAGGCTCGGCAGGCCCGCGATCACCGCGAGCACGACCGCGGCCACCTGCACGCCGGCGAACTGGAGCGTGCGGTAGGCGCTCGAGGCCTTGGCGAACGAAGACGAAGAGGGCTCGGGCGAGGCGGCGAGATCGGTCATTGGGCAGTCCCTCCGAACAGGGACCAGTCTGGCCTCGCGCGGACGGTCTAACCCGTCACAAGCCAAGTCCCTGGCGTCAAACGTCGGTCACGGAGTGTCACGCGTGGCGTGACTCGCAGGCGCTGCGCGCTGCGTCATTGGCGCCGTCAGGCTGCGGCTCAGTCGCCCGCAGGCGCGCGCTCCTGCGTGAACAGCGTGACGAGGTCGGCCTGCACCGAGGGCCGGCCGTCCTCGACCATCCACACGAAGTTGCCGACCGCCACGTCGAGGTCGCCGTCGGCGTCGTAGTCGGCGACCGCGACGGTGGGGTGAATGCAGCGGTGGCGCTCGAGGGAGCGGCGCTCCCAGCCGTCGGCGGTGCGCTCGAACCAGACCACCGAGTCGAGGTCGCGCTCGCGCCAGGTCTCGGGCGGGACCTGGGGGAGGAACGCGACCGCCACCACGTCGAGGTCGCCGTCGCCGTCGAGGTCGCCCGCGACCGCGCGCTCGCAGCCGTGGAGCGGCCCGATCGGGCGGTGCGCGAAGCTCAGCTCGCCCTGGTTCTCGAGCCACGAGACGCCGTGGTATGGCTTGAGCAGGTCGTCGTCGAGCGTGTCGCCGTTGGAGAGGAGCACGTCGGGGTCGCCGTCGCCGTCGAGGTCGGTCACCTCGAGCCCCGACGCGCCCCAGGCCGGGTGCGGCGCCTGGAACAGCACGCGCGGCTCGAACCGCAGCTCGCCGCGGTTCATGAACGCGAGCACCTGCTCGTGCTCCTGCGCGAGGAGCGCCACGAGGTCGAGCCGGCCGTCGCCGTCGAGGTCGACCGGCTCCACGTGCAAGAACCCGTCGCGGTCGTCGAGGTCGCGCCGGCGGAACGCGAGCGGCTCGCCCGCCCCGGTCCGCTCCAGCAGGTGCAGCCCGCCGGGCCCGCGCCAGCCGAAGGCGGCGACCACCACGTCCCGGTCGCCGTCGCCGTCGAGGTCGGCGGCGCGCGCGTCCGAGGCGCGCCCGACCCCGGTCAGCAGACGCGCCGGCGCGAACCGCCGCGAGCGCTGCTGGCGCAGCAGGTGGACCGCGCCGGTGGGCTCGTTGCCCGGGTTCATGGCGCCGAGCGCGGCGATCAAAAGGTCGGGGAGCCCGTCGCCGTCGACGTCGCCCAGCTCGACGTGCGCGGGCTGGGTCAGGTCCTTGGCGAGGTGGCGCATGGCGCGCTGCTCGGGCGGCGCCCAGGCGGGGAGGAGGAACAGCGCGCTCGAGCGCAGCTCCGCCACGAGCAGGTCGGCGCGGCGCCGGTCGGAGAGGTGCACGAAGGCCACGTTGGCGGTGGCGGGCGCCCGCCCGGCGAAGGCCTGGCTCTTGGGCGTGAACCCCTCCACCCGGAGCTTCAGCCGGGTCTCGGGCGGCGCCGCGGGCGTGGTGGGGAGCGCCTCGGGCGCGCGCCGCACGTAGTAGGCCGTCGCGAGGGCCAGCTCCTCGGCGGTGAGCGGCGTCGCGCCCTTGGGCCCCGGCATGGCGGCCATCTTCGCGACCTCGGCCGCCCAGCGCGCGCGGGGCAGGGCGTCGGGGGGCGGGGGCACGTGGCAGCGCGCGCAGGCCGCGGCGACCCGCCCCGAGTGCTCGGCGGTCCAGGCCTCGGCCGAGGGCACCGCGGCGGCGCCCGCCGAACCGGACCCGCTGCCCGGACAGCCCGTCACGCTCAGCAGCAGCAACAGCCCGAGGCTCGTCCGCATGAGGTCTCCGCCCGCCGCCCCGCACCCGCCGGGTCGCGCCGGCGCGCGGGTCCCCCATGCTCGGCCCCGAGCAGGCCGTCCTCAAGGCCGAGCACGCCGTCCGCGAAGGCAGCCCCCTCGGCGAGTCGGTCCGCGCGGGCGGGCTGACCGCTCCCGAGCGCGTCACCCAACGTTTCGTCGCGCGACTGCGCGGCCTGATCGACCGGCTGCGCCAGGCCTGGCAGGAGCGCGGGCGCGAGTAGCTCCCGACCTCACCGATCGCTGATCCCACGAGTCCCGCGGGCTCAGCGCGACGCGAGCGGCCGCGCGTCCGCAGGCGGGCCCCACTCGGCGCTCAGCTCCTCGCGGGTGAAGGGGCGGTCCACCCGGTAGTAGACCCGCCCCTTCCCGTCGATCCCCAGGTAGTCGTAGATCCCGCCGTGCTCCTCGTCCCACCACAGCCGCCAGGGCCAGGGATAGACGTGAGGCTCGACGGCGGTCGCGGCGCCGAACCACCGCAGGCCGTCCTCGCTGATCCACACGTCGAGGCGCATGCCCTGCGTGAGCCCGCTCGCGAAGCGCTCGTCCACCAAGCCAGCCCTGCCCAGCGCCGCCAACGAGACGAAGTCGAGCTCGCCGTTCCGATCGACGTCCCCCTCGCTGGCCCGCTGCTGCGCGGTGTGCAGCGTCCTCAGCAGCCCGATCCCGACCGGGCTGGGGTCGTGCCAGCGCGCGTCGATCAGGCTCGGCACGCTGAGGAACGTCACCGCGCTCACGAACGCCGCGAGCACGATCCGTCCCGCCCATCGCTGGCGCGCTGCGCGCCGATCGCGCGCGCCCTCGCCACCAGGTTCCATGGCCACCCTCGCGCCCGATCGTGATCCGAGCGCGACGGTCGTTCCACGGAACGCGGGCAAGACCGAGCCCCCGGCGCCGACCCCTCCTGGCGCGGCGCGCGCCGGGAGCCGGCGTTCTCAGACCTTCAGGTCGATGATCCCGTTGACGAGCGCGTTGAGGAAGCGGCCCATTCCGGGCATGCGCTTGAACTTCACGATCTCGATCGGCCCGTGGTCGAGGTCCTTGAGCTGCGGCCCGTACTTGGCGAGATCGGCGGGGAGCTGATCGTTCCAGCCCTCCACGAGCATCTGGACCTTCTCGAGCTCGGTGTCGTCGAGCCAGAAGCCGCCGCAGCCCGCGCAGCGGTCGATGATGATGCCGGTGTCGCCGCCGTAGTTGATCGCCTCGGTCGTGCCGCCGCACTTGGGGCACTTCAGGCCGCGATCGACCCCGGCCAGCTTGACGCCCTGGACCGTGGTCGACTCCGCGATCGCGCGCCGGGCCTGCTCGTCGAAGCGCTCCTCGCGGACCTTGACCACGTGGCCGAGCTCCTTCGCGTCGAGCCACTCGCCCTTGCACTCGGTGCAGGTCTCGACCTCGATCCCCTCGTAGTCGATCGTGGTCAGGATGTTCTGGCACTTCGGGCAGTTCAGCACGGCGGTCCCCTTGCGGCGGCGCCCTCGCCGCGGCGCTCGCCCTTGTACCGCCTCACGCGGCGCGGTGCAACCGGGCCTCCCTGGCGTAGGCCTCGGGCTCGAGGCGCGCCTAGCAGCAGTCGCACCGGAGGCGCCGGCCGGCGCCGCCGCGCCACAGAGGACGGGTTCAGCGCCTCCTCGGCCGAGCCGAGAGGCGGTCGACCGGCTGCGCCGCTTCTGAGCGAGCGCGACGAGCAGGACGGCTCGCCGCAAACCGGTCTCGATCGTCGCCCGCTTCGATGCGCAACCCTTGCGATCGCATCGTGTTACGCAGTGGCTAAGCGCTTGGCGCACAGCACGTTCTGCTGGCCGTCCTCACGCTGTCCTGATAACCTCCCGAGGCGACGATGGCGGCGTGAGGGAGCGAGACGTGCCCGATCTGGCTAGGTTCCTGCTCGAGCCGAGGCAGACGCTCGAGGCGCTGGCGGAGTCGGAGGGACGGCTCCGAGCCGAGTACGTGAGGATCTCGCTACCCACACGGCGCACGAGGCGAGCTCCGTTCGATCTCCCGCTCGTGTCCGCGCAGATCCTCGAGCTGAACCTCGCGCTTTGTGTGTTCGCTGAGGCCGCCGCAGAGCTTGGAATCTTGCGCGGAGACGAGATCGCGCGTCGAGTGAAGGAGATCGCAGCCAAAGCCCACGAGGTGACGGGCTGGGATCCGCTCGCCCTGCTCGCCGAGAGCTGGCGCGCCGTGAGTGGCGTTGCCCACTCGGGGCACATCAGTCATGAGGGTGCCTGCGAGGCCTTCGAGCAGCTCCTCCCGGTCATGCTGCGCAGCGTGGACTCGACCGTGCGAGTTTGTCCGATCGACGCGATCGTCATGCTCGCGCGTGCCTCGGGCCGGGACGAGCTCGCCCACCGGTGCCGGGTCGCGTTCGACGCTCTGATCGCCTTCCTCCGCCGTCACGATTCGAAGCTCCGAGCCCTCGAGAAGATCGTGGGACGCGCCTATACGACCGGTGACGCGACCCTGGGCGAAGCCGCCGCTGCTCTCGGGCTATCGGTACCCGACTGCGTAGCGTTCCTCGAGGAGCACGGGTACCGGCGCACGCCGGCCGTCGTGAAACTCGCTGACGAGGAGCGGACCGCCATCTTGAGGCGCATACGCGCTGATCGACGCCGGCGTGGCGGCCAGCCTGCGCCCTCGCCCGAGCTGGCAAGACGTGACGTGATCGCGAGCCAGCGGATAGAAGGCGTCGACGCCCGGCCTTGGCTGTAGGCGAGCCGAGGATCTCGTTTCCTGACGACGATCCCCTCCGCACGTACACGGAGGCGGAGAATCGTCGTCTCACCGATAACCTTGCGAAGCTGATCGCGTCGATCCATGCTGGCGAGCTCTCCGCTCGCGAGCCCTCGAGGAGCCTGCTCTGCGATCTGCACCGCCGCCTCTTCGAAGGCGTGCGTGAGCACGCTGGCAGGCACCGGAGCGCGATCTTCGGTAGCGAGCGCCTGTCCTTCGGTCCAAACCGGTCGGCCTCTCGCGGCGAGGTCGAGGCGCTCCTCGAGGCGCTGTTCAGGGACTTGGCTGCTTCGATGCGCTCGCTCGAGGCCAACCAGGACGATCCCGACTACGACGCGAGCGCGATCCATATCAGCGTGTGGGCTCACGCACGCGTGATCCAGATCCACCCATTCGAGGACGGCAACGGACGGACCAGCCGGGCGTTGCTCGGGGTGCTGCTGGTCAAAGCGGGTCTCCAGCCGATCCCGATCGAGGCGGTCAAAGAGGAGTACAACGAGGCCCTCAACACGTTCTTCCGGGAGAGGACGATCGCTCCGCTCTTCGACCTGTTCCTACGGTTGTATGGCGGCCTGATCGGGTAGCTCGCCCGGTCGGGGCGGGATCGATCAAGAGCAGCGCTGGCGCGCCGAGGCGATGCAGGCGGCCTGGGACGAGCGACTCCAGGGAGTCGACCCCACGACGCCTCCACGCGTCTGGCCCCTACGGCCGCAGGATCACGTCGAGAGCACCTTGCTGTCGCTCGCCTTGCCGTCGTCGCGCAGGAGCTCCACCACGCGCAGGCGACCCGAGCTCTTGGCCTTGATCAGCGAGGGGGCCAGCTTGCGGACCTCGGCCTTGAGGCGTTCGTAGCCGCGCTGCTCGCGCACGATCACGTCGGCGATCCCGGGGGGGGCATCGTCGGGGCGGGGGGTGCAGAGGACGATGCGGAGGGCGGGGTTGTAGCGGCGGAGGATCTCGACGAGCTGGGTGCCCGAGATCGCGCGCAGCTTGAGGTCGGTCACGAGCACGTCATCGCGGCTCGAGCCGCTGATCAGGTCGCCGGCGATCTCGCTCCACAGGCCGGTGGCGCGCACCGGGCCGAGCTCCTGGAGCGCGGCGCGGATCGCGTCTCGGACCAGGGGGGTCTCGTGGAGGACGTAGATCATGGGTCTCCTGACCGGGCACGAGGCGATGCAACCCCACGGGAGAGCAGGCGCCGTGCCGGGTGCGTCCCGCGCCTCGTCGCGCGCGTTCTGACCCGCCCGCGGCGCCGCGCGCTGCCCGCTCCCTGGCAGATGGCGCCGCGGTCGAGTCGCGCGCGGCCCGTCGGCGGGGGAACCTGCTCGGGGGTGCGTGGACCCGCCCGAATTCGCTCGACGCGCGCTGGCGCGCGACCGCGAAGAACCGCGGGCCGGGTGGGGTGAACCGCGCGGAGCCGCGGCGCCGCGCGCGGAGCCTTGGCGCCTGCGCCGCGAGATCCGACCCCCGCTCAGCGCGAAGATGCGCGGCCGCCGCGCCGGCGGCCGCCCTGGCGGCGGCGGGCGCTGCGCGCCTCCTTGGCGCGCAGGCGGCGCTGGCGCTCGCGCTGGAGCGCCTCGGGGTCGAGCGGGCGCGCGGCCCCGGTGGGCGCGGCCTCGTCGGCGGGGCGCAGGAGGTCGAGCAGGAAGTAGAGCTGGTGCTCGTCCGAGGCGCCGGCGTCGCGCATGCGCACGTAGAGCATGTGCTCGTCGATCGGGCGCAGCCCCTCGCGGTAGCCGCGGATCGCCGCCTCGAGGCGCGCCCGCTCCTTGCAGCGGAGCTGGAGCACCCGGTCCTGGCGGCTGACCTTGACCACCCCGTGGGCGGCGGCCCGCAGCCGCAGCCGCCGCAGCGCGAACAGGTTGTCGAGCACGTGGGGCGGCGGCCCGAACCGGTCGCGCAGCTCGTCGCGCAGCTCCTCGAGGTCCTGCTCGCGCTCCGCCTCGGCCAGGCGCCGGTAGCACTCGATCTTGAGCGCGGCGTCGGCCACGTAGGCCCCGGGGATGTAGGCCGGGACGTCGAGCACCACGTTGACCTCGCTCGCCTCGAGCTCGAGGTCGTGCTCGAGCTCGAGCTCGGCGAGGAGGTCGCCCGAGGCCTTCTTCTTGCGCGGCTTGCGCGGGCCGCCCTGCCCCAGCTCGCCGGTCAGCTCGGCCACCGCCCGGCGCAGGAGGCGGCAGTACAGGTCGTAGCCGACGTTGACGATGTGCCCGCTCTGCTGGGCCCCGAGCACGTTGCCCGCGCCGCGGATCTCGAGGTCGCGCATGGCGATCTGGAAGCCCGAGCCCAGCTCGCTGAACTCCTCGATCGCGCGCAGGCGCCGGCGCGAGACGTCCGAGGGGAGCTTGTGGGGGTCGAACAGGAAGTAGGCGTAGGCGTGCACGCTCGAGCGACCGACCCGCCCGCGGAGCTGGTGCAGCTCGGCCAGGCCGAACCGGTCGGCCCGATCGACGATCAGGGTGTTGGCGCGGCGCACGTCGAGCCCGTTCTCGATCAGGCTGGTCGCCACCAGCACGTCGAGCTCGTGCTGGAAGAAGCGCAGCATGACCTCCTCGATCTCGTGCTCGGCGAGCTGGCCGTGCACGATCCCGATCCGGGCGGTCGGCACCAGCTCCTTGACCTTGTCGGCGAGGCGCTTGATCGTGCGCACCCGGTCGTGGACCAAGAACACCTGCCCGTCGCGCGCCAGCTCGCGCTCGACGGCGCGCCGGATCAGCCCCTCGCTGAACGGCACCACCTTCGACTCGACGGGGGAGCGCCCGGGCGGGGGCGTCTGGAGCACCGAGATGTCGCGCGCCCCCGAGAGCGCCATGTGGAGCGTGCGCGGGATCGGGGTGGCGGTGAGCGTGAGCAGGTCGACCGTGCGGCGGAGCGCCTTGAGCCGCTCCTTGTCGGCCACGCCGAACCGCTGCTCCTCGTCGACCACCACCAGCCCGAGGTCGCGGAACTCGACGTCGCCGCTGAGCAGGCGGTGCGTCCCGATCACCACGTCCACCCCGCCCGCCTTGGCGGCCTTGAGCACCTCGCGCTGCTCGGCCTTGGTGCGGAACCGGCTGAGCACCTCGACCCGGTAGGGGTAGGGGGCGAACCGCTCGCTGAACGTGCGGTGGTGCTGGTGCGCCAGCACGGTGGTCGGCGCCAGCACCGCCACCTGCCGCCCGGCGGACACGCACTTGAACGCGGCCCGGATCGCGATCTCCGTCTTGCCGTAGCCGACGTCGCCGCACACCACCCGGTCCATGGCGCGCGGCGCGACCATGTCGGCCCGCACCTCGCCCGTCACGCGGCTCTGGTCGGGGGTGTCGGTGTACTCGAAGCTCTCCTCGAACAGCCGCTGCGCCCGCCCGTCGGGCGGGAACGCGAACCCCGGCCGCACCATGCGCTCGGCCTGCACCTCGAGCAGCTCGGCCGCGAGGTCGCGCACGGCCTCGGCCGCGCGCTTGGTCTTGTTGCGCCAGCCCTGGCCGCCCAGCTTGGAGAGCTTGGGCGGGCTGCTGGTCGGGCCGACGTAGCGCCGCACCAGCCCGATCCGGTCGGTGGGAATGAACAGCGTGCCGCCGTCGAACAAGAGCTCGAGGAAGTCGCGCGGCTGCCCGTCGCGCTCGCGCCGCACGATCCCCTGGAACTGCGCGATCCCGTAGGAGACGTGGACCACGTACGTCCCCTCCTCGAGGTCCGCGAACGACTCGACGGCCGTGCTCTTGGCGGCCCGCCCGGCGCGCCGGTGGGGGCTGGTCGTCTCGCTCCGCACGTGGCGGGTGAACAGCTCGCTGGAGGGGAGCAGCCACACGCCGTGCTCGGGGAGCCGCAGCCCGCTCGGGAGCGACGAGATCACCAGGGTCAGCCCGGCGGGAGCCGGCGAGCGACGGAGCGCGCTGCCCACGTCGACGGCCAGCCCGCTGTCGCGGCACAGCTCGGCCAGGCGCTCCAGCTCGGCCTCGTTGACGCAGCTCACGGTCAAGCGCTCGCCGCGCGCGACCTGCCGCGCCAGCTCGTCGGTCACCGCCTCGGGCCCGCGCGCCAGCGCGCCCAGGGCGGCGGGCGCGCACGGGAACGCGACCTCGCGCCCGTCGGTGGCCGGCTCGCCGCTCGCGCCCACGCACAGCCGGGCGCGCGCGCTCCAGGCCGCCTCGATCGCGGCGGCGGAGAGCAGCTCCGCCTCGTGGCCGGCGAACCGCTCGGCGGCCTGGGCCAGCCGCTCGCGGCAGCGGGTCGCCTCGAGCAGGACCAGGGCCGCGTCGGCGGGGAGGTGATCGAGCAGCGAGGCCCCGCGCTCGCGCGCCAGCCGGCGGTAGTCCGCCACGGCGAGCAGCGACAGCGCCAGCCGCGGCAGCTCGCCGAGCGAGCGCTGCGACTCGGGCTCGAACGCGCGCAGCGAGTCGATCGTGTCGCCGAACAGCTCGACGCGCACGGGGCGCTCGGCCCCGAGCGGGAACAAGTCGAAGATCCCGCCGCGCACCGCGAACTCGCCCGGCGCCTCGACCAGGGCCACGCGGCGATAGCCGCGGTCGACCAACCGACGCGCCAGGTCGGCCGGGTCGAGCTCGCCGCCGGGCGCGAGCACCAGCGCCCCCGCGCCGACCGCCTCGGGCCCGGGGAGCCGCTGCAGCAGCGCGCTGACGCTGGTCAGCACCACCGGCGCCGGCGCGGCCGCCAGCGCCCGCAGCACACGCAGCCGCGCCCCCACCGCGGCGCCGGGCTCGAGCTCGCTAGGGCCGCCCTCCTCGAACAGGTCGAGCGGCGGGTTCTTGATCACCGGCCGCTCGTCGCCGCCGAGCTCCTCGAGGTCCCCCGCCAGCGCCCGCACCCCGTCCTGATCGGGCGCGATCACCAGCAGCGGCCGCTCGCGCGCCAGCCCCGCGATCAGCGCCGCGCGCGCCCCCTCGGGCAGCCCCCGCGCCGCGACCGCCTCGCCAGCCCGCAGCGCCGCCGCGACCTCGCCCGCGGCGGGCAGCCCGCGCACGAGCTCGCGCAGCTCGCCAGCGAGCGAGAGCGCGGGCGCCGCGGGCGCGGGAGGTCGTGGAGCTGCGGTCTTGCGGGCCACGGCACGATTCTACGGGCCCCGGATTCTTCGGCTGGTTTGGGGTCGGGGCCGCGTCGGTCACTCGTCGCCGTCATTCTTCTTCACCCGCTTGCGAGCCGAGGACGAGGACGACGACGAGGACGGGGCCCTGCGCCTCCGGCTGGGCGGCGCGGCGGGTGCCGCCGGAGCCCGCAGGGAGAACTGCGCGTAGATCGGCAGGTGGTCGGGCTCTGCCACTCGGTTGGCTGCGGCACCGGAGATCGGGATGTCGTGCCCGTGCTGCCCGAGCTCGCGGGGCGGGCGTGCGCTGGGGTAGAGGCGGCCATGGCCGCGAGGACTCCGGCGCGCGTAGGTCTGATCGAGCGGGCTCCCTTGCCCATAATTGGAGGTTGGACCGTGCGGCACCGGCTGCAAGTCCGCGAGCGCGCGGTCCCTGCGGTGGTGCGAGTATAGGTTCAGGTCACCCATCACCGCGTCGGCGTCGGGGTTCGCGGCGAGGGTGCCGCTGAAGAACGAGGTCGATGCCGTGGCGCCTTGATAGGGCGCGTGCGCGGTCGCCAGTTGGAACGTGGCACCCGTGTCCTTGTGGGTGAAATCAGCACGGATCGCGTGCCGACCCGTGTTCGTCCCCCGACTCGGGCGCACCGCCGAGAACCTCATATGAAACCGCTTCTTCTCCTCCTGGTGGACCACCACCACGGCGTCGGTGTTCTTCTCGTCGTGGTTGGCGCCGGCGCCGATCCGCTCACGACCCGCCGTCTCGAACTCCGACACGACCTCCCACGGATTTCGGGATCCGCTCCGACCGGAGGCGCGTCGCAGCGACGGCGAGGGCTCCTGCACCAGGATCACGCCGGCGCCCGTCGCCGCGCGGAAGGCGTTGAAGACGGGGGCCAGTGAGGAATGCGACAGGGACTCCTTGTGCTCGGTGTTCCAGGAGACCACGCTCAGGCTGTCGCCGGTGCCGCTGCCGTCCGCGCTGCTGCTGCTCGTCGCTGCGCGGCGGGTCCTGGGGGTGGACGGCGCGTCGCGGGGGACGTCCCTGAGGTGGTGCCCCCGCGTCGCCGCAGCCGCCGCCGGGGCCGAGCGGCTGCTCACGCGACTCGAGCGGGTGCTGGGTGGCGTGCGCTGTTTGCGCTCCGCGCCGCCCCGACGGCCGCCCTTCCCCTTGCCCTGACGCCGACCGCTCACGACGCCATGGTCACCCGCCCGCGGCCGCCGCACAAGTCTCTCGCGTAGGATCGCGACGTGCCCCTCCTGGTCCGTCCTCCGCGCCCGGGCGACGACCCTGCCTGGATCGCCCTGGCCCGCGCGGCCCGCGCGGCGGCCGACGACCCCCTCGACGAAGGTGAGCTGCGCGACGCGCTCCGTGGCGACCCGCGGGCGGTGCTCGTGGCCTGGGAGGGCCGCGTCCCCCTCGGAGCGCTGGTCGGGACCGCCACGCCCGGGGGATTCCGGATCGAGGGACACAGCGCGCCACACGACCGGCAGGGCGAGGTCGAGGCCGCGCTACTGGCGGGGCTCCACGAGCGCTCGCCCGGACAACTGCTCGAGGCGTACTTGCCCGCCACCGAGGACGTGGGCTGGCTGCGCCGCGAGGGCTACGAGCCGCGCGGGCGCGAGCTGAGGGTAGCGTGCGACCTCGTGCGGCTGCCGGCGGAGTCCCGCAGCGACCCCTTCTCGTACGCCTCGCTCCGAGAGGTCGGGCTCCCGCGCCTGCGGGAGGCGCTGGCCCGCTGCTGGCCCGCGCAGCTCGACCTCGAGGCCGAGCTGGACGACCTGCTGGACCTGATCGAGGGGGAACCCGACCCGCTCTGGGCCGTGGTGGCGCTTGACGGCGTCGAGGTCGGCGTGGTTTTGGCGCGCCTGTTCGCTCGAGGCGCCGCACGCGCAGGCACGATCCTCTTCATGGGCGTGTTCCCCGAGGCGCGGGGACGGGGGCTGGCCAAGGCCCTCCATGCCGCGACGCTGCACCGCCTGCGCGCCGCGGGCGCCCAGCGCTACGTCGACGCGACCCGCGAGGAGAACGCGCCCATGCAGCGGGTGTTCGCGGCCAACGGCTGCACGCCGCGCGGGACCTGGCAGCTCCTGCAGCGCCACCCACGCCCTGCGGTGACCTCGCCGGGCGCGAGCCCGGTCGAGGCGCTCGTGCGCTGGCTGGAGCGCGAGGGCGCACGCGTCCGCGGCCTGACGATCGACGAAGCGCCCGACCGCCACCGGGGAGCGCGCGCGACGGCCGACCTGCCGCGCGGGGCGACCGTGCTCGAGCTCCCGCGGCGCGCGATCCTCACGCGGGAGCTGGCCAGCACGTCGCGGGTCGGTCGCGCGCTGGCGCGCGCCCGCGCGCGGCTCGAGAGCGAGGACTCGTCGTTCGCCGCCTTCCTGCTGGACGAGCGCGCGCGGCCGGACTCGGTGTGGCGCGCCTTGATCGACGCCCTCCCCGCCTCGTTCCCGGAGCACCCGTTCTTCTTCGACGCCGCCACGCTGCGTGAGCTCGAGGGCACGGGCCTGGCCCGGGTCCTGGAGGAGCGCCGGGCGTCGCTCGCGCGGGACCATGAGGCCCTGCGTGCGGCGCTGCCCGACTGGCAGCACACGCTCGACGCCTTCACCTGGGCGCGGCTGGTGATCGTGAGCCGAGTGTTCGGCCTGACGCTGGACGGGGTGCCCACGCGCTGCCTCGTCCCGCTGGCGGACATGCTGAACCACCGCCGCCCCGCCCAGGCCGACGTGAGCTGGGGCTACTCGGAGGAGCTCCAGCGGTTCACGATGCACGCCGCGCGCGACATTGCCCGCGGCGAACCGGTGTGCGACACCTACGGCGAGAAGAGCAACGTCCGCTACCTGCTCGGGTACGGGTTCGTGCTCGAGGACAACCTCGAGCAGGAGACCGTGACCCTGGAGCTCGCGCTGCCACACGATCGCTGGGAGCTCCGCCGCCGCGAGGTCCTGGGGCTCCCGGCGGGGGGCACGCGCTCCTGCACGCTCCCGTACCGCTGCGAGCTGGACGACGCGCTCACCGAGGCCCTGATCTTCCTGCGCGTGGCGCTGGCGAACGCACCCGAGCTCTCCGCGCTCCTCGACGGGACGCGCACCCCCGCCTCCCCGCTCTCACCGGTCAACGAACGGCGCACGCGGCGCGCCCTGCACGACGTCTGCCGTCGAGCGCTGGCCGACTATCCCACCACGATCGAGGAGGACGAGCGCCTGCTCGCGGCGGGTGGGCTCGACCCGCGGGTGCGGAGCTGCGTAGTGGTCCGCCTGGCCGAGAAGCGCGTGCTCGAGCGCGTCGCCGCCTTCCTCCAGGAGACCGCGCCTCAGGACGAGGGCCGACGAGCGGGGCCGACGCCCCACCGGCTCGATCGGCTCCCGACGTCGTGAGCGGGCGCGAGGAGTAAACCTGTCGAGTCGCTCTCCATGGAGCCGCTCCCAGGGTCGCGTCCCGTGCCGTGTCGCTCGGCCATGCGGAGCCGTACTAGAGCGCGCGATCACTCTCGGCCCTGAGGGGTGAATCGTTCTCGCTCCAGGCGAGCGAGTCCTGGTCATTCCGCGGATGAGTTGGCCTCCTCCGCTTCTCGGACCCGCGACGCTCCTTGTTCACCACGTCCTCCGCGAACAGCCCCCGACCACAGCGTCCTCCCCTGTCTCGTCGGTCTCAACTCGCTGGGCTCGCCTACAGGTCCTCGTCCTCCTGCGGAGGGCCCATGGAGGTGCCGGGCAGGGTGAAGCCCAGCGCCACCGGGGCGTGGTCCATCTTCTTCTTTGGCCAGTTGGCGAGCTGCTCCTGCGGTGCCTCCGTCGCGTCCTCGACCGATCCGTGGCGTCCGGGCCCGATCGCGCGGGCCCACAGGCCCGAGACCCTTTCGTCCTGGAGCACGGCGTGGTCGGCGGTCTGCCCGCTCCCCTTGTGAGGGAAGTTGGTGTGGGTCGGGGGCGCGAGGAGCCTCCAACCCCTGGCGCCTTGCTGGAGCGCCTCGTAGAGCTTCGGGTTGGCGCGCTGCATGTAGAAGTCACCCAGCGCGAGGATGGCCCTGGGCGTGTTGCTCTTCTCCTCGTTCAGTCGGACCTGCTCGAGGGCGGCGAGGATGTCGTCGACCTCCCCCTTGACGTTGATCGACGGCGAGGTGTGCACGACCGCGGCGAGGACGTTGGTGACCTCGCGCTCGCGCTTCCGCCCGCGCACCTCGGGCCGCAGGTGGTAGTCGGACGTATCGAGGGCGATGCTCCAGAAGGGGAGGGGCCGCGTCTTCTTGGCCTTGGAGCTGAAGGAGTGAACCGCCTGATTGCCGGGCGCCTCGACGAGCTTCTTCTGCTCTGGGTCGTAGTGGTACAGCTGAGGCACGCCGACCACCCGTCGCCTGTTGTAGATCAAGGAGTAGTGCTCGTGATAAGTGCCACTCTCGAAGCTGGGCCCATGCAACAGTGCGTAGTCGTCCTCGACGGGCAGCTCGGGCATGGGCCCCGGCAGGTCGGCGGCCGAGCTGGACGAGCTCGAACTTGGTTGCGACTTCGATTCCGAGTCCGACTCCGAGTCCGAGGCCTCGAGCGCCATCACATTGATTTGTGCGAGGCCCGGGTCTGCCGCGCGGCGACGAGTCGCTCCCTTCCCCTGGAACAACCTTTCGGGATTTGTCACCTCCTGCAGGGCCATGAACGCGGGCTGCCACAGCTCGAGCATCCGAGCGACCACTTCACGCTTGCTGGCCTTCACCGAAGGTTCGGTTCCATCGCCAAACTTCGCGAGGTTGAGCGTGAATGCCGTCAAGGGCTGCCCGGTCTTGTAGAGGTCCTTGCCGCGCCGATCGAGCTCCGATTCCGATTTCGAGCTCGACTCGACATCCGCGTCGGCGCCGGACGGAAGCCACTCCTCGTCCGCATCGGAGTCGGAGTCCGACTTGGACTCCAACTTCGACCGCTCGCGCGGACTCGCGCTGGGCTTCCGCCGCTGGCTTTGGCGCGGCTCGATCGCGTCGTCCGCAGGCGTGATGGGAACACGCGGAGGAGACGCGATGGGAACGCCACCGAGCAAGTGTCCCTGCGACGGCGGCGGCGTCGGCGAGCGACGCTCGGAGTCAGGGGTCGGGGACGGCCTAGCGTAGCGCTTCTGCCCCACTCTCGGGCTCTGGCGCGTGTTCATGCCGACCCTCCGATCGTCCCTCGTGCACCTCTGGCGAGCGGATGCTCGACCCGCGCGGGCGCCTACTTGCCCGAGCTGCTCGATGAGGGAGCGCTCTGGTTCCGAGCGGCCGCGGCCTCTGCGGCCCGAATCTGTCGGACCGTGGCGCGGACCCACGCGCGATCGAGGCGAACCGCCTGGCGCAGGCGCGGGTCGTAGTCGCCGTCCACCGTGATCGGGATCGAGCTCATGCGGCGGGCGGCGGCGTAGCTGGCGCGGTGCATTCCGTCCGTCACCATGTAGGCGATCTGCCCGTTGACGTTGACCGGCCTGGCTCGGATCTGCTGGCTCTTGAGGTCTAGCCCTCGCTCGAATTGCGCGATGTTCTGCGCATACACGACGGGGTTGTGCGCTCCGTTGTGCGTAGTGCCCTGCCAGCCGTAGCCCTCCCACTGTGTGTACTCGTCGTAGTCCCGCCAGGCCGTCGCCCAGGCCGCCTTCTTCTCGTCGGTATCGCCGTACTCGAGGTACGCTCGCGCAAAGTCATAGTGGGGCGTCTCGGTAAGTGGCTGGAGGTCGCGGCTGGTGGTGCCCAGCCCGGTCCAGAACTGCTGGAACAGCGCAGTTGGGTCCACGCGCACCCGACTGCCCGACCTCGGCACCGGCGCCTGCACCTGCACCTGCGCGAAGCTGTGGCTGTGATCCTGTGGCGGCGCCACCGTGGCGCTCGCGCTGCTGGAGCTGGCGCCGTGCTTCGTCTCCTCGTGCGAAGGGGATCGCGTGGGGCTCGTCTCGCGCTTGCTCGCCATCGGTTACGGCTCCCCCTCTCGCCGGCGCCACCCCGGCAGCTCGTCGGGGGTGAACGGCTTGTGGAGCTTGGCGCACTCCCGGCGCGCCGCGCGGACGACGTGCCACATGCGGAGGCGTCGCTCGGGCTCGGCCGCGGCCAAGTAGGCGGCGTTCAGGCTGATCATTCGGATGCTCCCGCCGGCCACGTCGAGCCGCGCGAGCACCGCCGGGTCGAGCCCAGCGGACGGCACGGCGGGCGGGAGCGCGCGCCGCCAGATCTCCTCTCGCAGCGCCGTCGTCGGGAACTCGAACTCGACCACGAAGTGCAGCCGCCGCAGGAAGGCTGGGTCGAGCGCGTCCTTCAGGTTGGAGGTCAGGATGCCGAGCCCCCGGAACCGCTCCAACCGCTGGAGCAGATAGCTCACCTCGAGGTTGGCGTAGCGATCGTGGCTGTCCTTGACTTCGCCGCGCTTCCCGAACAGGGCGTCGGCCTCGTCGAACAGGAGCGCCACGCCGCCGCGGTCCGCCGCGTCGAACACGCGCCGCAGGTTCTTCTCGGTCTCGCCGATGTACTTGCTCACCACGGCGCTCAGGTCGACGCGATACAGGTCGAACCCGGCGGCCCCGGCGAGGACCTGCGCCGCCAGCGTCTTGCCGGTGCCGCTCGCACCCGCGAACAGCACGCTCGTCCCGAGCACGTCCACGCCCGGCCCGGCCAGGCCCCAGGTGTCGTGGACCAGCGGGCGGTGGCGAACATGGGCCTCCACCTCGCGCAGCGCCTCGAGCGTCTCGCGGGGAACGACGAGGTCGCCCCAGCGGGCCCGCAGGGGCACCCGCGTCGCCAAGCCGTCCAACCCCGAGCGCACCTGCGCGCGGCAGGCGTCGGCCAAGGCCTCGGCCGTGCGCGCCAAGCCTGCGTCCGCGGGCAGCCCGAGCAGCCCTTGGCGCGCGGCGGTCGCGATCGTGACGCCGTCGAGGTCGAACCGGTTCCCCAGGTCGCGGCTCAGCGACTCGCGGTCGCCGTCCGCCCGGTCGGAGCCGCCCGCCCCCAGGGCTTCCGCCCACAACCGGACCTGCTCGGCCGCGCTCGGCCGGGCCACTTCGAACACCGCCCCCGGGCGCTCCGGGATGCTGCGTCGCTCGGAGGTCGCCACGACCACCGGCCCCTCGCTGGCCGCCAGGAGCCGTGAGCACGCCGCCGTCCGGCCCTCGGGCAGGTCCTCGGGCCACTCGAGGAGTAGGAGCCGCGGTGCGATGCGCTGGTCGCGTGCCCAGACCGTCGCGAGCGTCTCCGCATCGCCCGGGTCGCTCGGGAGCGTGTCGGCTGGCAACCAGTCCAGCCCCAGCCCCAGGGCCTCGCCGGCCACCCCGGCGACCGAGACCTGATCGGAGAAGCACTCGCCCACGAGCTGCACCAAGGGGAACCTCGCCTCGGCGAAGGCGGCCGCCACCCGCTTGCCGAGCTCGACGTGGCCCGGGGCGACCGGTGCGGGGGGCGGGAGCGGGCGGAGGTGGCGCAGCAGCCGGGCCGGGCAGGCGCGCAGTCCGAGCAGGGCCTGCCACACGCTCTCGTCGACGCGCAGCCGTGCGTGCACCAGCGTCGGGCTGGGCTCCAGCTCGATCAACGCCCAGCGGCGCAGGGAGCCCGACGGGAGGAGGGCGTCCCAACTGGCGCCCCCTAGCGCGGCCAGGGCCAGGCCCAGGGTCGGATAGTTCAGGCGCGGGTCGCCCTGGGCGTCGGCGCAGGCCGCCGGGAACGAGCCCTGCAGCTCCATGCCGGCGGTGAGCAGCAAGACGTCGCGCTCGAAGGGCGTGAGCCCGAACGTGCGGCACAGCGCCAACACCGCGGGCAGACGCCCCTGCTCCTCGTCCCAGGGAGGCCAGTCCGGCGCCGTGGGTTCGCGGCTCGCCCCCTCGGCGTGCGCTCGCAGCCGCTCCTCGACGCGGTCCAGGCAGGCGAGGAGGTAGTCGCGGTTGGCGAGCTCCCAGCTCATCGAGCGCCGCCGCAGGGCGGGTCGGTCGACCGGACGCTCACGCGCCGAACGCCCCCCACACGGCGCGTGCCTTGCCGCCGACGGCGAGGATCGCCGAAGCGTGGAACAGATAGATGTGGAGGTCGATCTCCGGCGGGGCGTCGTCGGTGGAGATCGCGAGGGTCGCGGTCCAGCCGTCAGCCATGTAGTGCCCGAACCAGACCCGCACCTGGTTCTGCACCAGCTCGGACCCGCCGCTGGTCCCGAACGTCCCGCAGCTCGCCTGCTGGCCCCGCGGGGCCGCTCCGCGCGCGAGCACGAGCTGGCCGTCGCGCCGGGTCATGGGCGCGAGCACCAGGAACCGGTCCGTGTGGTTGAGCGAGACCTTCACCTCGCTCCCGCACAGGTTGTAGAAATAGGCGCTCCCGAACCCCATGGTCCTTCCGGCGCGCGGAGCGCGGCTCGACTCGGTGCTGCCGGTCCCGCGCTCGCGGCGGTGCTCGCCGCCGCGAGCCGCGGCGCGAGTGGCTCAACCGGCCTGGAAGGTCTGCATCGCGCCCGTCTCGGTCCGCACCACGAGCGCGCCCTGGAACACGAACACGTGCACGTCCCGGTTGATCGTGGCGATCGCCTCGCTGCCCGGGATGTTGATCGTCACGGCGTAGTCCATGTCGTCGCCGTTCCAGAACTTGATCTCGTTCTCGCCATTGACGCCGAGGACGCCCGCCATGGCCTGCGGCCCACGCGCGACGTGCCCGCCCATCAGCGTCGCCTCCGTGGCCAAGCTCGGCGGGTTGAGGTTCATGAGATGACTCAGGCTCCCGTTCACCAGCAGCGAGATGGGAGCTTCGCTCATGTTGTAGAAGTACGCCTTGCCAGCCATGGTCGGCCTCCTTCGTTCGGAACTCGGGCTCCAAGTATAGCCGCACTCCGATCGTGGGCCCATCACCCATGATTTCTGACCTTCCGAGCCGCGGCCGAGGGCCGACTACTCCCGCTCCGGCCCCGGATCCTGGCGGCGTGGCGGGCGCGAGCCGGGCGGCGAGACGTCCGCCGCCAATCGCGCCAGCAGGTCGTCGGCGTCGAGCCAGCGCGCGACCCTCCGCACGCCAGGGGGCGCCCGCCTCGGTCCGCCCGCTGGACGCGGGCCCGGCTCGGCGCGGTGCACGTAGAGGCGCTCGACGAGCCCGAACGTCTCCGCGCTCAGGAGCGAGGCGTCCGCCGACTTGCCGGCGACTGCCAGCAGCGCCCCATCCCACTCCGCGAGCCCGAATGCGAAGCGGGGCCCGTAGAGCTCCGCGAGGTCGTACCAGGTGTCGGTCGTGGGGTCGTAGCCCGAGTGAGCGGCGGTCGCGGCCTCGGAGGTCACCCCCCCGACTACGTGCAACAGGCCCTCTAGGGCGGCGGCGCCCGCGAGCTGGCGGGGCAGCGGCATGGCCGTCAGCTCGACCCAGCCGCGGTCCGCGGCCGCTGGGTCGAGCACCTCGAGGCGCCCAGTCACGTCCCCCTCGTGGGCCCCGCCGACGGCGTAGATCCGCCCGTGCAAGGCGATCGCGGACAGGTGACAGCGTGGCTGGCCGAGCGGTCGGATGGGGTGCCACCGGCCGTGACGGGCATCGTACACGTGGCAGGTGGCGACGGTGCGGTTCCCCTCCAGGGCGTGGTGCACGCGGCCCCCGATCAGGTAGACGAAGGGCTCCGTCGCGGCGACCCCCGCGTAGGCGCGCGGTTCGGGGATGTCGGCCCCGCGCGTCCACGTGTCGGTCGTCGTGTCGTACACGCAGTGATCGGCCAGGAGCTCACCTCGGTGGTCGTGGCCGCCGAGGACGTGGACCTCGTTCGCGACGCGCGCGACCCCGAAGCCGCTGCGTCGCACGCGCGCCGGCTGGATGGGCGAGCGCGGGAACCAGCGGCCACGCTGCAGGTCGAGCATCCACACGGACCCGAGCTCGGAGAACAGGAACACGCGCCCGTCCACCGCCACGGCCTGTGTCTCGCCCAGGTCGCCGGCCTCGGGAGGGAGGGCCGGAGCCGCGCGCCAGTCGGGGTCGCTCCGCTCTGCCCTCAACGTCAGGTCGGCGAACCTGTAGCCGGGCGGCGACTCCCGCCGCAGCGACAACTGGAGGAAGGCCTCGGACTGACGCTCTCCTGGCGCGTCGGCCAGCGGCGTGAACAGCCGCCGCAGGTCGAGCGCGCGGATCCCTCGTCGGCCGGTCCAGGTGAGCGCGAGCGGCGCCAGGTGGTCGTGGACCCCCGCGGGCTCCTCCAGGCTGGGGACTCTGTCCTGCGTGGGCCACTCGACGCCGCCGGTGGCGGTCCGGGAGCTGAACGTCCAGAAGTCGCCCGACTCCAGTTGACCACAGCCGTCGAACCACACCTCCACGCCGGACTCCAGCTCGATCCACCGCCCGGCTTCCACGATCAGGTCGCCCCGGCCCTCGTCGCGCTGATCCCACAGGCGAAGCAGGGGCAGCCGCGAGTCCGCCGCCGAGACGTCCGCCGGCAGCGGCGGGTCGAGCGTGACCGTCCGCCCGTCGGCGGACATGTCCACTACCCGGTAGAGGCCGGGCTGCTCCAGCCGCAGCAGGGTGCGCTCGGTCTCGAGGCTCAGCCAGTCGCCTCGCGAGAGCTCGCGCAGCCGCGTGGTGGGGCAGGCGCGCAGGACCGCGGTCGCGCCTGCCGCCGCCTCGATCGAGTAGCACTGCACCGCGTTCGAGCGCGACCAGACGAAGGTCGCCACCCGTCGCAGACGATCGCCGACCTCGACGGCCGTGGGCTGCCCGCCGAGGTCGAGGCCGACCTGCCGCGAGCCTCGGTCGGAGCTCACGATCGTGGCGAGGAACGGCGTCGCGGCCTCCTGACCCCCACCCGTGCCCGTCGGCAGGACCTGGACGAGCTGCCCGACGGGCCAGCCGACGTCGAGCGCGCCCCAGTCCTCGAGCGTGACGACCTCGTCCTCCTCCACGGACGCCACGACGGCCGTGTACGCCAACTCCTCCAGCGCGCTCCCCGTCCACACCGCCCCTCCGGGCGAGCGAACCTGGATGCGGTACAGGCAGTTGCCGAGCGCGCCGAGCGCGTTCAGAGAGCGCCGCGCGCGGAGCCGCAGCTTCTCGTTGCGCCACAGCACGAGGTCTCGCCATTGTTGATAGAGGCGGTCGCCCAGGTGGTCGAGCAGGCGCCGCTCCGCCTCGGGCTCCGCCTCGGCCTGCTCCAGCTCCTCGAGGATCCGGTCGCGAGGACGTAGCGGCGGCAGCTCCTTGACCTGCCACACGAGCTGCCGGGCGACGGTGGTGTCGAGCCCCCCGAGCGCGGGGTCGAGCAGGTCCGGGTCTTCGTTGCCGTCGACCTCTCGCTGCCAGACGTCGAGGTAGACCAGGCGCACCCCGCGCTCCTGGCAGCTCTGCGCCCGATCGCCGCCCGGCACGAACGGCTGGTCGCCGAACGCGACCGTGCGCTCGTTCTCGGCCAAGTAGCCGCCGACGTAGTAGCGGCCCCGCCCGATCAGCAGGTCTTGCGCGCTGCGGCGCGGCGAGAACGGTTCGCCGGCTCCGTCGAGCAGCGCGGTGCGTCCGTGCCCCGAGCTGTCCGGTACGGTGTGGCCGTCGGCGCGGGCGAGCTGCCACTCCCCCACCAGACCGACGTCCTCGCCCCAACTGGGCTCGAGTCGACCGCGGCGGGGTGCGCGGTCTCCCCGCCACACCCGCACCCAGACGAGCCCGACCCCGAAGGCGCCCGTGCCACCGCCGAGCGCGAACTGCGCCCGTGGGCCCTCGCTCCGGGTGGCGCTTAAGCCAGGACGGGGCGCGGCACCGGAGCGGGCGAGCGGCTCCGCCCGCGGCTGCGCCCCCGAGCGCGAGCGGCCTCCAGTGGCGATCTGGGGGGGGCCCGGGGGGCCGAGGGGCTCCGTCCGCGGTGAGGCCGTCGCGGCCAGCGCCCCGTCGACGAACAGGCTGGCGCGCTGCCCGTCCCAGGTCGCGATCAGGTGCACGTAGTCGTCGGGGCGCAGGGGCGCGGCGCGGCACACCACGTCCTGAAAGCGGAACACCGGCGCCCGCTCCTCGTCGATCGACAGCTCGTACCCCGAGCCGAGGGTCTGGCTGGCGCACCACGCGATCGACCCGCCGCGCGCGTCCGCGCGCACCCACACCACGCTCTCGACCGAGAACGCCGCGCGCGGCCCGAAGTCGAGGCCCGCCGCGTTCTGCACGTCGGCGCGCGCCCCGCCGGCGGCGAGGTCGGCCATCACGCCCGGGACGATGTCGAACCCCGCGCTCGCCGCCGAGCCGCCCGATGGACCGAGCAGGTCAGCCGTGAGCGCCGTGATCCACCGGGTGAGCGCGTCCGCTTGCCCGTTCCAGTCCGTGTCGAGTTGGACGCGCCCCTGCTGAGCATAGAGGCCGAAGTACCCCTTGCGGGCATCGATCCGCGGCGGGCGTGAGAAGTCGCCAGGCACTAGTCTGCTCCGATCACGTGACGTAGACGATGTTGGCGCTGAAGCCGGCTCGCAGGTACTCGTCGAGGACCCAGGCCTCGAGGCTGGACCGCTCGCACGCCGCGCCGTTCATGGCGCCGAGCTGTCCGCGCTGGTTGGCGCCGTGGAGCACGACCGCCGGGGAGGCCAGGTCGAGCTGGGCGTAGCCCGCGTCGCCGTAGCGGAGCGATACGAACCGCGGTCCGTCGCCGTCTCCGGGCGGCCCGTACGCGCTGATGCTGAGCGGTACGACCGAGCCAGCCGCCAACCAACAGCAGCGCACCTGCCCCGAGGAGGTCCGCCGCGCGAGCAGCGGACCGAGGAAGATCGAGTCGAGCGCATCCACGACCGCGTCCACGCGGGCCGAGCCGAGCACCGTGCAGCGGTCGAACGAGGTCGGCGGCGCGGGCGCCTTGCCGAGCCCCAGCAGGGCCTCCTCGCCGTTGCCGTCCACGACCGCGCGCGAGAGCGACACGGCCTGGCCCGCGCCGATCGCCAGGCGGCCGACGATGGAGCGGGTGACCTCGACCGATCCCAGGCCCTGCCCCCCCTGCACGATCACGCTGCAGCGCGTGCGCCGCCGGCCCTCCTCGAGGACAGGTCCCTTGCCCGGGAGCAGCGTGGAGCAACACAGCCGTAGGTCGACGTCGCCCCCGCACTCCAACCCGCCCGTGAGGAGCACGCCCTCGAGCCGGAAGGTTCCGCGGCCGCGGACGGCCGCCGAGCCCACCACGCACGGACGGACGCCTTCGACCGCCTCGATCGCGAGCGAGCCGCCCCGGAGCTCGAGCGGCCCGCCCAGTCCCAGCGGGAACGTGCCGTCGTCCGTGATCACGATCCGAGCCTGCAGCCGTTCCGGCGTCGCAGCAGCGGCCTGGCGCCAGGCCTCCAGCGCATCGGCCAGCGTCGCGAGGGGTGGGACGGAGCCGACGCGCATCTCCCAGGTCGCGGACGCCCGCGCGCGCGGGCCCCGCAGGTATGGTCCTGCGCCGATGTCCTGCGCGAGCCCGTAGGCGTACGAGCTGACGACCGCCTTCGGGGGCGCGCCGAAGGCCCGAGTGAACAACAGCCTGCCGCGGCCGGGGTCGAGCCACACCGTCGCGGCCGGGGCCGTCGGCGCCGCGACAGGCACCAACCGCGGCTCGCCCCAGTCGGAGAGATCGGCGATCGCTAGCTGGTCCGGGGCAACTTCGCGCAGCGCCGCGGGGTCGCGCCGGGACACATAGATTCGCAGCGCTGGGTCCGGGCCGAAGAACCGAGAAGGGGGGCTCGCGCCTGCGCGTCGCGCCGCGAGCTCCAACGCGAGCAACCCCGGCGGGAGGGGGCCGGGGTAGCGGGCGGGGTCCTCGGGCGTGAGGTCGGCCGCGTCCGCGGGCGGGGGAGCGAACAAGGGCACGTCCAGCCCCGCCGGATCGAACGTGAAGGCGCCCCGGATGCCGCCCTCCGCCCTGGCCTGGACCGCGTGGAGCCGATAGCTGCGCAGCCGGCAGGCGAACAGCGTCGCGGCGCGGGGTCGCACGTCGAACGCCGGCAGCCCGCCCGGGCCTGTCCGGACGGCGGGCACGCGGGTCGTCGCCGTCCGGGCCGCCCGATCGAACGGTCCGCCGAGGCAAGCCAGCGCGAGCGCGTCGCGGACGTCGATCAGGCGGCCCGCCGCCGAGCGGACCGCCGCCACGTTCTGGTCGAACGCCGCCGACTCCAACCCAGTCACGACTCGAGTGGGCGCGCCGGTCGCGTCCTCGTACGCCCCCGCCAACGCGCCGGGGGTCCCCTTCGCGCGGCGCCGTCGCATGGTGTTCCCGACCAGCGCGCGGTGAGCGTCGACCAGGTCGGGCTCGTAGAGACTCCGCGGCAGGCCGAGCAGGTCGCCGATGTACGCGATCGCCCACGGTCTGCAAGTCTCGATGAACCAGTCGTCGTACCCCTCGCCGATTGCGTCGAACAGGCGCCGGTAGGCCGCGTCGATCACGCCCACGTAGGCCCGCAGCGGCTGCCCGACCTGGAGGTCGCGATCTCTGTACACCCCGGGGACGAGGCCGTAGACGAGCTCCTCCTCGCTCACACCGCACCTGCCACGAGCCGCACGCTCGCCTCGTCCGGTCCGAGCAGCAGGAGCTCCGCCGACCTGAGCGCGCCCTCCGTCCAGCTCGGGGCTGCCGCCGGCAGGACCGAGGCCGGCTGCTCCCCCGAGAGGACCCGGGTGAGGGCCAGCGCGGTCAGCCGCACGGCCACCACGCCCCGCACCTCCTGCAGGGCCGTCACGACCTCGGCGGCCGTCACCGGCTGGGCGAACTGGCGCCGCTCGAACGAGAAGCGCGCTCGCAGCGCCTGGGCGGCGGAGGCGAGCGTGGGCTGCTCGGCCGCGCCCGGCGCGAGGGTCAGCCGCGCGCCGACCACGAACGTGCGCGGCGTGTAGGTGGCGAGCTGGACGCCCTGCGCCAGGTCCGAGTCGGGAGCGCTGGCCGCGGCGATCGCCCGGGTCATCAGCTCGCGAAGCGGCGCGCCTGGCGGGAGGGGGCGCTGGTCGTCGCCGGCGATGGTCAGCACGCGCAGCTTGCCGCGGGGCGTCGCGACCTCGAAGGTCGCGGCCTTCCCCACCCCCGGGTAGGTCTGCACGAAGTCGACCAGGTCGGCGATCGAGACCACGCGCCCGAGCGGGCGCGAACGAATCGGGCCTGCGGAGCGGGCGACGGCGAGAGGCTGCGGGTCGACGCCGCCTTGGGCTGGGAGCGGGTTGACGACCTGCGAGAGCGTGACCCCCGCGCCGGGCAGGATCTTGATCGCACCAGCAGGCGCGTTCCCGGCCGCGCCCGAACCGGCGCGGTAGGTGGCGGTGACGTTGTTCACTCCGCTCGGGAGGCGCGCGCCGTGTCGCCCGTCCCCGAACTCGATCGTGATGCTCGACGCACCCGGGCGCACCGCATAGACCCGGTCGTCCGGTCCCGCCAGCGGCAAGGCCGGCGTCTCGGACCACTCCACGTCGTCCACGCGGACGCGGAGCGCGGGGCCGATCTCACCCGTCACGGGGTCGCGCACGTAGCTGAGGGGCTGGAAGGCGGGCGCGAACTGCTGGAACCGCTTGGAGCGGTCGCCGCTTCCGAGCACCTCCCCCGAGCCCGGAAGCTGGTTGCCAGCGTTCGACGTGGGGTGCGTCTGACCCTCGCTCGCCAGCGCCACGTTCCCGTAGGCCACCACGCTCGCCGCATCGTAGACCCCCATCAGCCCCGGCGGCGCGAGCCTCACGCGGACGCGGTCGGCCAGCAACTCGAGCCCAGCCACGCTCACGGCCTCGTACGTCAGCGGGCCGGACGGGTCCTGGGCCGCGAAGACAGCGTCCGGCTCGACGTCTCGCTGGGAGGTGAGTCGACCTCCGTCGCCCTCGCACACCACCACCGTCACCCCCGAGGCGAGCACGCGCGCGCCGGTCACGTTCGCCCAAGACCCGTCTACCAGGAGCCGGATGGGCCGACCGCCGACCAGCAGGGTCCGGCCCGCCTCGAGCCCAGCGGCCCCCGCCACGAGGTCGAGCGTGTCACCGAACACCAGCGCCGACGCCCCGAATGTCGCGCAGAACGGCGACGTCGGCCCGGCTCTGCTCGCGGACGCGGCGGACAAGGCGAGCGTGGTCGAGCTCAGCGACAGCCGTTCGCTCGCCACCAGCGCCAGCGTCGAGCGCAGGTCGTAGAGGTGCAGATCACCCAGCGCGTCTGTCGAGCCGGTGACCGTCAGGCGCGTGACGCTCCCGAGCAGTCCGAACCGCATCGGAGCGGCGGTCGTCGTCTGCGCGACGGAGTACGAGTTCGCGGACGGGGGCGTCACGAGCTTGGGCGCGGGCCGCGGTGGCACGGTCGCGGTGATCCCCGGAGGCGGGGGCGGCGTACCGGGCAACAGCACGGCCCAGCCGTACGGCTGGACCGTGGTGACCACGCGGTCGAGGTCGATCGTCGCCTGCCCGGACACGGGCTCGGGGATGTGGAACCCCGGCCACTCCGACTCGATCACACCTTCCAGCGGCCCCGCGCACAGCAGGACGTCGGGGCTGGCGGTCGCGACCGCCACGAGCTCCGTGGTGTGAGGCACCGGGATCGCATGCCACGGGTCACGATCGAGCTCGTCGGAGTAGTAGAGCCCGACATCGGTGGCGGCGAACACCCGCTCGATCCGCGGCGACGCCTCGTCCTCGCCGTCCTGGGCGATGTCGATCGAAGCGAGCGCCCGCACCGCGCGGCCGACCAGCCGGGGGGTCCCGGTCGGCGCGTCGGCCGTCGGCGGATAGACCCAGATCCCGCCGCTCGTCCCCGCCAGGACCGTGCCGTCGCCGGTGCACAGCAGCGCGTTCACGGCGAGGCCCGGCGGACCGGCGGGCGCCCACTGCGGCCGCGCGTGCAGGTTTGGCACCGCGCACGAGTAGAGCCCGCCCGAGGTGCCCGCGAACAGCCGGAGCCCGCCCAACTCCACCGGCTGCAGCGCGAACGCCTTCACGCTGACGCTCGCGGTCCGCGTGTCGTCGGTCGGCGAAGACCCGCCGCTGCCGGCCGTCGGGAGCCCGTCGCTCATGGGGGCCCAGGTGGCGCCGAGGTCCTCGCTGACGTAGACCCCCGCGTCCGTGCCCGCCCACAGCGTCGGGACCCGGCCCCCATTCGGGTCGAGCGGGGTGTCGACGATCGCGAGCGAGCGCACGGCGCTCAGGGGAAGGCGGGTGATCTGGGCCCGATAGGAGGGTGTCGGAGAGGACGAGGGGGCGCCGGTCGCGCTCCCGGGAGGCGCCTTGGTGGCTCGGCCGGGGATCTCCTTGAGCTGGACGCTGCCTCCGCTGATGCGCTGCCAAGTGCTCGCGCCGTCCGTGGAGCGGAACACACCGCCAGCCGTGGACCCGACGACCAGCCCCACCTCGGGATGGTGCGCCAGACACAGGACGGGCTTGTTGCCGATCCCCACCCCAGCGCTGCTCCAGGTGCGCGCGCCGTCTCGGGACACGAACAGGCCGCGGTCGAGACTGCCGACGAACACGGCGGCGCCGACACCGCAGGCGAAGCACGCGTTGGTCGACAGCCCTCGCTGGGCCGAGGTCCAGTCCTCGTCCGGCTTGCGCGGTCGCCATGGGATCTCGCCGACGCCGGCGGTCGCCCGCCTGGCACCGCCCTTGGGCGTGGCCCCCGCCTGCAGCTTGGCGTCCAGCGACAGGCGGGTCCAGTCGGTCGCCGTCGCCCCGAACAGGCCGGTCGTAGCGCGGAGCGCGTAGGCCTCCGGCTGGGACAGCTTCTCGCCGGGGCCGACCGAGCCCGCCTCCACCGTCCAGGTCAACCTGGTGAGCGATTGTTTGGGCCGCGCGTCGACGGCCGCGATCTGGGCCAGGAACCACGCGTCGGGGAGTGCCCCGCTGCGGATCAGCAGCCGGTCTCCCCGCTTGAGGCCGAGGTTCACGCCCTGCAGCACGACCTGTCCCGCTGGCCCGGACGGCGCGGGAGGAGGCGGCACGGGGACGTAGGGCGGCTGGCCGGGCGGCGGGACGTAGGCCGCGAGCGCGTTCCACGCGGCCCGCGCCCGGACGGGCTCGCTGGTCTCGAACGTGAGCGGCAGGCCCGCTGCCCCGCTGGGGACGCTCTGCACGGCGGTTCCTGGCGGGATCGTCACGGGCGAGCCGTCGCTCGGATCGACGACGGTGAACGCCAGGAGCACCTCGGACGAGACCGCAGGGAAGGGCGCGTAGTCGAGCGACGCGAGCAACAGCCGGACGGAGGACGCCTGGACGGCCGTCCGCAGGTAGCCCTCGTTCATCAGGCGCTCTTGATAGAAGGACAGCACGTCACTCACGCGGGCCCAGGCTTCGAGGTAGGCCCGCCCGAAGCCGGCGCCCGCGCTGAGGTCCATGCTCGCCAGCGGGCGCGTGCCGGCGAATGGGCCGTCGGGCAACTGAGCGAGCGGCGTCGCGGTCAGCAGCTCGGCCAAGAAGCTCTCGTAGTTGCCGAGCGAATGCCTCAAGGCGGGCTGCCCCGGCGGGAACGAGGGGGTGGGCTGATCGGCGCTCACGCGGAGCTCCGCCGGAAGGTGATGAAGCCGTCCTCGGGGGCTCCCGGTGTGCCGAGCACCCGGATCACCTGGAGCGGGCCAGCCGGGATCTTGCCAGCTTGCAGGTAGGGAGCCGAGGACTCGCCGATCGGAGCGAACGTGATGGCACGGGCGTCGGCGACTCCGGGCACCTCCATGGCGCGGGCGATCACCTGGCTGAGGTAGAGGGGGCGCCCGAAGCCGAACGCGTCGGGTGCGAAGAAGGCTGGCAGCCCGGTGGGGAGGGCACCCGAGGAGAAGGCGGCGTGGAGGGCCACCTGGACACGCGTCCAGTCCTCCGCTCGTACGTCGACCTCGAGCTCGATCTCCACGGGGACCACCTCGGCGTCGCGCAAGGTGAACGCGACGCCCATCAAGGCGCGAGGGGCCAGCGTCGCCGCGAGGCGCCGGCGCAGCGGTTCGTCCAGCTCGGCCCCCCCCTGCCGCAGGACCGTGACGAACGCGGTCGACCAGGCACCGGTCCAGCGCAGCTCGGCCCGCGCTTGGAGGACCCCGTCCACCTCCTCCGCGGCCGCAGCCCAATCGGCGGCTGTCACGCACCGTCGCTGCACCCGCGTCATCGCCGGGGGGTAGCGGCGTCCTTCCTCCTCGTCCTCGGGCGCCGCCGCCGCGGAGCTCGGCACCAACGTCATCGCCAGCGCGACCGCACCGACCTCCAGGCCGGCAGCCACGGGATCGAGGAGGCTGAGGGCCAGGCCGGCGCCCACGCGCTCCGTCTCCCCGGAGACGGTGCGATAGGTCACCTCGAAACGCGTCCCCGGGGCCGGCCGGCGCCCGAAGACGCCGTCACCGAAGCGCAGCCGCACCTGAGCCGTCCCCTCGCGCTCAGCCACGAAGTGGCGCGCCTCCCGGTCACTCTCCAGCAGGTCCAGTCGAGGCACCCAGCGAGCGGGGAGCGGCCGGAGGTCGCCTCGATGAGGCGCAGGCTCGGGCGGCACCTCCGTCAGCCAGATCTGGGGGAGCGCTCGGCGCGGGTCCTGCACGAGGCTCCCGGCCGGCGACTCCCCAGGCTGCGCCGCGCGCCATGGCTGCGCCCAGGCGAGCCCGCTGATCGGCAGGGTCAGCTCGCCGGTCGTGTCTCCCAGCGTGGCTACCGCGCGTCGACGGCGCCCGGCGTCCACGAGCACGTTGTTCCCCCGCACCACCGTCAGGTCGGAGACCACGCGGCCGTCGACGCGCTGGCTCACCGGAAGCGCCGCGCCCAGCGCGTCCTCGCTGGACCAGCGGATCCAGGTGATCGGCTGCTCGAGCAACGGGTCGACGTCGGGCTCGGCGTCGGCCACGAGCCGGACCAACTGGCCCCTCCCGGCTGCGCTCGCGTCGCTGCAGTGCAGATAGACGACGGCACCGGCGCGCAGCCCGCTCGGTCGCCCCCGCAGCGCCGCGCGCGTCGCCCCGGCTGGCAGCGAGAACACCTGCTCGCCCCAGGTGTAGAGCTGCATCAGGCGCTGATCGGGCTGGAGGACGACGTCCTCCAGCGTGGCGAACACGGGCGGACCGCTGCCCGCGCCGTCCTGCTGGAACGCACGGCTGGCGGCGGCCCTGGAGCCCGCCACGAGCTCGGTCCCCACCGGGACCTTCACGGGGCCGCTGGCGCCCTCGGCGAGGACCAAATGGATCCACGTCCGGGCGTTGCACCCCTCATGCAGGACGTAGTCCAGGAGACGGGCATGCCGCCGGAGCGAGGGCCGGAGCCGCGCGGTGGCGAGGTAGGCTTCGGTCGCCACCGCGTCCTGCCGGTAGCTGAGCGCGTCACCGAGGTACGCGAGGACCTCGACCAGCATCACTCCGATGTCACACGGGTTGCGCTCCGCCCACGAGGGCAGGGTCGCGGCCAGTTGGTCGAGCAGCAGCGTCCTGAAGCTGTCGTAGTCCTTGGCCAGGTAGTGCCCGGCAGGCGACCAGGGCGGCAGGAGCTCGGCCTCGGGGGCTGCCGGCGTGAGCGCGCGCTCGTCTAGGCGGAACTCGGCGCTCGCGAACCAAGGGTCCACGCCCGGTACGCCTTCGAGCGAGACGACGTACGTCTCACGCTCGACGAGCGCGGCCGCATCCCGCTGGGCCGGCGCGACCCGCAGCTCGACCCGCCCGTCCCGCGCGCGCGGTGTCAGCTCCTCGACCACGAGCCCCGTCCGCCCTCCACCGCGAGGGCGGAGCTGAAGCGAGCGGGGGCCGAATCCCGAGGGCACTGCTGCCTTCTCCGCCACCGAGGGCGCCGGCGGGATGAAGTGCAGCGTGACCTTCCAGCGGGTCGCCTCGCGCGTGACGCTGACGTAGTCCAAACCGGTGAGCGAGGGGCTGGCGGCGACCAGCGCGCGTCGCTCAGCTCGAGCCGGGAGCTCGCTGTGGGGCGGCTGGGCGCGCTCGGTGATGCTCACGGCGGGCTCAGCGCTCCACCCGCGTCCGATAGGTCTTCTCGTCACGCAGGATCACGTACACGATGTCGATCGTCAGGCGCGCGTCGTCGAGCGTGACCTCCACGGCCCGGGGCTCGAGCACATCGCTCAGCCACGTATGCAGGGCCGCGACGATCTGGACCTGAACGGCCGAGGCGACGGCCGAGTCGTCGGGCTGGAACACGCGCGCCAGCAACCCACACCCGAACGAGGGCCGGTTCACCCGCTCGCCTGGCGAGGTGAACAGGAGCTGGAGGATCAACTGCTCCACGTGCTGCGCGTAGTCGGTGCTCGCCACTCGTCCCTGCGGGTCGAGCTGGAAGGGAAACGCGAGCTGGAGCCCGCCGTCACTCATGGTCCGGCCTCGCTCGGTCATTCGGTCTGGATCAACTCGTCGCAGACCTCGGGGAGGAGACCCGTCCCCGTCAGCTCGCACACCGCGACGCCAGCCTGCACGAGGACCGGGATCCCGCCCGCCAGGACCGTCACGTCGCCCAGCACCCACTCGCCGCACACGCACGGCCCGTTCGCCAGGACAGGCGGCGGGAAGCAGCAGCCCGAGACGATGTACGGCGAGTCCTGGGCGATCAGCGGGGCCCCGCCCACGAGCACCATCGGGTCGGGAACCACCGGCTCGGCTACGCCGCCGTGGACGCAGGTGACGAAGCTGTCCTCGCTCAGAATCGCGCCGGCCATCGCTCCTCCGCTGGGGCTCGCATCAGCCCGGCAGGACCTCGAGTCCCTCGTTGATGTTGACGACCGCCCCCGCCAGGCTCACCGACGCGGCTGCCTGCTCGAACTCGATCAGGGCTGGCGTGATGCTGGCGGTGGAGTCCTCCGCGACGAGCTCCACCGACGCGGCGGTCAGCCCGACGCTGGTGGCGGGCGTGGCCATCTGCGCGAGCTCCGGCGTGAGCGTCCAGCTATTGGGTGGGGCGCTCGCCCCGATCCCCGCGCCCGTGACCGTGACCTTGCACTCGGGCACCGAGTGAAGGATCGCGGCGGGCGTGAGCGTGGTCTTCGCTGCGCCGATGTTCGTCGAGACCTCAGCCTCGGAGATCAGCATCGTCCCGCCCGGTTCCACCGCGGCCACGATCCCCTCGGGGCTGAGCTTGACCGAGGCTGGCGGGCTCTCGAGCGTCATGCCGGCCACGTTGATCGTGATCGACTGCGGCCGGTTGGTGGTCGCGAGCCCGACCTGGAGCGTCGCCCCGCCCACCCCCGGCGTGCTGTCGAGGGTCAGGCTCACGTCGGGCCCGTGGATGATCTGCTTGTCGGGCGCGAGCTCGGGGGCGGCCATCACGGCGAGCAGGCCTCGCCCCGGCTCCCAGAAACAACCGACCCAGATGGGGTAGTTGAGGTCCCCCCCCTCGAACTCGACCCACACCATGGCCCCGATCGGCGGGACCGCATAGAACCCTACGAACGGCCCGGCATACGGGAAGCAGGGCTGCGCCCAGTTCAGCATCATCCCCGGGAACCTGTCCGTCGTCACCTGGAGCCGACCGAGTCCGAGCGGGTCGATGTTGTTGAGCACGCGCCCACGGAACTTGCCGTAGTAGGGGCCTCCGCTGCTCCCTCCCGCCGGACCCTGCTGCGTCGCCACGCACCCTCCCTTCAATAGTCGAGGCCGGACACGACGGTCTCGGCCTCTGTGATGGCGCTCGACACCGAGGCGGGGACCTCCGCCGGCCCCGACACGGGGCCGACGCTGGAGTAGAGCGAGCCCAGGCCCCCGCGCGCCAGGCGGAACTCCTGAGTGAACACCCCTTGCCGGATGTGGTGCGTGACGTCGGTCACGAAGTAGTAGCCATCGAACGAGGCGCCCGCCCCGCGGACGCCGACTGCCTCGTACGGCCTGAGCAGCCCGCCGTAGCGGAACACATCCAGTCGCCCGGAGGCCGTGGCCACCGACATCTGGGAGGCGAGCACCTCGCCCATCCCGTACGCCAGCGCCTTGAGGTAGCTCCCACCCGCCGGATACGTCCGGTACGTCGTGCGAAAGAAGAGCGGTTGAACGACGATCGGCGGGCGCTCCGCGTAGAAGCAGGGGTCGATCGGCGAGGGCACGGTGACGAGGGGCAGCCCGCCCAGGAGGTCGTCGTAGACCTCGCCGATCACGAGGTGCGGCTGCAGCCCATCGTAGCTGAACACCATCCCTTGCACGTTCGCCTCGACCCCGGTCCCGACGGTGAGCGGCGTTTGACGGACCGGGCTGGTCTGCACGATCGGGCCCCAGTAGGCGTAGTTGGTGCCCGCCACCGGGCCCGGGTAGACGCGGAAGGTGTAGCCGTACTTCTGGGCGAGGTAGAGCAGGTACTGATAGTCCGTTCCCTGCTGGAAGGGCGTGCTCTGGATAGGGTTGGGCGGGACGAGCGTGCCGCCCGGCGCGGGGACGACCAGCGGGATCAGCGCCAGGTCGGCGTTGCTCAGGATGATCGCGTTCGCGATCACGTAGTCGGTCATGCACGGCCACTCGGTCGAGTGCTCGACGAGGTCCATGCGCACGCTGACGTCCTCCCCGGTGGCGGTCACCAGCGCGGGCCGCGCGCCGTCGGAGGGAGTGACCTCGACGCTGGTGATGTAGCCGTCCATGAGGACGTCCTTGCTCCCGCCGATCGCCGCGCTGATGATCGTGCGGACCGAGGGCATGACGCGGCCCTGGATCCCGGACAGCACGTCGAAGTCCGCCGCGCCGGCGGCGCGCTCCACGCGAAACACGAGCTGGAACGTGGCGCGCCCCTCGAGGACCTGCCGCACCTCGATGCTCTCGATGGCCTGCACCATCGCCGCCGAGATCGGCGTCGGGACCACGCGCCCCAGCAGGACCTCGATCTGCGCCTTCACGGCGCGTTCCCGCCCGCGAAGGGTGTCGGCACGTCGAGCTTCTCCCCTGGGGTGCACAGCGCCAGCGGATCCAGCGTGGGGTTGTAGTCGGCGAGCCGCCAGGCGAGGGTCGCGACCCCGAGCGAGCGACTCGCCACCGCGTCCAGGCGCTCCCCCGGCTCCACGGTCACCACCGAGGCGATGTCGCTGCGCCGCGGGATGGGGAGCAGGCGCCGTCCGACGTAGGCGATCTGCTGGCCCTCGGCGTTCTCGAAGCGGAGGCGGGGGAGCCCCGCGTAGCGGCTGGAGCGATCGAACACTGGCTGCCTCAGGGGATCGAGAACCCTGCGCCGGGGTTCGCCTTGGCGGCGATGCTCTCCATCTGCTTCTGATGGGCGAGGTAGAGCGCGTTCGCCGGGTTGGACATCGAGACGTCGGAGTACGTGAGCACCCGCATGGTCAGTTGGACGTGGGCGCGGATCGGGTCGAGCTTGGCGTCGAACAGCTCCTCGGTCACCGCGTACGAGGTGAGCTGCACGGGCACCGCCCGCTTGCCCCACACGAAGAGCACCAGCGGCACGACGAACGGGGTGACCTCGAGGTAGCCCCTCTGGACGGTGGCCTGGGCTTGGGTCACGTCTCGCGAGCTGGGATAGAAGATCGTCTCGAGGAGGGCCAACTGCGGGAGGATACCGTGCTCCTGAGCCGTCCGGTCGCCTCGGCCGAGCGCCGTCGTCGCGTCGAGCAGGACCTCGACGGCGATCTGCTCGATCGGCGCGCCAACGTAGTGGGTCTCGTCCGAGTGCTCGTCCACGTTGCCGCCGCGGAGCTGAGGCTGGAGCTGGCGCCGCAATGTCTCGGGGTTGTATTGGAACCGGACGGTTTGGGTAGCGCCGGTCGAGCTCGCGACGACCAGAGCGCCCTGGTGGTGAGCAGGCTGCAACCCGCTGAGCGTCATTGGGGCCTCCCCCTCGGCGCGGGGTGGTTCACGGCCGCTTGGATCGCCGCTACCACCCGATCGGCGACCGCCTCGACCGAGGCCCCACGCCCGACTGCCACCTCGAGGTGCGGCACGTGGAGCGCGTCGCCGGCGTTCGGTGCGAACCCTCTCCCCGCGGCGAGCCGGTGTAGCCGGGACATCACGGCCGCCTCGACCCACCCGGCCTGGCCCGCGCTGAAGCCATGCAGCACGAGCTGCTCGAGGTGCAGCCGCTCGAGCCGATGTGCCTCACTCGACGATCCTGCTTGGTCGCGCCCCTCAGGCACCCTGCACCTCCACGACCGGCCCGGCGAAGCGCCCGCGTCGCAGCTCGAGCTCGCTCTGCGCGCCGGCGACCTCGACCCGCAGCAGATATGCCCCGGGGGGGAGCCACGGAGGGACCGAGAACGTGAGGGTCGTGCTCCAGCCGCTCCGCGGTGGGCCGTCGAGCGCCGCGCTCTTGCCACGGGCCGGCGGCACCGGGTCGAGCATGGCTCGCACCGTGCGCGCGGGGTCGACCGGATGCACGAGCGTGACCTCGAGCGAGGCACCGCTCGCGCGCGCGCTCGCGACCGCGGGGAGGAACCTGGTCTCGGCGGGAGCGCTCGTGAGCTCGCCCGCGTCGGTCGCGAAGCGCAGGGCCACCTGGACGGGGCCCGGGCTCAGCCGCGCGGTCGCGATGAGCTCGGGGACGAGGGTCACGTCGACGCACCCCGGGGCGCTCGTGAGCCAGCTCCCCGCGGGGACGACCCGCCCGTTCAGCACGACGGCGCTGGGCGCCGTCGGGAACAGCCCGCGCAGCTCCAGGGCCTCGCCGGCGCGCGCAACGGCCGAGGCCGCGTTGATCCAAGGCACCCCCAACGGCGTCACCCCCGGGTCGACGCCGAGGGCGGGCAACTGGCTCGCGAGCTCCACCTCCGCGTCGATCAGCACGACGCTCGCGCGATAGACCAGCGAGAGCTGGTAGGGAGTGTTCCCGAACAGCGCCCACAGTCGATGCATCTCGTCGGTCTCGATCACGATGCGCTCCAGGCGCACGGGGTCTTGAGTGTGCAGGTCGGACCCCGCCAGGAACCGCCTCCCCGGCGGCGGGTCCTCGGCGAGGCTGCGCGTCCGCTCGACCGAGAGCAGCGGCTCGGCGTGGAGCGTCGACACGACCGCGCCGAGGATGCGCTGCGGCTCGAGGTGTTCGTCCTTGCCGAAGAACGTCAGCAAGTAGTCGAGGTCGAGGGCGACCTGCGGCCGTCGGGTGAGCCGCCCCCCCGACACTCGCGGCAGGTCGGCGTTGCTCAGCGCCACGTTCGGCCGGACCAGGAACAACCACACGTTGACCCCGGCCGCCGGCTGGATTCGCTCCGGCAATGCCGTCGGGCTGAGCGTCGTCGCGCCCGCACCGGCCACCACGCTGCGCGCGGCCCGGTCGAGGAGCACCTGCAGGGCGGCGGTGACCGTGGCCACGGCGAGGGCGTTACTCACCGGCGCCTCCCGCGGGCCCGCAGATAGTCGTCGAGCGAGCGGCCCGGACGGTGCACGTCGCGGCGCACGGGCGCCAGGGGCTCCTCGGGATGAACCTCCACGCGGCCGATCGTGATCACGACGCCCCGAAGCGACCGCACGGGCTCTGGGGCCGGACGAGCGCGGACCGCGGGCTCGAGACCGTCCGCTGACGGGAGGAGAGGCCCTCGCTGCGCACCTGCCCCAACGGGGGCGAGCCGCGGCGCGCTGCCCTGGGGCGCCCTGGCATGGTCCGACCCCACCTCGAGAGCGCGCGCCGGGCGTGTGGCCTGGGCCGATGCCGCGCGTCCTGGCTCCGCGCCATGCTCGGCGCCTGGGAAGCCACGCGAGGAGCTCGCGGCGGGCGCGCGGGCCTCGGCTGCCCGCGATGCCCCCGGCGAGCTGACACCGCGCTGAGGCGGCGTCCCGTCCGCCGACGCCGGGCGCGCGCTCGGTCGCGACTGGGAGGCATGCTCGAGCGGGCCGGACCACGCGTCTCCCCTCGGCTGGCGCTCGGCCTTGGCGACATGAGGACTGCCCGATGCCGCAGAGTCGTGCGGAGTAGTCTCGACCGACGCCCATGCTGCCCCAGGGGCGCCCCTCGAGCGCGCCACGACGGCCGTAGCTTCTAGCCGCCGGCGCTCCGCGGAGGCGTGTCCGCTCGCCTCCGTCCGCGCGCCGACGTCGGCCACTGGGCGGCCCGCGGGAGAGAGCACGCCCGCGCGCGGCCCTCCCGCGACGCCGGGCCCGTCAGCCGCGACGGGTGCACGTCCCGCAGCGCGCGGTCCTCCCACGACGCCGGGCCTGTCAGCGACGACGGGCGCCCGCCCGACCACGCGTGGCGCTCCGGCCAGGCCGGACCCGTCAGCGATGACGGTCCCCCGCCCGACCGCGCGCGGCGCTCCCGCGACCTCGGGCTCGTCAGCCACGGCGCGCGGCGCTCCGACCACGCCGTGCTCGGCAGCCACGACGAGGGCCCTCCCGGCCGCGCGCGGCGTTCCGACCACGCCGGGCTCGGGAGCCACGACGGGTGCTCGTCCCGCGCGTCGCGAGCTCCCGGCCTCGGATGTCCCCGGAGACCCACGGTGCGCGGCCGACGGCGCGGCGACGGGACGTGCGCCCACGGCCGACTCGCCTCGCCCAGGAGCGCCACCACCGGTTACCGTCGCGCGCCCCTCGACGCGAGGCTCGCTCGCGTTCGTCGGCTCGGCGCGGTGTGCCGGCGCGGCGGGCTCGCCGGGCGCGCCGGCGCTCTGCCGCCGCCCGCGCTCGGAGCCGCCGCTTCGTGACTGCCCTGCAGCGGTGTGCCGCGCGGGCGCGACCTGCGAGGCCCACGGCGAGATGGCCGGGGACCGGGCAGCGTCCTCGGGCGAGTCGCTCCGTGGCGAGGCAGTCCGTGGCGCCGCGGCCGGGGGCAAGTCGGAACGGGCCGCCGCGACCTGCGCCGAAGCCTGGGCCGAGGCGACCTCGGGCGTCTCAGCCCGACGCGAAGGGGTCGGGAGCGATGCGGGGCGCGTCGCCGCGGCCTCCGTGAGCCGGCGATCGGCGACCTGGGGCGCGTCATGCGACGTGGCGGCCTGACCCGCCACGGCCTGGTGCGGCGCTGGCGGACGCGCGCCGAGTTCGACCGACTCCACCGGCGCCGTCGTGCCGGTCGGTCGCTTCGGCCGCGCCGGAGATCGAGGATCGGCCTCCGAGGGTGCTGGTGCTGGAGCGTCCGTCCGGGCGCGCACGAGCGAGCCGCGAGGGCTTCGCGCCGTCGAGAGGGAGCCCGGAGCGCTTGGGTGCTGCGCCGGGGAGGGAGCCGCATGCGCAGCGTCGGTTGGCTCGTCGCCCGGAGTCGTAGCCGGCTGGGGCTCGGCGGGCGGATCCGCGACGATCGCGCCGTGTCGCTCCTGCACGGCCGGAGGCGCGTCGTCGCCGCTCGGTGGAGTCGGCACCCCACCGGGCGGGACCGACGGAGACCGCGCGGCGAGCTCGCTCCAGCCCATGGCGGGGGGCTCGTCCGTGCTCGGTGACCGCCCCACTCGTTCCGAGCCGGGTCCGACCGGCGACGCGTGGGTCACGTCACTCGCGCGAGGCGTCAGAGCGCCGAGCGGGGCAGGCGAGGGCCGATCGTGCTGCGGCCCGCCGGGCGGCTCCTCCTCGCCGCCCCCGGGGACGGCGCTCGCGCGCGATCCGGCTGCGTCCCCGCCGTGCGGTGCCTCGTTGGCGAGCGTGGGGGCCGCACCGAGCGCGTCCGACGCCGCACGGCGCGCGTCGCGGGGTCCCGGATCGCCCGCGCCGGGAGGACGCACCGGCTCGGATCGACCTGGCGCGAGCTCCGGCGCGACGCGCGCAGCATGCCCCGGCCCCGTTCTCACCGCACCGTCCGTCGAGGCCCCTGTCGCCGAAGACGGGGGGTCGAGGTCGGTCCCGAGTCGCCCGAAACGGTGCGGAGCCGGGCGCGCCGCGTCGTGCACAGGGTTCGGGCCGCGCTCCGCCTCGGGCTCGGAGGCGAGGGTCCCCGTCGGCTCGGGCGGCGCGAGCCTCGCCGCGCCGGGGTCCGCCAGAAGCTCGGAGACTCGCCAGGTTCGGGCACCACTCGGCAGCAACGCACGGAAGGCCGGCGCCGAGCGCCGAGCCCTGCGGACCGCACGCTGTGCTGGCTGGAACCGGGGCGGCGAATCGCTCGCGAGGACCGCTCCGCGACCGAACAGCGAGACGCCGGCCGGGAGCAGGCCTCCCGGCGCGCCGAGCGCCCACACCGCGAGCCGCCGGCCCAGCTCGCTCACGATTCGAGCGCCTCGAGGTAGAAGCCACGCCGCTCCGCGCTCATGGCGAGGATCTCGGCCTCCTGCCAGCCGTACGCCCGCGCGAGCTGCTGGACCTCGCGCAGATAGCGACGCGCCAGCCGTTCCACCATCCGCCAGAGGAAGTCCTCCGCGTGCAGGTCGGCCAGCCAGGCACATTCGCAGCTGGGACAGCGCATCTCCAGTTGCAGATGCGACTGCGGGTCCGCCTCGAGCATTGCGGCGCCGATGCGCGCGCTCAGCCCCTCGTCGAGGGGCTCGTCACCGAGCACACACCCCGACACGAGCGCGCGGCGCGCCACCTCCGGATCACCCTCCCCCGCGATGCGGGCGAGGTCGTGGCTGTTGGGCAGGCGGAAGCGGAAGACACGCCCCGCGAGCTCGACTTCGCGCGGTCGCTCATCCGGCTCGAAGGAGGGCGCGCTCAGCAGCAGGCGGCGACATTCGACCTGGAAGTCCGAGGGCGCTCCGCAGTCAGGACAGCTCACCTGGGCCTGCAGCGTGGGTCCGAACGTCCCCGAGTGGAGCTCGACCAGCAGCGCATCCCGCTGCCCGATGCTCAGGCGCGCCAGGTCGTCCCAGGCGCGCTCCGGGTGCGCCGCCTGCAGCATGGCGAGCGCGCGGTCCGCCGAGGACCGCCGTTGTCCCCACTCCCACAGCGCCACCACGTCGCTCGCAGCCAGCGCCGTGTGGGTCGAGAGGTGCGCGGTCATGAGGAGCTGGCGGCGAACTCGAGCTCCCAGCCTTCGTTCTGGATGACCATCGACTCGATCGCGAGCGCGTTGCCACCTGCGTTGAGCTCGGGGAGCGCGTTCCACTCCGAGACCCAGCAGTTGTATACGGTGTAGGTCAGGACCTTCGCCCCGGAGACGTCATACACCTCGATGATGAGGGTCTGGCGGAAGTCCTTGAGCGAAACGGGCTTCGCATTCTGGCCCACCAATCCCTTTACGTTGGCGTAGGACCAGCATGTATTCGCCCATGTCTGGAAAGCCTTGTCGTTGGTCAGGCCCCGGCTCAGCGTGATCGGCGGCCAGACCACCGAGCCCGGCGCCACGTGTGTGTTGGGGTCACCGCCCGTGCGGTACGGGACCGTGTTCACGGTCCGCGTGAGCCCTGACACCGCGTTGACGCCGGCCACATAGCCACCGCCCACTCCCGAGACCTGGATCCGGAACAGGAAGTTCCGGTACGGATCGCTGGGCGTGTTCGTTCCCCCCACTGCTGGCATGTCTGGGCTCCTCGTCGTCTACGACGTCGTCTGTCCGGCCGTCTGCTGGAAGTAGAGCACCACGAACTCCGCGGGCTTGACCGGGGCGAAGGTGATCAGCACCTTCACGACGCCCTGGTCGATCTCGGCCTGGGTGGTCGTGGTCGCGTCGCACTGCACGCTGAACGCGTAGAACGCCCCCTCGCTCTTGAGGGTGTTCATGAACGCGGTGATCTCACCCTTCAGCGCGGTCCACAGCGGCTCCGCGTTGGGCTCGAAGGTCGCCCACAGGGTGCTGCGCTTGAGGCTCTCCTCGATGTAGAGCGCCAGCCGCCGGACCGAGAGGTAGCAGTACTCGTCGGCCAGTTGCGCCTCGCCGCGGAGCGTGCGGTCGCCCCACACGACGGGCCCGTAGAGCGAGAACGTCCGCAGGCAGTTGAGCCCCAGCAGGTTGACCTCGCCGTTGTCGGCGTCGGTCAGGTTTACCTGCAGCCCAGCGATCTGGTCGATGGTGGCCTCGGTCCCGGCCGGCGCCTTCCACACCCCGCGTGTGGCGTCGGTCCGCGCGATGACGCCCGCCACCGCGCCGCTGGGGGCGAACGGGAGGACCATCGACTGTTGGAGCTGATCGGCGACCTTGATGTGAGGGAAGTAGATCGCCGCGTTGCGCGCCTCGTCGCCGCCGCCGATCTGGGTGATGTACTCCGCGACCGCGTCGCCGAGCGAACCCATCTTGAGCTGCTTGTACCAGAGGCACGGCGGGTCGAGCAGCAAGATCGCGCGCCGAGCAGCACAGTAGGCCAGCGCCGCCTGGTAGACCTGCACGCTGGTGTCCATCGCCGCGACGTAATTGTTGAGGTCGATCCGCACGTCGGGCGGGATGCAGAGCAAGTTGAAGATGTCGACGTCGGTGAGCGCGTAGATCCCCGTCTTCTGAGTCGGGTCGCCGAGGTAGTCGCTCACCGTGAGGTTGCCGCCGTCGAGCCCGTTCAGGAAGTACGCCGACGAGGAGGTGTCGGGCGCCACGAACGCGCGGTCGGGCGGGCGCGTCCCACCCTCCCACGTCACCACGTTCTTCACCTGCACGTACAACGATTGCGCGTTGAGCACGGTGTCGATCGTGTACGGCGTGCCCGGCATCAGCGTCAGGTTGTTGAAGACCTCCGTGGTCGGCCCACGCCCGGGTGGCTGGTAGGTGATCGTGACGTCGAACAGGTCTCCCTTCTGCAGCTTGAAGCCCATGCTCTTGAGCGTGGCGGCGTTGGCCGAGCTCGGGCTGACCGAGACGGTGAGGTCGTTCCCCCAGGTACCGGGTCCACTCGCGACCAGTTGAACCAAGGGAGCCTGCGCCATCACGGTGCCGAGCAAGAAGTCCAGGACGTCCTGGGCGGTCTGGAAGCCAGCGACCGCGCCCATGACCTCGGTCATGGCGCTGGTGGCCGGGGTCTTGTCGCTCCCCGTCCCCGGCTGCGCGGCATCGATCGCCTTGGCCAGCGCCTGACCCAGCCCTGGCGAGTCGCCCACGCCAGTGAGGAGCACGACTCCGGCGCTGCCGCTGGCTCCACTGCCGAGTCCGTTCACCCCCGCCATGCCGAGGTACAGCGCCGCGAGGTTGGGGAAGGGGGGGGCGCCAGACTTGGCGTTCCCCGCTCCACCCGAGCCAGCGCTCCCCTCGCCCCCCGCCCCGGCCGCGGCACCTCCGGTCTTGCTCGAACCGCCCTTGCCGAGCAGTTGTGGGTCCGTGGCAAAGGTCGTCAGCACCGCGTTCAGCACGCTGGCTGCGGTCGCCGCCGCGCTCCCCGCGGCTGCTGCCGCCGACGCGGAGATCAGCGCCGCGCCGTAGCGCTGCGTGCCGCCGACCACCTGCTGGGCGGCGGCGGCTGCGGCGCTGGCGAGCTGCGCCGGGGTGGGGTTCGAGAGGGGGTTGGTGGTGAGCGCCCACATCGCGGCCAAGGTCTGAGCGGCCCCCTGGACCCGCGGCAGGTCGGCGACCGCCTCGGCGCCGAGGCCCGGTGGCACGCCGTAGAGTGACACGCCCGCCGCGCCGCCGGCGAGCTCCGCGGCAGCGGTCGCCACGTCGATCCCGAAGCTCGGTTCTCCCACCAAGGGCGGGGGCGCGGTCGGCTGCGGCGAGGCCTCGAGCGCCTCGTACACCAACAGCGCGTCGTCGAGCAGGGACACTAGGGTCTGGGTCGAGAGGGTGCCGCTGAGCGCGCTCGAACCCGACAACCCGAGCATCGCGTTGAGGAAGGCCTGAGTCGCCGGCTGATATGCACCGTCGAGCGCCGTCCCGGTCGCCGACGACTTGCCGATCGCCTTGTTCACGGCGCTCGCCACGGCGGTCGCACCGGAGCTCATGCTGGCTTGCGCCGTGCTAGGCGGGGTGATCCCGAGGGTCTTGGTGAGGAAGTGCGGATCCGTGATCGTCTTTGCGATGGCGGTCCCAGTCTCGGCGCCACCCTTGATCTGGGCCACGAGCCAGCCGAGCGCCGCTGCCCCGCCCGCCGCCTTCCAGGGGTCGATTGGCGGCAACGGATCGGTGTGGTACAGGCGGACGACGATGGCCTGCGTACCGCCGTTGGCGAAGAAGTCTCGCACGGAATAAGAGAGCGGGTAATCCTTGACGAGGCCTCCGAACAGGCTCTCGAACTGCCCGAAACTGGTCAGCAGCGTGGGGGTGTTCACCCGCCCGATCAGCGTCCGGCCCAGGAACGCCGTGATGGAGGTCGGGACGCCCGTGGCAGCGGGCGGCCCTTCGGGCAGTTCCACGACGTAGACACCGGGATAGCTGACCTGGGGCGTGATGAGATTTGGCATTGAGCTCTCTCGGGAGGAAGGACCGCCGGGCTCGAGCGCGCGCAAAATAGCCCACCCTGCACCGGAAAAGCAAGAGCGCGCTCCTGGCGCGCGACATACTTGAGTGCAGATGCTCTGAAGCCGTGCCTTGGAGCCGCTCGCCGAGCGCGAGTTGTGGAGGTTGGTTGGGGCGGCTCGGTGGGCGGTTTCAGGAATTCGCTGATACGAGGACCCGCCCTCGTTCTCGATGAAGGCGCACCTCAACCGGAAGTGTCGGTGAGCTCGTGCAAGATCCGCCCGAGGAGCCGAGGGCGAGCGACAACGTCTCTGGCATTTGGGGCGCCATTGCCGTTGCTCTCGTCGTCTCGCCGCTACGCCGGGACCGGCCCCTCGTCCCCCAGGGCCTCCCGCTTGCCCCAGCCCTCCAGCTCCAGCGTTCGCAGCGCCGCTCTGGCAGCCGACTGCTCGGCGAGCTTCTTGGAGGCGCCGCGGCCGCGGCCCTTCTCGGCGCCCTCGATCAGGGCGGCCACCTCGAACACCTTGGCGTGGTCGGGGCCGCTCTCGCCGACGAGGTGGTAGCTGGGCGTGACCCGGCGGAGCTCCTGCGTGTGCTCCTGGAGCAGCGACTTCCAGTTGCGCGCGCCGCGGCGGGCGAGGGCGTCGGCGAGGCGCTCGTCGAGGGCGCGCAGGGCCACGGCGCGCGCGGCGTCCAGGCCGCCGTCCAGGAACACCGCGCCGAGGAGCGCCTCGAAGGCGTCGGCCAGGACGGCGCCCGAGAGCGACTCGCGGCGGAGGCCCTTGCCGAGGTGGAGCGCCTCGCGCAGGCCGAGGCGCTCGCCCACGTCGCCGAGGGAGCGGGTCGAGACCACGGCGGCCCGCATGCTCGTGAGGTCGCCCTCGGCGAGGTCGGGCTGATCCTCGAACAGGGTGTGCCCGATCACGAACCCGAGCACGGCGTCGCCGAGGAACTCGAGCCGCTCGAAGGACGGGCGCCCGGGCTCGCTCGCAGAGGCGTGGGTGAGCGCCTGCTCGAGCAGCGCGGGGTCGGCGAAGCGGTGCCCCAGGCGCTCCTGCAGCGCCTCGCGGGGCGAGCTCACCGCCTGGGCTGCACCCGGCCGCGGCGCGCGAACAGCGCCCCGAGGAGGGCCAGCGCCAGCAGCGCGCTCGGGTCCGCGCCGCCGTTGCCGGTCGGGACGGGGCTGAGGGCGCAGCCGCCGCCGCCACCGCCGCCGCCGTCGCTGCCCGAGGCCGCCCGCGAGGGGGGGCGCGCCGCCGCGGTCGCCGAGCCGGCGGTGGGCGGGGGCGGAGGCGGCGAGCCGATCCCGCCGCTGCCGGTGGCGAGCGTGGCGGTCGAGCCGCTGACGGTGAAGGCTTCCTGCAGCTTGGCGAACTGGCCGTCGGGGTTCTCGACGGTCACGTCGTAGGTCCCGTTGGGGAGGGTCGAGGGCACAGAGAACCGGACCTCGGTGCCGGAGACCGTGGCCGAGACCACCACCGGGCCGAGCAGGGCGCGCGCGCCCGACTGGAACCGGTCACCCAGCACCGAGACCGAGCTGCCCGGCGTGCCGGTCGACGTCGACAGCCCCTCGGCGACGGGGCCGGGGTCGCGCACCTCGAACCCGCCGGTGTAGACCGAGCAGGCCCAGGTCTGGGTGTCGAACACGCGGACGCTGCAGAGCTGCGGCCGCGCCGCCGGGGCCACGTAGACCTGCACGCGCGCCTGGCTGGCGCTGGGGAAGCGCGCGTCGAGGATCTGCACGTCGCCGAGCGCCGAGGGGATCACGACCGACTTGGTGTCGGCCCCGCGCCCGACGTCGACCCCGCCCACGGCGAGCTCGAGCTCGGCGCCCGGGGTGAGCGCGTTGGGCGAGACGGAGGTCACGTTGATCGAGGTCTGCGGGAGCAGCGACAGCTCGCCGACGTCCACGCGCTGGCCGAAGCCGACCTGCACGCGGCTGGGCTCGGCCGGGTGGCTGCGCCCGTTGGTCGCGCCCCAGAACGTGGTGCCGAACCCGGTGTCGATCCGCAGGTTGCTGGTGTGGAGCGAGAAGTTGGCGTTGCTGACCGGGCCGTCGAGCGGCTCGGCGTAGACCGCGTAGGTCCCGGGCTCCAGCCCACGGATGTGGAAGAAGCCGTTGCCGTCCGACAGCGTGGCCGAGGCCGGCCGCCCCTGCTCATCCTCCGCGACCACGTGGGCGCCGCTGATCGCGGTCCCGTTGAGCTTCACGAAGCCCTGCAGCGAGGCGGGCTCGCCGGCGGCCGGGTAGATCGTGGTGGCGGCCGCCTTGTCGTCGGTCGCGAGCGAGCGCAGCCGCGTGTCGCGCGTGTAGGCGAACGGGTTCATGGTCGCGCCCACCACGGCCGAGTGGTCGAGCCCGACGAAGTGGCCGACCTCGTGGGTGGCGATGTTCTGGATGTCGAACGACCCCGCGTCGCCGTCGGTCGAGAACGGCTTGCTGCCGTTGAACAGGATGTCCGCGTCGAGGATCTCGCCGGTCCGGGTGTCGAAGTCGACCGGGGTGATCGCGACCAGGCCCGTGCCGGGCGTGAAGAAGCCGCTCTCGTTGGTCGTGTCCCACAGGACCAGGCTGACGTCGTCCGAGCGCCAGTCGGTGCGCGAGCGCGCGCTCGCCGAGGTGTCCTCCCAGAACGCGACCCGGCTGCCGGGCACCTTCTCCCACTCCTGGAAGGCGAGCCGGACCGCGGTGATGTCGCTGCCGTCGTCGATCCCGGGGTGGCACTCCTCGTGGATCGCGAACGCCACGGTGGGGTTGCGCCAGTAGAACGCCTTCGACCCGGCCTGCAGGCTCACCCAGGCGTAGCTGGAGTAGGACAGGCCGAACATGCAGAACAGCACCGCGATGATCGGCGCGCGGTGGATGAACTTGCGGGAGACGAGCCGCGCGGGGCAGTTCCCGACCTCGATCGTGCCGGCCATGGCCCCCCCTACCGCCCCGACTCGGCGTCGGGCTGCGTCTCGGCCAGCCGGGCCTGCACGCGCTCGAGCAGCTCGTCGAACGGCACGCCCTGCTCGGTCTTGGCCTCCTCGACCTCACCCGAGCTGCGGTCCATCAGCCGGAGCCCCTCGAGGTCGCGGAAGGCGAGGCGCTCGCCGTCGACCTCGCGAATGGTGTACTTGCCCTGGGAGAGCCCGATCGTGCCCCGCACGCCGCGCTTGTTCGGGCGGCCGAGGAACACCAGGATCTCCTCGCCGGTCTCGAAGGTGGCCGCCCCCGCGACCGCGCTGCCGCGCGTGCCGAGCACCCCGCCGAACACGGTGAAGTTGAAGGCCTCGCCGCGGACGCCCTTGAGCCCGTCGGTCACCTCGACCCGCAGGTCGGTCACGATCGACCCGTCCTCGCCGCGGCGTGAGTGCTTCTCGAGCACCTTGCCGTGCACGATCACGGCCGCCCGATCGACGAGGTCGTCGAGGTCGAACCGCAGCACGGTGGAGGCGGCCGCCGGGGCCGCGAGGGTCGTGAGCGCCGCGATCACCAGCAGCGCTCGAAACGAACGGCGGACTCCCGGAGCGCGCGGATGCGAGTGCTGTGGACGCATGGCCCCTCTCTCTCCCGGCTCGGGCGTTGCAACGTCGGTGCCAACACGAGTTGACACCTGCCGTTGCACCTAACTGCTGTGTACTCGGTCGTGTGCGGTTCGAAGCCGGCGCCGTTCGGTTACGGAACGCTTCATGTTTCGGGAGACTGAAACGAAGCCTTCGGCTCAGGCCTCGGGGGTCGAGGGCGCCTCGGGGTTTCCCTGAGGGGACGCCTTCACCTGCTGGGCCCGGTCGGCGAGCGCGTTGATCTCCTGGGCGATTTCACCGAAGAAGTCCCCCTTCCGCAGGTTGATCCGGGTCGGCTGGCCGGCGTTCATCTCCTTGAGCACCACCCCGATCCGGTAGGCGGCGCCCATCAGCCGGTGGGTGTGAATGATCGTGTACAGCCCCAGCACCAGCGCGGTGCACACGATCACGAACGCCAGCACGCCGACGATGATGAACTCCTTCTGCCCGCCTTCGGGCAGGGCCCGGCTCACGTCGCGCAGGCTGCTGGCCATGCCGACGAGCGACGCCACCAGCGCCAGCGAGCTGATCCAGGTCAGGACGTAGAGCAGGTGGACCGGACGGCTCACCATGTAGTCCTTGCGCTGCTCGGCCATGACTACGCCTCCTCCTCGGCGGAAGGGGCGCCAGTGTAACCGCGATCAAGCGTCGCGGGCGCAGCGGAAGGTGACGCCCGCGTCGCGCGCGTCCGGCCGCAGGGCGGCCCGATGGTGCGCACTCCCCGACCGCGGCCGCGCGGGGTCGAACCCGCCGCGGATCACCTTGGCCCGCCCCCCGCCGGGCAGCGCGAAGTCCGAGCCGGTCCACTCCCAGCCGTTGCCGGTCAGGTCGTGGATCCCCTCGCTGCTCGCCCCCGCCGGGTGCGCGCCGACCGGCGCGAGCTGCCCGGGCGCGGGGAGCCGCGCCCGGTCGAGCGCCTCGCCATAGGGGTAGCTGCGGTGCTCGGGACCTTGGGCCGCGCGCTCCCACTCCTCCTCGCGCGGGAGCCGCTTGCCGGCCCAGGCGGCGAACGCCGCGGCCTCCTCCCAGCTCACCCCGCTCACGGGCAGGTCGAGGAGCCGAGCCGGGAGCCGCCCGCGCGCGGGCCAGGGCGCCGGGCGCGGCGCGCCGGTCGCCAGCACGAACCGCAGGTAGTCGCGGTTGGTGACCGGCGTGCGGTCCAGCCAGAACGGCGCCAGCCGCACCTCGTTCATGGGGAGCGCGCTCGGGTCGTCGCGGTCGCCGACCACCACGAACCCGCCCGGGATCGCGACCATGGCGTCGGGCTCTGGGGCCCGCGCCTGCGCGGGGCCGCCCAGCAGGCGCAGCAGCTCGGCGCGCAGGCCGAGCACGTCGAGCCGCCGGCCGGGGTCGCTCGCGAGCGCGCGCTTCACCGGCTCGTCGAAGCGCGGGCCCAGCGCGGGGACCAGCTCGCTCGGCAGCTCGAGCCCGACGGGCTGGCGGCCGGTCAGCAGCTCGAACAGCAGCACGCCCAGCGCGAACGCGTCGCTGGCCGCGCTCGGGCCCGCGCCCGCCCGCCGCTCCGGCGCGAGGTACGGCAGGGTCGCCAGCCCCTCCTCGCGCTCGCGCCGGTCGCCGCTGGCGAGCGAGGCCACCAGCTCGAGCGCCTCGCCCCCGCCGTGGCCGAAGTCGGTGAGCCCGACCCGCACCGGGCGCGCGTCGGGGTCGACGAGCACGTTGCCCGGCTTGAGATCGCCGTGGACGATCCCGCGCCGGTGCGCGAACTCCACCGCATCGAGCAGCGGCACCACGATCGGGCGAAGCAGGTCGGCCCGCAGCGGGCGGCCCCCGAGCAGCCGGCGGAGGTCGGTCGGGAAGCGCTCGAGCAGGAGGTAAGGGCGTCCCAGCGCTCGCCCGCGCCCGAGCACCGCCGCGATCGCCGGGTGCCCCGGCGGCGTCGGGGGCGCGGCGTCCGCGCGCGCGAACACCTTGAGCGCCGCCTCGCGCCCGCGCCAGCGCGCCGCCCACACGGTGGCGCTCCCGCCCGTCCCGAGCGGCTCGCCGAGCTCGATCCCGTCCAGCAGGCAGGCGGCGCGCAGCGCCTCCGCCTCGTACGCCGCGCGACCGAGCGAGGCGTCTCGCCGCGGCCGCGCCGAGGCCTGCGCGGACGTCCGGGCTGGGGACAGGTTCACGGGCTCTCCGTCGTTCTCGAGGCGCTCACGCGGGCGTGCTCCCAGGGCAGGTATAGACCGCGCGGCCGGCGCCGTCGAGGTCGCCCCAAGTCGTGCGGCTCCACGGCGACGTGCCGCGCCCGGGGCGTACACGCCGCGCGCCGGCAGGCGGTTCCAGCGGGCGGCCTCCTTGAACGAGCGTCACGGCAGGTCTAGAGTACGACCAAGGGTGGCGCGCAACCCTCAACCTCGACTCCTCGACCGACCCGCGGAGGGTTCCGTGCGAAAGCTCCTGCTCGTGCCGTCGATCGCCCTGCTCTGGGGCTGCGCCGCCAACCATCCGGCGCAGCGCGTGGAGCGCCCCGTCAACGTCACCCACGAGGTGGCGATGGGCGACTACCGGCGCGTGTTCAACACCACGTACCACATCGTCAACCGCTACGCCGCGATCCAGAGCTCGTCCTACCGCTCGGGCGTGATCACCGCGCTCGTGAAGGAGGACACCAGCCTGTTCGAGAAGACGCGCCAGGAGATCGAGGCGCGGATCGTGTCGCACGGCGACTACTACGACGTGCAGTGCCGCGTGCTCTACAAGGTGGAGGACAGCGAGCCCGCCACGTTCCCCGACCAGTTCAACCCGCTCTACAGCTGGAAGACGGTCGCCAGCGACCCCGGGCTCGAGGTCCGGCTCAACAACGAGATCCGCGCGGCCCTGAGCGGCGGCGCCTGGGAGGCGAAGGAGCCGCTGCGCCCCAAGCCGACCCAGCCCGAGGGCAGCGCCCCCGCGCCGCGCCCGGCCGAGCGCAAGGCCGGCAGCGGCGAGACCGGCGAGGTCTCCTCCGACCTCGACGCCCGCGAGGCGAGCGCGCTGCCCGAGGCCGACGCGTTCGACCGCCTCGGCGTGGTGCGCCTGCGCCACGGCGCCTACGAGGGCGCGGCCAAGGCGTTCGCCGCCACGCTCGAGCGCGACCCGCGCGCCCCCTTCGCGCGCTACCTGCTCGCGCAGGCGCTGTTCAGCCAGGGTTCGTTCCGCTCGGCGCAGGTCGCGCTCGAGGAGGGCTACGCCGCCAACCCGCGCTGGATCGAGTCGGGCCTCGACCTGCGCGACCTGTACGGCGCGGCCGCGGCCGACTTCAGCGCGCGGCTCGAGGGGCTGGCCACCGCCGCCGCCGACGACCCCGAGCTCGACCTGCTGCTCGGCTACATGCGCCTCGGCTCGGAGGACGCGCAGGGCGCGCTCGCGGCGCTCGACCGCTACCTCGCCGACCGCGGCGAGGCGCCCCTCGCGCGGGCCCTCCGCCAGCGCGCCCGCCAGCGCGTCGACGCGATCCACGGGCTCGAGCCGTTCTGACGGCGGCTGCGCC